>JBKHXL010000065.1:0-38940 GCA_046566045.1 Candidatus Limnocylindria bacterium
GACAGGTCCATGAACGCACTGGTCGTGCCGACGACCGCTCCCCGCTCGCCCGGCTCGACGCGACCCACGGCGACCGCCATGAGGGCCGGGAACATGAAGGCGATGCCCGTGGCGAACACGGCGGTCCTGACGAACAGGCCGACCTCGCCGGCGACGATGCCCATGATGCCCAGCCCGACCCCGGTGGCCACCAGCGCGCTGGACGACAGGCGGACCGCGCCGAGCCGGTCGGGCAGCTTCGCGAACACGATCCGGAGCCCGATGACGATCGCTGCGTAGATCGCCAGCAGCGGGCCGGCGCCGTCGAGCCCGACCGCGTCAGCGTGCAACGGGATGAACGCGAAGAACGCGGCCATCCCCCACGTCCCGGACAGGATGAGCAGGCCGGGCAGCACGCCCGCCGGGTGGATGAGCGGCGTGCGCGTCCGGGTCGCGCGGCCGCCCGCCAGCACCCCGGGCGCTGTTTCGGGCACCAGCACGGACAGGCCGACGGCCACGAACGCGATGGCGCCCGCGCCGAGCCACGCCACGTCGTAGCCGCCGATGTCGAGGAGCGTCTCGCCGATCAGCGGTCCGAGGCCCAGGCCGACGTAGACCGCCAGGCTGCCGATGTTGAAGGCCTCGCCGCGGCGCTCCACCGGCGCGAGGTCGCTGATGGCGGCCAGCGCGGCGACGAAGTAGAACGCCTCGGCCACGCCCAGCAGGGCGCGGACGGCGATGAAGGCCGGCAGGGAATCGACGGCGACGTGGGCGACGAGCGCGACGACGGTGAGCGCGCCGCCGAACAGCAGCAGTGGCCGGCGGCCGAACCGGTCGGCCGACCAGCCCACGACGGGGCGCATGACGAGCGCCGCCACCGAGAAGGCCCCGATCCCCACGCCGATCCCGAGCCCGTCGAGCCCGAGCGGGCCCTCCGCGAAGCGGGACGCGACCGGGAGGACGAGGCCGCCCGCGGCGAAGAACGCGAGGGCTGCGACGAACAGGGCGACGAACGGGCCGCGCAGGAGGCGGTCAGTCACGGGCGCTCGGGCGTCGGCGCCCCGGCCGGCTGGTCCCCGCCGAGCACGTCGGCCAGCAGGGCATCCGCGGCCGCGAACGGATCGAGCCGGTGGGTCGCGACCGCCTCGATCGCGGCGGCGGTGCGTTCCGCCAGGGCGGGAGCGCGGAGTCGATCGGCCAGGCGCTCGGCCAGGATGGCCCGGACCTGCGTCGCCGCCCGGGTCCGTCGCGCGTGGGTCGTGGCCGCGGCGTCCCGTCCGGCCGCGCGGTGCCGGTCGATCGCCGCCAGCAGCTCGGGCACGCCGTCACCCGTCGAGGCGGTCGTGACCAGCACGTCGGGCCGCTTCGGGGTCGGGCGACGGGGGCGCATGGGGGCCGCCTCGGCCGGGTCGCCGCCGGGCGGATCGTCGAGGTCCCGGCCGACGCTCGGCACCAGCATCGCTCGCAGCTGGGCGGCGGTCCGCTGGGCTCCGGGCTTGTCGCCCTTGTTGACCACCACGAGGTCCGCCACCTCCAGCAGGCCGGCCTTGATGGCCTGGACCTCGTCGCCCATCTCGGGCGCCTCGAGCACGACGGTCGTGTCCGCGGCGGCCGCGATCTCGACCTCGCTCTGGCCGGTGCCGACCGTCTCGATCAGCACAAGGTCGAAGCCGGCGGCGTCGAGCACGGCCGCCGCGGCCGTCGTCGTGGCGGCCAGCCCGCCCGCGTGGCCACGCGAGGCCATCGAGCGGATGAACACGTCGCGATCGCCGGCATACGCCTGCATCCGCACGCGGTCGCCGAGGAGGGCGCCGCCGGTGATCGGCGACGAGGGGTCGACCGCGACGACCGCGACCGGCCGTCCGGCGGCCCGGACCTCGGCCAGCAGGGCGGCGACGAGCGTGGACTTGCCCGCGCCGGGCGGTCCGGTGATGCCGACCAGGTGGGCTCGCCCCGCCAGCGGGTACAGCCGGCGGAGCGCGGCCTCGGCCAGCGGGGTCCGGTTCTCGACCGCGGTCAGCAGTCGGGCGAGCGCGAGTCGATCGCCGGCGATGGCGGCATCGGCGAGCGCGTCGGCACGCGTCGGGGCGTCGCCGGCCACCTCAGTCGCGCGGTCGCGCGTTCGACCGCAGGAACTCGGCGACGCTGGCGATGGTCGTGCCGGGACCGAACACGGCGGCCACGCCGGCCTCCTTGAGGACCGGCACGTCCACGTCCGGGATGATGCCGCCGACCGTGACCAGGACGTCGGCCTGGCCCTGCTCGGCGAGGAGCCTCGTGATGCGCGGCACGAGGGTCATGTGCGCCCCCGACAGGATCGACAGGCCGACCACGTCGACATCCTCCTGGAGCGCGGCCGTGGCGACCATCTCGGGCGTCTGGCGCAGGCCCGTGTAGACGACCTCGAAGCCCTCGTCACGCAGGCCGCGGGCGAGCACCTTGGCCCCCCGGTCGTGGCCGTCGAGCCCGGGCTTGGCGATGAGCACCTTGAGTGGTCGATCGGTCATGCCGGCATGATAGCCACCATGGACGGCGTCCCGGGTTTCGATCTGTACGCCGCGCTCGGTGTCGACGCCGGTGCCGACACCGCGCGGATCGAGGCCGCCTACCGCGCGGCCGCCCGCATCCACCACCCCGATCGACGGTCCGACACGGTCGCCGCCACGCGTCGGATGCAGCAGCTCAACGTCGCCCGCGACTGGCTGATCGACCCGGCTCGGCGCCGGCGCTACGACGAGTCGCGCGGCCTCGGACGCGGTCCCGGGGAGCCGCCGACGGCGGGCGCGGCGCCACCCGTCGATGCGACGCCACCGCCGACCGGTGGGATGGCCCCCGATGGCTCGATGGCCGGTCCGATCCTGGCCTCGCTGTCGGTCATGCTGCTGCTCACGATGATCTTCCTCGGGACGGGGTCGATCGTGACCACCGGCCTCGCCGTGGCCGCGCTCGGCGGCCTGCTGCTGGGGATCGCCCTCACCGTGCGCGGCGCGAGCGACTGAGCGCCGTCCGACCTGCCCGCCGGGCCCGCCGGCGGGCCGGCCCTGCCGCCCTGCCGCCTCGCCCGCCGGCGGACCGACCGGCGGTCAGGCCTCCGGGCCGCGCCGGGCCAGGTGGTCGAGGAACTCGGCGCGCGTCCGATCCCGGGTGCGGAACAGGCCGAGCACCGAGGACGTGGTCATGACCATGCCCGGCTTGCGCACGCCGCGCATGACGGCACACAGGTGCGTCGCCTCCATGACGACGCCGACCCCCTGCGGGTCGAGACGCTCCTGGAGGAACTCCGCGATCTGCTGGGTCAGGCGCTCCTGGACCTGGAGTCGCCGCGCGTACATCTCGACGACGCGCGGGATCTTCGACAGCCCGATGACCCGGCCGCGCGGGATGTAGGCGACCGCGGCCGTCCCGAAGAACGGCAGCAGGTGGTGCTCGCACAGGGAGTAGAACGGGATGTCCTTGACGATGACCATCTCCGAGTAGTCCACGTCGAAGATCGCCTGGTTGATCAGCCGTTCCGGGTCTACGTGGTAGCCGGCCGTCAGCTCGGTGTACATCCGGTGCACGCGCTCGGGCGTCCCGAGCAGGCCCTGGCGCGCCGGATCCTCGCCGATCTCGAGCAGGATCTGGTGGACCGCGGCCTCGACCTTGCCGTTGCCCTCGTGCGCCCCCGAGCCCTCGATCGCTCCCTGCGCGCGCGGCCCCTCGCCGATCTCGGTCTCGATCTCGTCGACGATGGCGCGCACGTGGCTGGGCAGCTCGATGTGACCGGACATGACGCGATG
This sequence comes from Candidatus Limnocylindria bacterium, assembly GCA_046566045.1. Classification (GTDB taxonomy): domain Bacteria; phylum Chloroflexota; class Limnocylindria; order Limnocylindrales; family CSP1-4; genus SPCO01. Next base: position 3,759 of record JBKHXL010000065.1, read on the forward strand.
GTACGCCGAACCGGTCGCCGACCCTTGCCGGCGCGGCTACCCTGCGTCCATGGCGCATCCGCGTGTCGAGCAGCTCCGCTTCGCCCGCTCCGAGTGGTGGCGCGGGCTCGAGGGCGTCAGCGAGGCGGACGGCACCCGCCGGCTCATGCCCATGAACTCGATCTCGTGGATGGTCGGGCACCTGGCCTGGCACGAGCGTCGTGTCTGGCTCGAGCGCGGCCTCGGCCGCAGCGGCCTCGAACCCGTGCTCGATGCCGTCGCCAACGGCCTGCCGGCGTCGACACCGCCGCTGGCCGAGATGGGGGCGGCCTGGCACCGCATCGTGGAGCTGGTGGACCCGTTCCTCGACGGCCTGACCACGGCCGATCTGCTGACCGAGCTGCACCACGACGACCGGACGCCGCCGCCGACCATCGGCTCGCAGCTCCAGCGCAGCACCTACCACTACTGGTCGCACATCGGCGAGGCGTCGGCCGTGCGCCAGATCCTCGGCCACGCCGACCCGCCGCAGTTCGTCGGACCGATCGAGCGCCTCGCCCCCTACCGGCCCGAGGACGACTGACCCCCGGGACGACGCAGACCGCGGGCGACCCGCGGCGCCGGGCCGTGGACCTCAGCCGGCCACGGCCCCCGACGGCCCGAACCCCGCCGCCGGCCGAGGCTCGAAGTCGCGGCCCTCGGCGCCGCGCAGCCACGACCTGGCGTTCTCGCCCAGCGACGGCCGGTGGTAACCGCCCTCCTGGAGGATGACCAGCCGTCGCCCGAGCGCCGCCACGCGTCGCCCGACCTCGTGGTAGACGGCCGTGGTCAGCGCGAAGTCGCCGATCGGGTCGAGCCCGTACGTGTCGAAGCCGAGCGAGACGACCACGACCGAGCCCGGCACCGAATCGAGCGCCTGGCACGCCTGATCGACCGCGACCAGGTAGTCCTCGTCGGTCGCCCCTGCCGGCAGCGGCAGGTTCAGGTTCTCGCCGCTCCCCTCCCCCTCCCCGGTCTCGTCGGCACGGCCGAGGAAGTACGGGTACTGCCGGTCCGGGTCGGCGTGGATCGACACGTAGCGGACGTCGCCACGACGCCAGAAGATCTGCTGCGTGCCGTTCCCGTGGTGGTAGTCGACGTCGATGATGCCGACCCGTTCGCCGGTGGCCCGGGTGATCGCCTCGGCCGCGATCGCCGCGTTGTTGAAGAAGCAGTAGCCGCCGTACATCGAGCGGGCGGCGTGGTGTCCTGGCGGCCGACACAGGCCGTACGCCATCGAGGCGCCGCCGAGGACGAGGTCGACCGCGGTCAGCGCGACGTCCACGGCCGCGCGCGCGGCCACGTACGTGCCGGCCACGAGCGGCGCGGCGCTGTCGAGGCCCCAGAATCCGGCCCGACCCCCGGCATGGCGCGGCTCGCGGACGAGCCGCCCCACGGCCTCCTCGCTCATCCCCTCGAACATCGAGCGGTTCGGATACGTGTCCGCGCTCAGGAACGGCCGCGGGATGGTCTGGGCGCGGAGCTCCGACCAGGCCGACTCGAGGAAGCGGACCAGGCCCTCGTCGTGGACCGCCATGATCGGCGCCTCGCCGTGCTCGCTCGGCTCCCGGAAGACGAAACCGCCGTCGGCGGCAAGCGTGGCGCGGATCCGTTCCGCTCGCTCGGCGACCTCGTTGGCCGGCACCCCGACGCCCATGTACGTCTCGACGCTGATGTCGTGAGCGAGGTGGACCGGCGTGTATACGACCTCCATCAGGACTCCTCTGCATGCGACGACGACCAGCGTCCGGCCACGAGCGCGAGGATCGCGGCGCTGACCTCGGCCGGACGGTAGCGCATCAGGTTATGACCGTCGCCCTCGAACGCGAACGTCGCGATGGGCGGCAGCCCGGCTGCCTCGCGCAGCGCGGACGCGTGGCCGAGCGCCGCGACCCGCGTCCGAGGGTCGTCGCTCGACGCGCGCAGGGCGAGGACGGGGGCGGCCACGCCCGCCAGCAACGGCTCCGGATCGTAGCGGAACATCGCGCGCACGCTCGCCTCCAGCGCGTGCGGCCGGGTGGCCGGCACGACACGGCCGGCGTGCGTCTCGACGACCTGGGCACGGGCCGCCTGGTCCTGGTCGTCGTCCCAGCTGGCCGGGTCGAAGGCGACGCGATCCGCGAGGAATGCGCGCAGCGAACGCATGACCTCGGGCGGCTCCTCGATGCCGCGCAGGAACTCGTCGGCGTCCACGTCGAGTGCGGCCTCCATCGATTCCCAGCCGCCGTCGACCAGGACCACCCCGGCGCAGCGGTCGTCGAGGCGCAGCGCGGCCGCCAGGGCCACCATCGCGCCGAACCCGTGGCCGGCCAGGACGACCGGGGAACCGGGCTCCAGCAGGCCCGATCCCTCGGCCACCGCGACGACGTCGCCGCCGAGCACGTCGAGCGCGTACGCCTCGGGATCGGTCGGGGCGTCCGACAGCCCGTGGCCGCGCAGGTCCATGGCCACGAACCGGGTGGCGCCGCGGACCCGCCGCGCGACCGGCGACCACGACCAGGCGGTGTTGGACAGGCCGTGGATGGCGACGACGCCGATCGCCCCGGTCGGCCCGTCCCAGTCGAGGAAGTGCAGCCGGTCGCCGTCATCCGACGCGACGGTGAAGCCGGCCGGCCGGGCCGTCCGGTCGGCCGCGGGGACGAGATCGAGCGGCAGGGCCATCGACCGTAGGATAGGCAGGTCATGCCGAAGCGCCGCCGCGGTTCTCGCACCGCCTCCGTCGATCACCGCCGCGCCGTGCGGCACCGCCCGTTCGAGGCCTGGGTCGACGAGGCGCTGGCGTCGATCCCGATGCCGTTCGCGGCCGCCCTCGACGAGGTCGCCATCGTCATCGCCGACGAGCCGGAGGCGGACCAGCTGGCGGCCTACGACATGGAGCCCGGCGAGACCCTCTACGGCGTGTACGACGGCGTGCCGCGGACCGCGTGGGGCGCCGACGACGCCCCGATCCCCAATCGCATCACCCTCTTCCGCCTCCCGCTCGAGGCCGACTTCCCCGACCCCGACGACCTCGCCGACGAGATCTGGATCACCGTCGTGCACGAGCTCGCCCACCACCTCGGGATCGACGACGACCGCCTGCACGAACTCGGCGTCGGCTGACGCGGTCGCCCGGCCGAGCCGCCGGCCGGCCATCAGCCGAGGGCGTTCACCAGCGCGATCAGCGACACGCCGGCGACCAGGACCCCGAGCAGCATCGGGCCGCTGAACCAGCGCGACGCACCTCGCGGGATCCGGTCCAGACCGACCGTGGCGTGGGTCAGCCCGACGAACATGACCACCTGCGGAGCCACGGTCAGGGCGGTCACCGTGTAGAGCAGGGTCCCGAGCGCGAACACCGCCGCCACGATCGCGATCGTGGCCAGGGCGAGACCGGCCGGTCCGCTGTCGGGCCCGATGCCGAGCGCGCCGAACAGCCGCAGGAGCAGGTCGCCACCGGCACTCAGCCCGAACACGATGAGCAGGATCGCGATGGTCTCGAAGGTGACGATGATGGCCGCCGCGCTCCAGCGCGCGCGGGCCACCGTGACCGACCGGCGGATCGACTCCAGGGCGGCGACATCGCCGAGCACCACCCCGCTCAGGACGTAGGCGAACGGGGCACCCACGACCGCCGTCACCACGGTCGAGACGATCAGCGATGCCTCGCTGGCCTGGCCGAGCAACGGTCCGACCAGGGCTTCCGCGGCGGTCTGGCAGACGGCCAGGATGATCCCGACGATGAACGATGCCCCGACGGCCGACCAGAACCGGGCTCGAGCGCGCGCCACGGCATGGCGCAGGCCGATGGGCCGTCCGGCCATCCGGGCGCCGAGGACCGCGGTGGCCAGCGTCCGGCTCTCGATGGCGGCGACGATGAAGCCGAGCGTCGCGACGAGCCCGAGCATCACCAGCGGCCCGCCGACGGCCGAGGCCGCGATCGCGTCAGGATCCGCGAAGCTGCGATCGGCGACGACCAGGGCCCACAGCCCGAGCGCCAGCGGACCGACCGTCCCGAGCGTGACGGCGCCGACGTAGAACGATGCCCGCCGCATGTCCTCGTTCGAGCGCGCGATCAGGTCGAACGCGGCGGGCAGCAGCGCGCGGGTCCGGACCAGCGGGATGGCCGGCCGCGGCGACGGTACCGCGGGGGTCGTCGGCTGCGGCGCGGTCGGCGCGGGCGCCGAGGCGAGGTCGGGCGCGGGCGCCGAGGCGAGGTCCGGTTCGGTCACGCGGCCGCCCCCGGGAAGGTGCCCGCCATCGCGAGGAACGAGCCGAGGCGGGCCACGTCCACGTTCCCGCCCGAGGCGACCACCACCACGCGCTCGCCGTCACGGATGGGGACGGCGCCGGACAGCACCGCGGCGAGTGCCGCGGCCCCGGCCGGTTCGAGGACCTGCTTCATCCGCTCCAGCGCGAAGCGCAGCCCGGCCAGGATGGTCGCGTCGTCGATGCGCACGATCGCCTCCAGGTGGTGCTGTGCCATGGCCAGGGTCAGGACGCCCGCAAAGGGCGCGCCGAGTCCGTCGGCGACACTGTCCGGCTGGATCGTCACGACCGCGCCCGCAGCCAGTGCCCGCGTCATCGCATCGGAACCGGCCGGCTCGACGCCGTAGATGCGCGCGGTCGGCCGTCGAGCGTGGACCGCGGCAGCCACCCCGGCGATGAGCCCGCCGCCGCCCACGCCGACGACGACGACGTCGACGTCCGGCACGTCCTCGACGATCTCCAGGCCGAGCGACCCGTGCCCGGCGATGACGGCCGCGTCGTCGAACGGATGGCAGAAGGTCAGACCCTCGGCATCGCGGATGCGCTCCATCTCCGCGAATGTCTCGCCGACGTGGGCGCCGTGCAGCACGACCCGCGCCCCGTAGCCGATGCAGGCGGCCACCTTCGTCGGGTTGGCCGCGGCCGGCATGACGACCGTGACCGGGACCCGGGCCGCGGCACCGGCCCAGGCGTAGGCCTGTCCCGCATTGCCCGCCGACAGGGTGATCGCCCCGCGCGCCGCCGCATCCGGGGCGAGCGTCGCGATCCGATCGACCATGCCGCGGGCCTTGAACGAGCCGGTCGTCTGCAGGTGCTCGGCCTTGACCAGGAGCGTGCCGTCAGCGAGGCGCGCACCGGCGGCCGCGGCCCATCGCCCGGCCGTGCGCGAGTCGAGGATCGGAGTCCGTCGCACGAGCCCCTCGAGCCGGGCCGCCGCCGCCTCGATCGCGTCGATGTCGACGAGGGCGGCGCTCGGCGCCTGGTCGGGACTGGCCATGCCGGCGAGTATGGCACGCACCGTGCTCGGGGCGGTCCCGCGACACCGGGTGCGACCGGTCCCACTCGAGGCGCCCAACCATTTGCGAGTTTGCGCAAGCAGTGATATCGTTGCCGGCGTGCTGGATACCCTGCCCCTCACCGCGGAACTCGATCGCGAGCGGTACGCCGCTGTCGGTCGGGCGCTCGCGGACCCGAAGCGCCTGTGCGTCCTCGAGTCGCTCGCCCTCGGCGAGCTGTCCGTGAGCGACCTCAGCCTGCGGGTCGGGTGCCAGGTCCCCAACATGAGCCAGCACCTCGCCGTCCTGCGGCGAGCCGGGCTGGTGACCAGCCGTCGCGACGGCAACACCATCCTGTATCGCCTCGCGGACCAGCGGGTCCTCGAGGCCTATCGACTCATCCAGGAGCTGGCACGTTGAGGCCGGCACACGCAGCACCGCCCGCCCGGCATCGAGGCGGGGGAAAGGACTGAACCCCATGGCGGAGATCAAGCACGCCACGGACGCCAACTTCGAGGAGCTGGTGATCAAGGCCGAACGACCGGTCGTGGTCGACTTCTGGGCCGCCTGGTGCGGGCCGTGCAAGATGGTCGCCCCGGAGATGGAGAAGCTCGCCGCGAAGTACGACGGGGCCGTCGATGTCGTGAAGGTCGACGTCGATGCCAACCCGCGGCTTTCGCAGGCGTTCAACATCATGAGCATCCCGACCATCGCCTTCTTCAAGCCCGGCGCGCAGCCGCAGGGCGTCGTCGGCTTCCGGCCGCTCGAGCAGCTCGAGCAGCAGTTCGGCCTGGCCGAATTCGCGAAGGTCGCCGCCGACTGATCGCCGGTCCTCCCCGCCACGCTTCGACCCCGGTCCATCGACCGGGGTCGCGCGATTCAGGCCCGGAACCCCGGCTCCGCCCGGCGCAGCGCGGCCGCGAACCACGCCTCGGCGCGATCGGCCGCATGGTCGTCGACGAGCGCCGGCCGGAACTCGACCCACTCCGGGCCGAGGAACGACGCTCCCGTGTCGGGTGTGCGGCGGGCCGCCCCGGCAAGGACCGGGTCGAGCCGGAACGACGCCGTCGTCCCGCTCCGATCGAGCGTGGCGAACACGACGCCCTCGATCGCCCACGTGGTCGCGCCGTCCGAGCCCTCGGCCGTGACCGGCGCGCCGTCCGCCGCCGCGGCCGCATCGAGCACCTCGCGCAGGGTCAACGGCCCGCGGCCTCCAGGATCGCGCGCAGGTCGGCGAGGTGGTCCTCGTAGTGCTCGGTCGTCTCCTCGTAGAACGTCTTCGCGTTCTCGGCATGCTTCAGCCAGCGCGTCTCCGGCACGACCGTGAGGTAGCCACGCAGCTCGCCCGGCTGCGACGCGAACAGGGCACGCAGCTCATCGAGCGGACGGGCCGCCCAGGCCGCCTGCAGGTCCGCGTTGACGACGTCGCCGCCGCGCGCTTCCCAGTCGGCGTCCATCCGGGCGAAGCGATCGCTCGACTCGCGGATGGCGAGCTCCTGTGCGGCCTCGAGGGCGATCCCCTGCCAGGCCAGCATGTGCGCCATCAGGTCGCGGCCGGACCAGCCGTGGGCGGCCGGCACCGGGGTGGACAGCTGCTCGTCGGACAGCGCGGCGAGGGCCTCGTACGGCGCCCACGCGTCGCGCTCCTCCTCCAGGAACTCCATGGCGTCGAGATACATGCCGGCCATGGTATCGCCCCGACGGGCTCGCCGATGGTAGAGTCGGCGACGATGTCGATGCCCGACTTCCCCCCGGTCGCGCCGGACGCCGCCGCCCCCGAGCTCGGCGACGCACTGACCCCCGAGCTGCTGGCAAGCCTGCTGGCCGACGGCGACGACGAGCTGGCCGCGTGGGCCCTGCGCCAGGCCATGGCCGACAGCCCCCGCGTCGAGGTGTACGGCGGCCTGCTGGCGGATGCGATGCACCTCGTCGGCGAGCGCTGGGCGTCGGGCCAGTGGAGCGTGGCCGAGGAGCACCTGGCCAGCCAGACCCTGCTGCGCGCCCTCGACCGCATCCGGCCCGACCTCGGCCCGGAGATGCGCATCGGCCCGCTGGCCGTCCTCGCGGGGGTGGCGGGTGAGCACCACATGATCGGCCTCGTCTGCCTCGACCATGTGCTGCGCGAGCGTGGCTGGACGGTGGCCAATCTCGGCGCCGACGTGCCGGCCGCCGACCTCGGTCGCTTCGTCGAGCGCAACGAGGCCCGCCTGGTCGCGCTGACGGCCAGCGACCCGGCGCGCTCCGACGCGGTGGCCGAGGCCGTCTCGACCATCGATGGGGCGAGCGCCGCCGCGCGACCCGGCCGTCACGTGCCGATCCTGCTCGGCGGCCGCCTGGCCGAGGAGCCGGGCGTGCAGGAGCGCCTGGGCGTGGACTGGGCGGGTGCCTCGCTCGGCGAGGCGGTGCGGTACGCCGACGAGGTCCTCACGATGCTGACCACGGGCGAGGCCTGACCGCCCCGTCCCGCTCAGACCGCGACCGGCTCCCGATACTCCCCGAACACGCCGCGCAGCACCGCGCACTGCTCTCCGAGGGTGGCGTACGCCTCGGCACAGCGGATGAAGTGCGGCATGAGGTTCGTCTCGCTCGAACCCGGTCGCCCGGCGGCCTCGCGGAGGCCGCGCAGGGCCGCCTCGACCGCCTCCGCATCGCGCTCGGCGCGCGTGCGCGCCAGCCGTGCCAGCTGCCGTTCGAGCGAGCCGGCGGGCACGCTCAGGACCGGCACGGCCGTCTCCTCGTCGGCATCGACGTAGGCGTTGACCCCGACGATGCGCCGCTCGCCGGCATCGAACTCGCGCTGGTAGCGGTACGCCGCGTCGGCGATCTCGCGCTGGGGGTAGCCCTCCTCGACGGCCGCCACCATGCCGCCCCTGGCATCGATCTCGTCGAGGTAGCGCCAGACCTGCCGTTCGGTCTCGTCGGTCAGCGCCTCGACGAACCACGAGCCGCCGAGCGGATCGACCGTGGCGTCCACCCCGCTCTCCTCGGCGATGATCTGCTGCTGGCGCAGGGCGAGCAGGGCGGCCTCGGCGGTCGGGACGGCGAGCGCCTCGTCGTAGGCGTCGGTGTGGAGCGACTGCGTGCCGCCGAGCACGGCCGCGAGCGCCTGGAGGGCCACCCGGGTCAGATTGTTGAGCGGTTGCTGGGGCGTCAGCGACACGCCCGCGGTCTGGGTGTGGAAGCGCATCCAGGCGCTCCGTTCGTTCTCCGCCCGATAGCGCTTGGTCATCAGGTCGTGCCAGATGCGCCGGCTCGCCCGGAACTTGGCGACCTCCTCGAAGAAGTCGCTGTGGCTGTTGAAGAAGAACGACAGGCGCGGCGCGAAGTCATCGACACGGAGGCCGCGCTCGATCGCCGCCTCGACGTAGGCCATCCCGTCGGCGATGGTGAAGGCCAGCTCCTGGATGGCCGTGGAGCCGGCCTCGCGGATGTGGTAGCCGCTGATCGAGACGGTGTTCCAGCGCGGCAGTTCGCGCGTCCCGAACTCGATCGTGTCGGTCACCAGGCGCATCGACGGCGCCGGCGGGAACAGGAACTCCTTCTGGGCGATGAACTCCTTGAGGATGTCGTTCTGGGTGGTCACCTCCAGCCGGTCGCGCGGCACACCCGCCTGCTCCGCGGCCACGATGTACATCGCCCAGATCGGCGCGGCCGGCGAGTTGATGGTCATCGACGTGCTGACCCGGTCGAGGGGCAGGCCGTCGAGCAGGACCTCCATGTCGGCCAGGCTGCTGACCGCGACCCCGCACGTGCCGAACTCCCCCTCGGCCTCGGGGTCGTCGGTGTCGTAGCCGTACAGGGTCGGCATGTCGTAGGCGATCGACAGACCCGTCTGCCCGGCCGCGAGCAGCTGGTGAAACCGGCGGTTGGTGTCCTCGGCCGCCCCGAAGCCGGCGAACATGCGCATCGTCCACAGTCGGCTTCGATAGCCGGTGGGATGGATCCCCCGGGTGAACGGCGGCTGGCCCGGCAGGCCGATCCGCTCCACCGCGTCCGGGGGCAGATCCTCGGGGCCGTACAGCCCCTCGATCGGCAGGTCGCTGATCGTGGTGAAGCGCGGCTTGCGCTCCGGAGCGCGGTCGAGGGCGGGCCCCAGGCGGTCGCGCTGCCAGGCCTCGCGGCGGTCGCTCATGGCCAGGACTGTAGCACCGGGTCGCTCAGCGGGCGGCCGCCTCGAGGGCGTCCACCGCGGCCAGCAGCTTGGGATCGGGCAGGTCCGTGGTGAGCACGACGAGGACCCGACCCGGGGTCCCCGACGGCCAGACGAGCACGGTCTGGAGGCGTTCCCCGGTGGTGGCGTCGATGCGGTACCCCATCCGCCCGGCGAGCGTCGTCTCGACGGTCGCGGTCACCTCCGTGCGGCCCGCGGCCTCGGCGCTGTCCTGGTAGAACTCGGCCACGTCCCGAGCATCCAGGCCGGGCGCCTCGAACAGCGCGAGCGCCGCGGAGCGGCGACCGCCGAAGCTCCACGTCCCGCCGGCGAAGCGGACCTCGTCGATGCCGGCGCCGGCGAGACTGCCGAGGTTCTCGGCACTGCAGTGACGCCCGGAGTCGAGCGACTCGGGGGCCTGGCCCTCGAACTCGGTCGGGATGCGCGCCTCGAGGTCCGGATAGCCGCCGGGCGCCCGACCGTCGGCGACACACGGCCCGGACGGATCGAACGACGGCGCGGCGGCGGCGCAGGCGGCCACGACCACGGCGACGACCACGGCGAGGACGACCCGGGTCGTCGTCCCGAGGCCCGCCGATCGGATCGCTGGCGCAGGCGTGGTCACGTGCCTAGCGTACGGGAGGTCCGATCGGGGCGCTGCCGGCGGGGACCGGTCGGTGCGCCCGGACACCTGGTACACCCGTCCCGGTCTGGTGCGTCGGTGCGCCCGACCTTCGCACGCCGTCCGGGGGGACGGACGTGCCATTGTCCGGGCCGACGGCCCACCCGTAGTGTTGCGGCACGCCGACCCGCGAACGCACCGGGACTGGAACCTGGGGCGTCGGTCACGGATCAGGGCCCGGACGCTTCCTCGAGGAGGTTCGAGGGAGGGATCCCGGACCCGGATCACGAGCCGAGTAACGGATCTTCGGCCATCGGGCCCGGACGCTCGTTGGGACGGCTGCACTCATCGGTCCGCACATCGTCAGCACCTCGATCGCCCTCCGGATCGTCCGGAGGGCGATCCCACATCCGGGTCGGCGTCAGGGCGGGACGGGCTCCCCTCCCTCGATCGGCGAGCCGACGACGCTAGAGGTCGAGCCGGACCAGGAGCCGCGGCAGGCCGCCGCTGTGCCCGCCGGTGACGAGGACGCGACGGAACCCGGCCGCGTCGAACATGCTCGCCAGCCCGACATACCCGGCGCCGACCTCGACCCGCGCATCACCGGGGTCGATGGGATAGGCCTCGACGCCCGGGGCGCCCGCCGCGCGCGCGGCCTCGACGACCCCGGCGAGGAGCGCCCGGGCGACGCCCTGGCGCCGATACCCGGGCCGGATCCGGAAGCAGCCGATGGACCAGACCGGGGCGTCGTCGAGGCGCGGGATCGTCCGCGAGTCGCGCAGCCGCGGCGCCTCCATGCGTACGGCGACCCCTACCCAGCCGACCGGCACGACATCGACGTCGGCGAGGAACCCGGGCGGGACGTTGCCCTCCAGCTGCCGGCGCAGCGTCTGGGGCCGGCTCTCCCCGGTGGCACGGGCGATGTCGTCGCGACCGCGCCATGACTGGCACCAGCACCCGATGTCGCTCGCGCTGTCGAGGAGCAGGGCGATGTCGTCCCAGCGGTCGAGGGTGGCCGCACGGACCCGGATCGCCGCGCTCATGCGCCGCGGCTCGGGCGAGCTGGGGCCGCGTGGGCTCGCCGCCCCACGCCACGGGCGTCGAGCTCGGCCCGGATGACGCGCGCGGCAGCGACGAGATCCGGGTCGCGCGTGACGGTCCCCGCCACCCAGTCGATGTAGGACGGCTCGAAGGCGGCGATCTCGCCGAGCGTGTGACCGTGGAACTTGCCGAACTCGATGACGTGGCGCCGCGCGTCCTCGAGGGCCGGCGGCGGCGGTCGTCGGAACCCGCGCTGGCGGGCCCGCTCGGTCGGCCCGGTCGGGGTCGATGCGCGCGGTGGCTCGGCAGTCACCCGCTCGCCGCGCAGCGGCGCCTGGGCGGCGAACGGCACCCCGTCGGCGCGCCGCTCGCCCGACGCCTGGTTGCGCGGCCGGAACGTGTCGCTCGTGTCGACGCGCCCGGTCACCGGACGGGTTGGCTTCGGGCGGGGCGGGCCGCCTCGCCGTCGGGCGCCATCGGGCCCGAAGTCGGCCCGGTCGGCCGCTCCCCCACCCGCCCGCCGCTCGTCGCCGGGCTCGCGGGTGAGCGCGGCGTAGGCATCGTTGATCTCGGCCATCCGTCGCGTCGCGGCGCGCGACGCGGCCGGGTCGTCCCCGGTCAGGTCGGGGTGGTTGACCCGGGCGAGCCGACGCCAGGCCGCCTTGATCTCGGTCGGGTCCGCACCGGGCGCGACGCCCAGCACGTCCCTGGGGTCGCGCTTCACCACGGGTCCAGTGTATCGGGCGGCCGGGGGTCGCTTGACAGGTCGGTCGTGCGCGGGGTCCGATAGCGCCATGGGATCCCTCCGGCGCGCCGGGCTCGCGGCGGCCATCGCCGCGGCGCCGCTCGGCCTTGCCTACCGCTTCGCCCTGACGTATCGCGCGCGGGCCGGCTTCCCGCGCCCCACGCCCCCGGCCGTGGATCCCGGCGCGCTCGGCCTCCCGTTCGAGACCCTCGTCGTCGCGGGCGACGGCGTCGACCTGCCGGCGTGGTTCATCCCCGCCCGGGGCGGCGCGCCGGGGCCGGGCGTCGCCCTCGTCCACGGCTGGGAATCGGCGCGCGACCGGACGCTGCCGAACGCCCTGTTCCTGCATGCCGCCGGCTTCCACTGCCTGACCGTGGACGTGCGCGGCCACGGCGTGAACGCGCCCGAGGAGCTGCCGGTCAGCGCCGGCGAGTTCGGTCGCGATGCGCTGGCGGCCTTCCGGGCGCTGATCGCTCGGCCAGAGGTCACCATCGGGGCCATCTCGGGCCACTCGATGGGCGCCATCGGTGCGATCCTCGCGGGCGCGGCCGACGGTCGGGTCGGCGCGATCGTGGCCACGTCCGCACCGGCCGACCCGTACCGCCTGACGCGGCAGACCTTCCGGCTCGCCCGGCTGCCGATCCCCGACCCGATCGCCTACCCGCTGGCCTGGCTCACGACGCGGGTCTACCTCCACCCGCGCGGCCACGACGTCGACACCATCAGCGCGACCTCGGCCATCCGCCGCTATGTCGGGCCGGTGCTGCTGGCCCACGGGTCGGACGATGCGGTCGTCCCGGTCAGCCACCTCGGTCGCATCGCCCGCGCGGCCCGCACCGCGCGGGCCGGGCGCGTCGACCACTCCAGCGAGCCGGTCGAGACGCTCATCGTGGACGGCGGCCAGCACTCCTGGCTGTATGAGGATCCGGGCTACCGGGCGGCGGTCGCCCGGTTCCTGGCCCGCCACCTGGGCGGTCCGCTCGACCCGGACGAGGCCGCGCGCCTCGCCGAGGCCACGCCGGCCCAGCGCGTCCCCGACGGGGAGCAGCCGTTCACGGCCGTCGCGGCGACGCCGGGCGGGTTCCGGTCCCTGGCAGCGGTCGCACGCCCGGGCGCCACGCGGGTGGGTGCCGGCCAGGGCGGTCCGGACGATCCGGCCGTGGACGAGCCCGGGCTCGGCTGATGCGCGACGACGATCCCGTCTGGACCGCCATCAGCACGCGCCGGGCCATCCGCGCATTCGCCGACCGCCCGCTCGACCCAGCGCATCTGGAGCGGATCCTCGCCGCCGGTCGACGGGCGAACAGCTCGAAGAACCTCCAGCGCTGGTCGTTCATCGTGTGCCGCGAGCGCGACCACCTGCGCGAGCTGTCCACCCTCGGGCCGTGGGCCGGCCACCTCGCCGGCGCCGCCGTGGCCGTCGCCCTCGTCACGCCGGACCCGCGCGCCGAGGGGGCTCCGCTGTCGATCGTGTTCGACATCGGCCAGGCCGCCGACGCGATGATGCTGGCTGCCTGGGAGCTCGGCGTCGGCTCCGTGCCGGCGACCGTGTACGAGCACGACCGAGCTCGCGAGCTGCTCGGCTATCCGGCCGACCGGCACTGCGAGTATGTGCTGTCGTTCGGCTACCCGGCCGATCCGAGCGACGTCACCCGACCGCCCCGAGCCGGTGGCCGGAAGCCGCTCGCGTCGCTGATCCACGAGGAACGCTGGGGCGGCTGACTGCTCGATCTCAGTCGCCGTCCTGGGGCAGCTCCGGATCGGCGTCGGCATCCCACGGCTCGTCGAGCGCACCCGACCAGTCGATGTCGAGGACCGATGCCCCACCGTCGAGACCCGCCTCCGGCGCCGGCGCTCCCAGGCCGAGGTAGGCGTCGACCGCGGCGCGCAGGCCGACGTCCGTCCCGATGAGCTCGGACAGGATCCACTTCTGCTCGAGCACATCGCAGTACGCCTGGAGCGGGTCGCGCGTGGGGCCGATCGCCGGGGCCAGGACGGCGAGGGTCGGCTCAAGGACGTCGCGGATCCAGCGGTCGGCGCCCTCGTCGTCCGTCACCGGGCGGCCCCCGTCGAATTCGAGCCAGGCTCGGTACTCGCGCAGGTCATTGAGCAGGAGCTGGGCCTGCCCCTCGAGCGCGCTCAGCCCGGTCAGGCGCTCCAGCTCGCGGGCATGGAAGCGCCGGTTGGCGACCGCGACCGTGAGCCGCACGGTGCCCGGACCCCGGGGGCTCGGCTCGAGAGCGATCTCGTCGACGGCGAAGCCCAGGTCGTTGAGCCGCCGGACGCGCGCCCGGACGCCGTGCCGGTCGTCGGCCGACAGCTCGGGCTGCATCGTGACCTCGTCCCACACCTGCGCGTAGCGGGTGCGCACCGTCTCGGCCGCCTCGACCGCGTCGTCGAAGGCGTCCGGTCGCTCCTGCATCGCCCCGAGGTCGGCCAGCCCGAACCCGACGTTCTCGACCAGGATGTCCAGGTCGTAGGCCCGCTGGCCGTCGGACAGGCGCGGGTGGATCTCGCTCGTCTCGGCGTCGACGAGGAAGGCCTGGATCTTGTCGCCATCGCGCCGGAACAGCGTGTTGGCCAGGGAGCAGTCGCCCCAGTACACGCCCGATCGGTGCAGGTCGACGAGCAGCCAGGCCATCGCGTCGAGCAGCCGATCGCGGTACTGGCCGGGCCCCGTCGGGAAGCGCATCAGCAGGCGGCGATACTGGATCGAATACGCCAGGAACTCGGTCACGAGGATGGCCGAGTCGCGCTCCGGAGCCGCCGCCAGGCCCACCGCGGTGACCGCTGGCAGGCCCAGTCGCTCGAGGTGGCGCAGCACGTCGAACTCGGACGAGGCGACGCCCAGCGGCTCCTCCTTCAGCGCGTAGGTCCGTCGGTCGCTGACGATGAACCTGACCAGGTGCCGGGACGGCCCGACGGGCAGGTCCCGGAAGCGAAGCCCGCCGATCGTGCCGTCGGCGGCCTCCACCCATGCCTCGAGCGGGCGCTCCCAGGGCAGGTCGAGCAGTTCGGCGGCGCCCTCCCGCAGGCGCAGGCGCGGGAAGGCAGCGGGGCGCTCGGTCAGAGCCGCTTCCGCAGGTACGCGGCGACCGTCGCGTCGTAGCCCAGCGACTCATACAGCCGGCGAGCCTCCGGCCGATGGTGCCCGGCCGTGATCTCGACGAACGCTGCACCGAGTTCGGTCCCGAAGCCCTCTGCGGCGGCGATGAGCGTCCGTCCGACCCCCCGTTCGCGAGCGCCGGCATCCACCACCAGGGCGACGATGCGGACGATCCAGTCGTCGTGCTCGAAGCGCGGGATCGCATGGACGGCGACGAACCCGAGGACGGCCCCATCGCGCTCGGCCACGATGACCCGCGAGCGCGTGTCGGCGAAGTGCTCGAGGCGCGCGACGATGTCGCTGGGCCCCGCGGGGTAGCCCTCGTCCGTGAACAGCGTGGCGATGACCTCCGCGTCGGCCGCGCTGGCGTCGCGCAGGTCCATGACGGGATCGGTGCCGGGCGGTTCGGGATGATCGGTCATGACACGGCGATGGTAGCGGCCTCGACGAGCAGGCGATGCGGGCCGTCGCGCGGGCCGTCGAGCCGGAGCCGTTCGATGCCGAGGGGCCCGGGTCTCGGCACGCTCACGGGCACGCCCGGATGTCCGCCGGCGACGGCCAGCCAGACCGCGGTCCAGCCCTCGCCGTGACGAGCCAGGCTGGCGGCCAGGCGCCCCTCCGTGGAGGGCTCGAGCAGGACGAGCGCCGGCCGTGCCGGCCCGCCCGGCCGGACCCGACAGCCGGCACCGAGGTGGATCGAGCCGTCGGCCGCCAGGAAGTCGTCGTCAGCCCCGAACTCGCGCGCGGCACGGTCCAGCTCCACGGTGGCCCACCCGATGGCCACCACCCGAGCGACCTCGTCCGGACGGATGCCCAGCGCCCGGAGCGCCTCGTCGAACATCGGCGCCTAGCGAACCAGCAGCATGTCCGGCGACGGACGGCTGCCGTCGACGAACCCGAGCCGCTCGTACAGGCGCTTCGCGACGACGTTGTCGGCGAACACGCCGAGGTGCAGCCACTCGCTCCCGGCGTCGAGCGCGTCGAGCATCGCCACGGCCGTGATGCGCGTTCCGAGGCCGAGCCCGCGGGCCGCGGGCGCGACGCCGATGGACGACAGGTACGAGATGCCGTCGAACGTGGCCCGGCGCGCCGCCCCGACGGCGGTGCCGTCGAGGCGGACGAGGTAGTGCGTGAAGCGCGGATCGGCCAGTGACGCGCGCGTCTCGGCGGTGACCCCGGCGCGTCGCTCCTCCTCCACCCCGAAGGCCTGCATCAGGACGACCACGACGTCGTTCGCCGACCCGGCCGCCCCGCCGGGTCGGCCGGCGCCGAGCCGCTCGATGACGACCGCCGGCAACCCGTCCGCGGCGCCCTCGAGCCGCCGCCGGTCCAGCCCGGGCGCCCACGCCACCATGAGGTGCCCGGGGCCCATGTCCGCGAAGCCGTTGGCGGCGAGTCTGGCCGCGAGGTCGCGCGGCTCGTCGGCTGCCGGCGTGACCCACACGTGGGGTTGGCGGCCGACCGTCGCGAAGCGGGCCAGGACCTCCACCAGCCGTCGATCGAAGGCGGCCGGGTCGCTCGGCCAGCGGGCGGCCTCGAGCCGGTTCCAGAAGGGCTCGGGGTCGGTCCGATCGTGCAGCAGCAGGGCGTCGCCCAGATCCTCGACCACGCGGCCCGGGACCGCGTGGACCTCCGCTTCGTGGCGCAGGAGTTGGCGCAGGCGATCGGCGTCGATCGGTGGGGTCATCATCGCTAGCGTACGAAAACCGGGCGCGGCCCGACGACGTATCAGCCGACGGACCCGAATCCCCCGCCCCGGTCGCGCTCGACGCGACCGGCCCGACCCGCCTGGAGGGAGTGCACGACCCATGACCCGACGACATCGTCTCGCCGGTATCGCCCTCGCGGCGGCCCTCGGCCTCGCGGCCTGTGCCGGCTCCGACGGCACCACGGCGTCACCCACGGATGCACCGAGCGCGGCGGCCACGGACGTCCCGGCCACGGACGTTCCGGCGACGGACGTCCCGGCCACGGACGTCCCGGCCACGGACCCGCCGGCGTCCGAGCCGGCCGGCGCCTGCGTCGAGTCGAGCGAGCCCGGGACCGTCCAGGCCGTCATGGACGGCTTCGCCTTCTCGCCGTCCACGATCGAGGCTTCGGTCGGCGACGTCATCACGTTCACGAACCGGGATGCCGCCCCGCACACCGCCACGACCGTCGACGCCGGCTGCACCACCCCGAAACTCGGCTCGGGCGATACGGGGAGCCTCGTGTTCAGCGAGCCGGGCAGCTATCCGTTCTTCTGCCGCATCCACCCCGACATGACCGGCACGTTCGAGATCGCCGGCTAGCTGGCGACGCCGGCGGTCCGCTCCGCCACGAACAGGGTCGCGCCGGACGGGAGATCGATGGCCTCCATGTCCCGGACGTCCGCCGCGGCGAACCAGTCCCGGTATCGGCCGCGGCTCACCAGCGTCGTGCCCTGGAACAGCTCGTCGAGCTGGACCCCGGCGATGATCTCGCCGTGGCGGCTGCGGGCCTCGTCCGGCCCGTCGGGCAGCGGCCAGTCGAGGACCAGCAGCCGGCCGCCGGGGGTCAGGCCGTGCCAGGCCGAGGCGAGCGCCCCGGCCGGATCGGGCAGCTGGTGCAGGGCGTACTGGAAGTAGGCCAGGTCGTACGGACCGTCGCCGGCCGGCGCGACGGGATCGGCCTCGCGGATCTCGATCCGGTCGGCCAGGCCGGCCGCCTCGATCGTGGCCCGCGCGCGGGCCACCGAGTCCGGCTCCGACTCGATCCCCACCAGCGACAGGTGGGGGAAGCGCCGGGCCATGGCGACGAGCCATCGACCGCCACCGCAGTGGATGTCGACCACGCGGCCGCCCCGCGACAGGTCGGCCACCAGCTGGGGCAGGGCCGACAGCGCCTCCTGGAAGAAGACCGCGATGTCCTGGCGGGTCAAGCGTTCGATCGAGGCGCGGTACCGATCCGGGCGGCCGGCGATCGGCCGACCCGTCCGGAAGAAGTCGGCCATGGCCGCCCAGTCCATCGACGCGACCACGGCATGGGTGAACTGGCCGCCGAGGTGGTCGGGCCGGTCGGCGTCGAGCAGGATCGCCGCCACCGTCTCGTCGGACACGAGTCGCCCGCCCTCGAACGTCAACAGATCGTGAGCGTCCGCCGCCCAGGCCCACGCGTCGACGGCCTCCGGGTCGGTCGAGGAGGCCTCGGCCAGCTCCAGGACGGTCAGGCCGGCCTCCCCGGCCGCCCGCACCCGCTCGAACAGCCCGAGATCGAGCCCGAGGTGGATGACCCACGTCCGATAGAACCCGCCGAGACTGGCGATCAGGTCGTCGAAGCGGTTGTCGGGGGTCACGCGGCGGATTGTCGCACGAGGCGGACCCGCCGCCGTCGCGACCCGGGTCACGGTGCACCGCCGTCGCGCGGCGGGGATACCGTACGGGGATGCAACGGTTCGAGCCGGGCGGCGGTCCTGTGGGGTGATGGACGACGATGCGCGGCTCGCCGCGGCCCTGGCCGATGACCTGGACGGCGCCTTCGAGCGCCTGGTGACCGCGCACCAGGACCGGCTCTTCTCGATCGCGTTGCGGATGCTCGGCGACCGCGGCGCGGCCGAGGAGGCGGCGCAGGACGCGTTCGTGCGCGCCTACCGGGCGCTGGCCGGCTACGGCGCCGAGCGCGTGCGGGAGGTCGCCCTGCGCCCGTGGCTGGCGACGATCGTCCTCAACCTGTGCCGGTCCCGGCTGACCCGGCGGGCGAAGGTCCTGGCGGCCGAGCACTCGCTCGACGCGCGCCTGGCCGACGGGATCGACATGGCGACCTCCCCCGCCGCCGGCCCGGCGGCCGTCGCCGAGACGCGAGCCGCCCGGACCGCCTGGGCGGCCCGCGTGCTGGCCCTCCCGCTGGCGTACCGGGGCCCGGTGGTGCTGCGCCACGTCGATGGCCTGTCCTACCCCGACCTGGCAGCCGCCCTCGGGCGCCCGGAGGGCACGGTCAAGGCCCAGGTGCACCGCGGGACCGCGCTGCTGCGAGCCATGCTGGAGGCGGAGCGCCGCCGCGAGCCGACGGAGATGTCCGCATGAACGATCCCCGACCCACCGACGACGCCGTCGAGCGCGGCCTGGCGAGCCTGGCCACGTCCGCCCCGACGACCCTCCGCCCGGCCGTCCTGACCGAGCTCGGCCTGCTCGATCGGTACGCCACGATGGACTCGCCCATCGGCCCCCTGACCGTCGCCTGGAACGGGCTCGGGGTGGTCCTCGTCGACGAGGCGACCGATGCCGCGGACTTCGAGGCGCGCCATGCCGCGGTGACCGGCCGGCCCGCCCTGCCCGGCGGGCAGCTGCCCCCCGGCCTGGCCGACGCCATCGGGCGACGCCTGGCCGGCGACCGTCGGGTGCGCATCGCGCTCGACCTCCGTGGCCACACCGCGTTCGAGCGGGACGTCTGGCGCAAGGCGCTCGAGATCCCTCGTGGCGAGGTCCGGCCGTACGCCTGGGTCGCCGCGGAGATCGGCCGCCCCCGCGCGGTCCGGGCGGTCGGGACGGCGCTCGGGCACAACCCGGTGCCGCTCATCGTGCCCTGCCACCGGGTCGTCCGGACGGACGGGAGCATCGGCCAGTACTCCCTCGGTGGGCCGGCCAACAAGCGGGCCATCCTGGCCGCGGAGGGCCTCGACCCGGCGGCGCTCGAGGCTTCGGCGGCTCGCGGCGAGCGGCTGGTCGGCTCGGCCACGACGCGCATCGTGTGCTGGCCGACGTGCCGGGCCGCCCGGCGCATCCAGCCTCGGCATCGACGGCCGTTCCGGAGCGTCGAGGCGGCGAGCGCGGCCGGCTTCCGGCCGTGCCTGACGTGCCGCCCGGTGGACGTGGCGAGCGCCGCCGCCTGACCTCGGCCCGCGGCGACGGCCGCGGACCCGAAGCCCTATCCTGTCGCCCTTGGACCAGTCGCATGTGCCAACCGCCGCCGCCCCGCGCCAGCCTGCGTCGATCTGGCTGGGCCTCCTCGTGCTGTACGGCGTGTGGGGCTCGACCTACCTCGGCATCGCCGTGGCCGTGGAGACCATCCCGCCGTTCCTGATGGCGGCGGCCCGGTTCGCGCTGGCCGGGTCCGTCCTGTTCGCGTGGTCCCTCGCCCGAGCCCGGGGCGCCTTCCCGTGGCCGACCCGCCGCGAGTGGCGCGACTCGGCCATCACCGGCGCGCTCCTGCTCGGTGGCGGCATGGGGTTCGTCGCGTGGGGCGAGCAGACCATCCCGTCCGGCATCGCCGCCCTGGTCATCGCGACCATGCCGGTCTGGACCACGGTCCTGGGCCGGATCCTGCTCGGACAGCGACTGCCCGGTCTGGCCCTGGTCGGCATCAGCATCGGCTTCGTGGGCGTCGCCGTGCTCGTCGGCCCGACGGTGCTCGGGACGACCGGGGCGCTCGATCCGGCCGGCCTGGGCGCCATCCTGCTGTCCCCCCTGTCATGGGCGCTCGGGTCGCTGTACGCGTCTCACCGGGCCATCCTGCCCGGCCATCCGCTGGTCGCCACCTCGGCCCAGATGCTGACCGGGGCGGTCGCCCTGACGATCCTGGCGGCGCTGACCGGTGAACCGGCCCGCCTCGATGTCGGCGGCATCTCGGCGCGTTCGATCGTCGCGTTCCTGTACCTGGCGATCATCGGCAGCCTGCTCGCGTTCACGGTCTTCGGCTGGATGCTCCGGGTCGCGCCGCTGCCGCTCGTGACGACCTACGCGTACGTCAACCCGGTCGTCGCCGTGATCCTGGGGGCGATCGTGCTGCAGGAGCCGATCGAGCCTCGGACCCTGGTGGCCGGGGGCATCATCGTGATCGGCGTCGCCCTCATCGTCACCGCGCGCGGCCGGATGGCGGCGCCGCGCTTGGTCAGCCCTCGGCCAGCACCGTCCGTGCCACCCGCCGCGCCAGCGCCATCGCCGACAGCATCGGATTGACGCCGAGGGCGGTCGGGAACAGCGACGTGTCCGCCACGTACAGCCCGCCGATGACCCGATCGTCGCGGCGCCCGGCACGCACCCGGCCGGCCGGATCGCAGGCGTGGCGACCGGGATCGGCGCCCATCCGGACGGAGCCCATCTGGTGGGCGGAGAAGACCGTGGCCCGGTTCGGCGCGAAGTCGAACGCGGCGAGCGACGCGAGGTAGCGCTCGAACGCCGCATCGCCGCCGCCGCGGCCGTGGCCGCCGCGGAACCAGGCGGGCGTGACACCGGGCACGACCATCTCGACCGCCCCGACGGCACGCGCCATGCGAGCCATCGAGGCGAGGGCGTGGCGCAACGTGGCGACGCCCGAGCGGTCGAGGGCGTAGTCGACCCGGACCCGGCCCGCGCGCGTCAGCGAGACGCGACCCTGCCCGCCGTCCCGGGTCACCGCCAGCAGCGGAGCGAGGTAGCGCAGGTCGCCCATCAGGCGAGCGTGGGCATCGGTGCCCTCCCACGGCAGGGCGAGGGCGATCAGCCCGGGATGCCCCGGCGCCGACTCGATGACGTAGCCCCGCCGGCCGGGCTCGGCGTCCACGAACTGGAGCGACCGGGCCCCCTGCATCGGGCCGCGCCACATCTCGATCGGCGTCCCGGCCCGGACGACGACGCCGCTGACCGGGTGGATCCGCAGGTTGCGCCCGATGGCCGGATGCTCGATGCCGGAGGCCTGCAGGATGGCCGGGGTGCGCAGGGCGCCGGCGGCCAGCACCACCTGGGGTGCGCGGACCACGAGGCGTCGGACCCGGACGCCGCCCGGGGCGCCCTCGTCCGGCATCGGCGCACCCGTCGCCGGGTCGGGGACGAGGGCGAGACCCTCGACGCCGACCGCGCGACCGCCCTCGGTCACGACCGACGTGACCCGGACGCGCGGCACGATGCTCGCCCCGGCCCGCCAGGCGGAGACGAGGTGCGTCCGGATGCCCGATCGCTTGGTGCCGCGAGGGCACCCGAACCCGCAGCTGCCGCAGTCGTCACAGCCCGGCGAGTCGCGCCGGATGGGGGCGGCCTCCCAGCCCAGGGCCTCGGCGCCCTGCAGGATGAGCTGGTCCTTGGGCGGCACGGCGCTCGTCGGCGTCACCGCCAGCTCCCGCTCGAGGACCTCGACGTCGGCCGACCAGGCCGAGCCCTCCTCGACGTCGTCGATCCCGTGCTCGCGCGCCCACTCGGTCCGGACCGGGGCCGGAGCGTCGATGGTGGTCATCCAGTTCACGAGCGTGCCGCCGCCGACGCCGGAGCCGGCCAGCATCGTCACCGCGCCGTCCCACGTGGCCAGCAGGCCGTGGTTGAGGTACAGGCGGGCGAACGCGTCGAGCTCGTCGGTCGGCATCGACGCCTCATCCACGAACGGCCCGGCCTCGAGCACCACCACCGAACGCCCGGCCTCGGCCAGCGCCGAGGCCATCACCCCGCCGCCCGCCCCGGACCCGACCACGACCACGTCCGCCTCGAGCGTCAGCGGCGCGTCACGCGGCTCGGTGTCGAACGGCAGGGCCATCGGCACGATCGGCGTGCGGCTGGCCGTGACCGGCGGCCGCTGGAGCTGGTAGCCGATGGCGGCGTGGCGCGGGTTCGGCGCGCCGACGCCGGGGTCGGCATAGGCGAGGAAGGTCATCAGGCGGCGAAGTCCGGCGAACGCGGCCCGGCGCTGGCCGATTCGCGACGTGCCCCAGGCCAGGAGCACCCGCTCGCGGTCAGCCGGCGAGAGGGTCGCGAAGGTGGACGGCCCGGCGCCCAGGACGAGGTTCGCCGCACGCGATTCGAGGGCCCGCAGGACCAGCCGGAGCTGGGCGATCTGGGACGGATCCGCCGCGCGCTCCAGCGCCTCCGTCACCAGCCTGGCGCGGCGCAGGGCATCGCCGCGGACGAACGTCTCGGCGATGGCGGCGAGCGTCGCGAGCTCACGCTCGGTCCAGGGTGTCGGCATGGAACCTCCAGTGCGCACGGGCGGTGTCGGCCAGGCCCTGGCCAGCTAGGTCGGAGGGCGCTCCCAGCCCTGGGCCGGCCACGGCTCGCAGCGGAGTGGTCGGTCCTCGCGGTAGCCCAGGGCGTAGTCAGCCTGGATGAGCGTGTGCAGCTGGCTCGTGCCCTCGTAGATGACCGCCGCCTTGGAGTTGCGCAGGTAGCGCTCCACCGGGAACTCGTCCGAATACCCGTTGGCGCCATGGACCTGGATGGCGTCGAGCGCGCTCTGGACGGCGTGCTCGGTGGCATGCCACTTGGCCAGCGACGTCTCGCGCGTGTTGCGCAGGCCCTGGTTCTTCAGCCAGCCGGCCCGCCACACCAGCAGGCGGCCCATCTCGGTCCCGGCCGCCATCTTGGCGATGAGCTGCTTGACGAGCTGGTGCTCCCCGATCGCCTTGCCGAACGTCCGGCGCTCGTGCGCGTAGCGGACGGACGCGTCGAGGCAGGCCTGGGCCAGGCCGACGGCGCCGGCGGCGACCGTGTAGCGGCCCTGGTCGATGGCGCTCATGGCGATGAGGAACCCCTCGCCCTCCTCGCCGATGCGATGCTCCTCGGGGACGACGACGTCGTCGAGGTTGATCAGCCCGGTGTTGCCGGCGCGGATGCCGAGCTTGCCGTGGAGCGTGCCGGTGGTCAGGCCGGCCATGCCCCGCTCGAGCAGGAAGGCCGTCACGCCCCTGTGTCTGCGCGAGCGATCGACGCTGGCGAAGACGAGGAAGTGGTCGGCCATGTCGGCCAGGCTGATCCACAGCTTCTGGCCGTTCAGCCGGTAGCTCGCACCGTCCCTGCGCGCCGTGGTCTGGAGGTTGCCCGCGTCGGTCCCGACGCCGGGCTCGGTCAGGCCGAAGGTGGCCAGCTTCTCGCCGCGCGCCTGTGGCACCAGCCAGCGCTGGCGCTGCTCCTCCGTCGCCCACTGCAGCAGGGCGAGCGAGTTGAGCCCGACGTGGACGCTCTGGATGACCCGGAACGAGGTGTCGGCGCGCTCGAGCTCCTCGCACAGGACCGCGAAGCTCAGGTAGTCCATCCCGGACCCGCCGTAGGCCTCCGGGATCGGCGCGCCGAGGAACCCGAGCTCGGCCAGCTTGTCGATGACCGAGCGCGGGTAGCCGTCGCCGGTGTCCCAGGCGCGGATGTGGGGCAGGATCTCGGCCTCGGCGAACGTCCGCACCGCGCCCTGGACGAGCCGGTTCTCGTCGGTGAGGGTGAAGTCGACCATGCGTTTCATCGTACGCGTCGGGCCGCGCCGTCGCCCTGCCGTTGCGACCGATACACTCGGCGACATGACGACCGCTTCCGATCCCGCCCCCAACCTCACCCCGGTCCTCGGCCGCTACTTCCAGCGCGAGTGGAGCCACGGCGTGGGCCATCGCCTGTTCGACACGGACGGTCGGGCCTACCTCGACTTCGCGAACGGGATCGCGGTCACCGCCCTGGGCCACGCCCACCCGCGGGTGACCGCCGCCATCCACGCCCAGGTCGACCGGCTCATCGGTCCGATCAGCGCCCTCGGCTTCACCGAGCCGATCAGCCGCCTGGCGTCCGAGATCGCGGCGACCCTGCCGGACCCGCTCGATTCGGTCATGTTCCTGAACTCCGGATCCGAGGCCATCGACGGCGCGCTCAAGCTCGCCCGGCGGGTCACCGGTCGACCCGGCATCGTCGCCTTTCGTGGCGGCTTCCACGGCCGGACCTGGGGCGCCACGTCGGTCACCAGCTCGGCCATCAACTATCGGACCGGCTACGAGCCGCTCCTGCCGGGCGTCCACCTGTCCAGCTTCCCGGCCACGTACCGCGACTTCGACGGCGACGAGGACGCGGCGGTCGCGGCGGCGATGGCCGACCTGCGCGAGCTGACCGCATCGACCATCCCGCCGAGCGCCGTCGCGTCGATCCTCATCGAGCCGGTCCAGGGCGAGGGCGGCTTCCGGCCGGCACCGCTTGCCTTCCTGCGCGAGCTGCGGGCGTTCGCCGACGAGCACGGCATCCTGCTCATCGCCGACGAGGTCCAGTCGGGCTACGGCCGGACCGGGTCGATGTGGGCGTTCGAGCGAGCCGGCATCGTCCCCGATGTGGTGGTCCTCGCGAAGTCGGTGGCGAACGGGCTCCCGCTCTCGGCGATCGTGTCGTCGCGGGACCTCCAGGAGCGCTGGGGTCGTGGCGCCCACGGGTCGACGTACGCCGGCAACCCGGTCGCGTGCGCGGCCGCGCTCGCCGTCCTTGAGACGATCCGCGAGGAGCGCCTGCTCGAGAACGCCGACGCGCGCGGCGAGGAGCTGCGGGCAGGCCTCGGGCGGATCGCCGCCGAGGACGACCGGATCGGCGACGTGCGCGGCCCGGGCCTGATGGTCGGCGTGGAGTTCGTGCGCGACCGCGCCACCCGCGAGCCGGACGGCACCCTGCCGGACCGACTCAGCGCCGCCTGCGCCGACGCCGGCCTCCTCGTCCTCACCTGCGGTCCGCAGCACGAGGTCGTGCGCTGGATCCCGCCGCTCGATGTCACGTCGGCCGAGATCGCCGAGGCCGTCGAGGTGTTCGGGGAGTCGCTGGCCGCCATCCCCCGCGACTGACGGCGGGCGCCCGTCTAGCGGTTCTGGGCCAGGAACTTCATCACGTCGTCGAGGCGAAAGCGCCGATCGCCCCGCTTGCAGACGCGGTAGAAGGGCAGCTCGCCTCGGTCGCCCAGGCGCTTCACCGTATTGACATGCAGGTGGAGCATCTCGGCGACTTCCGTCGCGGTGAGCATCGGTCCAAGTTCATTGACGGTCATCGTTGCCATGTCTGCCTCGGTGCGGTACGTGGTTCGTCATCGAGTCCGGGCCCCTGGGGTACGCAGGGGGAGGGTCCGGCTCGCTGCGAGGCAGACTGTAGGGGTCCGGAGGGGGTCGCTCCAAGCCGTACTTTGGGCTACCCGCCAGTACCAGCGCCCACTCGTCCTCGGGTGCGGGGCGACGCGCGTCAGTCGCGGCCGCGCACGATGCGACGCGCCCGGAGGCTCACCCGCCCGAACTCGCGCAGGTGGTGGATCGGCCGGATGTGCGACGGCTCGCCTGCGTAGATCGTGCGGATCGGGACACTCGTCAGCGGCAGGCCCAGGGCGAGGCAGCGGGCGATCATCTCGACCTCGAACTCGAAGCCGGACTCCTCGCTGTCGAGCATCGCCCGCATGAGCGTGCGGCCGACCAGGCGAAAGCCCGACTGGTTGTCCGGCACGCTTCGGCCGAGCGCCACGGCCAGGGCCGCCCCGCCGACCGCATTGGACACCCGTCGGACGAGCGGCATCTGCGACAGGTCACGCTGGCCGATCACGAGCTCGGGGCGGCTCGACGCGAAGGCGGCCAGGAAGGCCGGGATCTCGTCGGGATCGTGCTGCCCGTCGGCGTCGAGCGTGACGACCGCCGCCGCCCCTTCGTCGAGGGCGTGGCGGAACCCGGCCCGCAGCGCTGCGCCCTTGCCGGCGTTCGGGAACTGGCGCAGGACGGTCGCGCCTGCACCCGCCGCGAGGTCGGCGGTGTCGTCGC
Organism: Candidatus Limnocylindria bacterium; assembly: GCA_046566045.1. Classification (GTDB taxonomy): domain Bacteria; phylum Chloroflexota; class Limnocylindria; order Limnocylindrales; family CSP1-4; genus SPCO01. The sequence goes on from JBKHXL010000065.1 coordinate 30,124, forward strand.
TGGACCCGTCGTCCACCACCACGACCGGAAGGTGTCGCGCGGCGGCGGCAACGACCGCGGCGACGCGCGGGCCCTCCTGGTAGGCCGGGATGAGCGCGAGGATCGGGGCGTCTGGAGGGGCCACGATCCAAGTATCGCCGCCGGGCGGCTGACCGGTGGCGTTTTCATGACCCTCTCAGGAACGAACCGCAGATTGGGTCCCAGCAGACGCCACCACGACGGTGGCGCGCCAGTGGGAGCAACCACCATGACGCAGGATCGCATCCACCACTCCGAGCCGGTCGAGCCGGCCCTGCCGAGCGAGTCGGGCGGCACCGCCGCCCCGGCGAGCAGCCGGTCATCCGGCCCGAGCAGGCTCCGGCTCGGGCTCGTCGCCGCCGGCGTCACGGCGCTGGCCGTCGGTGCCGCCAGCACGGCCTTCGCGGCTCCGGCACCCTCGATCGCGAACAGCGGCAGCGCCGCTGCCGTGACGACCGGCTGGGCGGCTCCGGCCAACCTCGGCGGGATCGTCGACGGCGAGGCCGGCGCCCTCGACCACGGGCGCCTCGGAGGTCGCCACGGCATTCGCGACATCACCGTCACGGCGATCAACGGCTCGAGCCTCAGCCTCGCCACCACCGACGGCTGGACGCGGACCATCGTCGTCACCGATGCGATGGAGCTGACCAAGGGCGGCCAGGCGATCGAGCTCGGCGACATCGCGGTCGGCGACGAGATCCGCCTCCGTCAGGACGTGGCCGACGACGGTACCGTCACCGTGACCGGGATCGTGGTCGTCGTGCCGAGCGTCGGGGGGGTCGTGAGCGACCTGTCCTCGAGCGGGTTCACGGTCACCACGCGCGACGGGTCGGTCTGGACCATCACCCTCGACGGCAGCACCATCTATCGATACGGCGCCGGCGACGGGACCCTGGCCGACATCGCGAACGGCGACGTCGTGCTGGTCCTCGGCACCGCGAGCGGCGACAACGCCCTGACCGCGACCACCGTGGCGGTCCGCGGCGATCGAGCGGCGGGCGTCGTGACGGCCACCACCGCATCGAGCATCACGATCACGACGCGCGCCGGCGAGGTCGTGACCATCAACGTCGATGGGGACACGACCTACCGCATGCGCGGCGAGACCGAGGCGACCCTCGCATCGGTCACCGTCGGGTCCATCGTCGGCGCCTCCGGCCGGGAGGCCTCCGACGGGTCGCTCGACGCGGACGTGGTGCTCATCGGCGGCGGCGACGGCCCGGCCGAGGGACGCGGGTTCGGGCGTGGCGGTTTCGGCGGCCGCGGCGGCTTCGGACCCGGCTTCGGACCCGGCTTCGGACCCGGAGCCCCCGATGACGACGCCGCCACGGGTGGCGCCGCGACCGACGCCGGCTGAACCACGCTCCTCTTCCCACCCCCGGGTCGGCCCGACGGCCGGTCCGGGGGTTCGCCATGTCCGGCGCTCCGCTCCGGCGTCAGCCGCGCACGGCCCCCGGCACCATCGTGTCGATCGCCGGCGCTTCCGAGACCGCCTCGACCGGACGGATGCTGCGCATGACCCGGCCGGCCAGGACGAGGCTGACCAGGCCGATGACGGCGAAGCCCAGGATCGGTACCACCTCCAGCGCTCCACCGACAGCCCCCTCGACGACGAGCATCGCCGCGATCGCGGCGCCCATCGAGGCGCCCTTGACCAGGACGATCGGCGCCAGGAGGTAGCCCGCGGGCAGCCGCCGAGTCGCGGCGATCGCCAGCGCGAGGCCCAGCGGGACGAGGAAGCCCAGGTCGAAGGCCTGGACCACCAGGGTCGTCGCCCCGGCCAGCTCCGGGACGCGCTCGGCACCGAGGGTGCGGCCGACGAGCGGCAGCCACATGCCCAGCAGGAGGATGGCCATGAACAGTCCGAACCCGACCACCCCGCGACGCGGGAACCGCTCCGTGTCGACTCGTGCCGCCAGCTCGGCGAGGTCGATCCGACCGAGCAGGACCGCGAGGGCCGACGCGCTCGCGGCGACGATCGCGACGTAGACGAGGAACAGCGGGCCATAGGCCAGGAACATGGCGTACTGGGCGTACTGGTAGAGCAGATACGCCAGCAGGCCCATCGTCAGCAGGGCGGCTCGGAGCGAACCGCGCCGCAGGGCAGGCAGGGTCGCCACCAACACCGGCACGATGGCCAGGGTGACCGCGTCCCAGCCGATCCCTTCGGTCGCGACAGCCTCGCCGTTGAACCGGTAGATGCCGTCGGTCAGGACGTCCACCACGTCGCCGCGGACCGTCGTGAACGGGACCGTCTCGAGCGACCCGCGCAACGCGACACCAGCGCCGCTGGCGACGGCCGCCATGGTGCCGGTCAACCCGACCAGAGCGAGGACCGGCCAGCCGACCGCCGGCTCCCGGTGGAGTCCCGTGCTCATCGGCCCGAACTCGGCAGCCCGTGGCCGGTCCGCAGCTCACGCTCCCGGTCCTCGGTCGTGCCGTGCCACAGGGCATACCCGACGACGGCCGTGACGAGACCCACCGCCATGTACACCACCTGCAGCCAGGCCAGTGGCTCGCTCGGACCGTCATCGATCAGCGTGAACCCGACGACCGCGATCTCGACCGCGATGAACCCGACCATTGCCGCACCCAGGACGATCGCGGCAGCACCGGCCATGGTCGGCCGGATCAGCACGAGGACGGCGGTGAGGGCCGCCAGAGACCCGATCGCGGCGAGGGCTGCCGCGGGGATCGTGTAGTCGCTGAACGGTCCACCCTCGATCCACTCCAGCGGCAGGCCGGGCACGACGATGAACCCTCCGACGAGGGCGCTCAGGGACAGGAACGCGGTCAGCACGAACAGCAGGCCGCGCGACGCCAGATGACGCATCAAGACACCTCCACGAGGAGGGTGCCGGGAGCGCAGTGTCGGCGCCAGGGTCGGTCGGACCGATAGGACCCGGCCGGATGGCCCGGGCCTCGGCGGGATGGCGTCCCCGGCAGGATTCGAACCTGCGACCTCCCGCTTAGAAGGCGGTTGCTCTGTCCACTGAGCTACGGGGACCGCATCCCAGTCTACGCACAGTCACGAACGGGGATCGGCGGACGACCCGGGCGGCAGTGGTGGTTCGGCGCTGTCCATCGGTCGTCGAAGACCGGCCATTCGGGGGCGGCTGATCCCGAGATCGACGCCGACCATGGCGATGGACGGCGCCAAGCGGGTCCGGGGACCCCGCTCTCGGTCGCCACACCCCCTTGAGCCATAGTGGCCCGTGCTATGCTCCGCGGCCCGTCGCGCCGACCGGTGATCGGTGCCGGGTGAGGGAGGATCGGACACGCCCATGTCCGTCGGACCGGCGCGCGCGAGCGATGGTCAGCTCGCCCTCGAGCTGCCGCTCGAGTTGCCTGCCATCGGCATCGAAGCCGAGTGGAAGTCGCAGCAGCGGCTGTGGGGGCACAGCCTGCACCCGATGTGCTCATACCTGGCCAGCTTCCCGGCCGCACTGACCCATGCCTTCATCGCCCGCTACTCGCGGCCCGGCGATGTCGTCCTCGACCCGTTCAGCGGCCGCGGCACGACCGCGCTGCAGGCCTGCGCCGAGGGCCGGATCGGCGTCGGCAACGACCTCAACCCGTTCGCGCACCTGCTCACGTCGGCCAAGGTCGAGCCCGCGACGCCGGCCGCGGCGCGGACGCGGCTCGCCGCGCTGCGACTCGGCTGGAACGCGGACGCCGGGCGATGGCACGATCTCGCTGCGGCGATCGTGGCCGATCCGGGGGCCGGTGGGCCCGAACCCGTCCCGGCCGAAGTCGTCGTCGCCTTCCACCCGCACACGCTCGCCCAACTGCTGTTCACCCGGACGCAACTCGACCTGGGCGATCGGACCGACCGATTCCTGGCCGCGGCCATCACCGGCATCCTGCACGGCAAGAGCGCCAGCTACCTATCGGCGCTGATGCCGAACACGTTCAGCATGGCGCCACGCTATGTCCGCGACTTCGCGGCTCGGACGGCCTTCGCGTCGCCCCAGCGCGACGTGTTCGACGGCCTGGCGGCCAAGCTGGAGCGCCTCTTCCGCCAGCCGCTGCCGCCGACCGAGGGGGTCGCTCTGCTGGGCGACGCGCGCGACGCCGCGAGCCGCGTACGGTCGGCGCTGCGCGAGCGCGGGCGGCCCGATCGGGCGCGGCTCGTGCTCACGTCCCCGCCGTACCTGCGCGTGGTCAAGTACGGCTACTACAACTGGCTCCGGACCTGGTTCCTCGGCTTCGACGCGCGGGCCATCGATGCCGCCCTGGATGATGCGCATCACCGCGAGCCGTACCTGACCTTCCTCGGCGAGGTCCTCGCCGACCTGCGCGAGGTCATCACCGACGACGCCATCGTGGTCCTGGTCATCGGCGACGTCGAGACCGACCGCGGGCGCCGCATCGAGGGCGGCGTCGGCCTGGCCGAGCGCGCCTGGGAGCAGGCCGCGGAGCCGCTCGGTTATCGCCTGGCCGGGGTCGCCCTCGACGACGTCGCCGCCGTGCGCAAGATGACCAAGCTCTGGGGCGACGAGGCCGGGCGGGCGACCAAGACGGACCGCCTGCTCGTCCTGGGCGCCGGCGAGGTGGGGCGCCGTCGGGCGATCGCCGCCGCACGCATGGACATCGACTGGGCCTGGCCGCCGCGGTCGCTGCGCTCGCTCTGAGGTGTCGGCGCACGGCTAGAATGCGGCCATGCAGCAGATGTACCACCCGTCGGACCTCGCCTCGATGGATCCGCTGGTCCTGATGAAGAACCTCGACCACGTCCGGATGACCAGCCGACGCCTTTCGTACATCCTCCAGCAGCAGGTCCACCTCTACACTCCGGAGGCCAACCAGCTGCGCGAGCAGATCGACCGCTACGTCGAGGCGGAGCGCCAGATCGAGGGCGAGATGGCCAGGCGGCGCATCCGCGCCTGACCGGCGACCCGTCCGGGCCCCCGTCCCGGTCCGCCCGGCGTCAGGCCCCGGCGAGGGCCGGCACGAAGGCCGGCGCCGCGCCATCGGTCGGTGACCGCGGCGGCACCGCCGGCAGAGCGGGTGCCGGCAGGGACGCCGCCGGCTCCGTCGATCCCGCCGGCGATCCCACGACGCCGGCCGGGGTGTCATCCGAGTCCAGCGCCCGGATCGCGACCTGGACCGGCCGGCGCGCGGCGAGCTCGGCCGCCAGCACGTCGCGGGTCAGCGCCGCCAGCGCGGGCATGTCGAACAGGCCGAGCCCGATCCCGTGCGCGCCGAGATCATCTGCCGAGTAGCCGCGGAACAGCCCGCGGGCGGCGACGGCGCACATCTCGTCGTAGAGCTCGGGCCATCCGACCCGGCGGCGCCGATGGCAGAAGCGCACGAACTCGACCGCGTCAGGGTCTGGTGCGTGCGAGGCGGCGGCACGTGGATCCATCGATGGCGGGCCCTCCGATCCCTTCGGCCGGGCGCGCCGACCCGCGGACAGGACGCGGTGCGCGCTCGGGTAGCGGCTGGTGTGGCGGTGGCATCGCGAAACCAGGGACGGCCGATCGGTCGAGTTGGGGGACCGACGCCGACACTCGTTCCTGGATGTCCCGGCCTTCGCCTCCCTCGGGGTGTCCGGCCGGTCGACCCCTATCGTAGGCCCGTCGGGGACGGGCCGGAAGGGGGCTTGTCCACGACTTCGTCCACGAACTTATCCACACGAACGGACGTTCGGCGAACGCCCGTGCGGTACGTGCACGACCGGCTCAGGCGAGCCGCCGCGACAGCCCGAGACCCGGTCGCTCGGACAGCCGCCAGCGCTTGTCCGGTCCGAGCTCCAGGCCCTCGAACGGGTCGGCGGCGAGGAGCAGGTTCCCATCGAGATCGACCCATTCGGCGAGGGACGCGACGACCGCGGACCCGGCGATCCCGACCGAGGTCTCCTCCATGCAACCGAGGAACGTCCGGAAGCCGCGCTCGCGAGCAGCGGTCAGCATCCGTCGTGCCGCGGCGATGCCGCCGCACTTGGCCAGCTTCACGTTGACGGCGTCGACCACTCCGACGAGCGCGTCCAGGTCCTCGAACATGACGGCGCTCTCGTCCGCCACGATGGGCAGCGATGATCGCTCCTGGAGCCAGCGCAGATCGTCGTAGGCACGGGCCGCGAACGGCTGCTCGATGAGCTCGACGCCGAGCGCGACCAGCTCGGGCAGCAGCGTCTCCGCGTCCGCGCGCGTCCAGCCCGTGTTGGCGTCCACCCGCAGCGGCCCGGCGTAGACGGCCCGGACCGCGCGCAGGGTCGCCAGGTCCGCAGGACCGCCGCACTTGATCTTGAGCGCCGGGAAGTCGCCCGCGCGGCGCGCCCGCGCGGCGACGATCGCTGGCTCGTCGATGCCGATGGTGAAGTCGGTCGGGGGCAATGCCGTCGGCAGGTCGAGCAGCGCGTGGACGGGAACGTCGGCAACCTTGCCGGCCAGGTCGTGGAGGGCGATGTCGAGGGCGCACTTGGCGGCGCCGTTCCAGCGCAGGGCGGCGTCCATCGCCGCGCTCGCCGCCTCGAGCCCGGTCCGGTCCAGGCGCGGCTCCCCGACCGCGGTCAGGAGGACGGGCATGACCGCGGCCATCGTCGCTGGCGTCTCGCCGTAGAACCGGTCCGGGTAGCCCTCCCCCACCCCGACGACGCCGGGATGCCGGTCGTCGCGCAACTCCACGACGACGGTGGTGACCCTGGTGCCTTCGCCATGGTCGCTGCGGGCGATGCGGAACGGGTCGCGGAGCGGCAGCGAGAGGACCTCGTGGCGGACCGTCAGACCCACGGCAGCGCTTCCACCCGGTCGCGCACGGCCGTCCACAGGTGGTCGGCCCCGAAACGGACCGGGTCGTCGGCCGGCAACCCGGTCTCGGCCGCGATCGCCGCGATCACGGCACGCGCGTCGTCGTCGTCCGGGTAGGTCGACGTGTTGCAGGCCACGGCGACGACGCGCGACGGCGCGATGAGTCCGGCGATCCGCTCGTGCAGTTCGATGAACGGCCCGAGCTCGGCGATCGGGAACGACGCCTCGGGCAGGTGCTCGAAGTCGTGCTCGGTCAGGCCCGGCTTGTGGACGAGGACCATCGCGTGCGGCGTCGCCCCGTGGATGAGGCCCAGCGTGACGGCGCTGTAGGCGGGGTGGTCGATCGATCCCTGGCCCTCGACGAAGACCCAGTCGCCACGGGCCTCGCCCTGCTCGACCAGCCACTCGACGGTGCCGTTGGTGAAGTCGCTGATCACCCGGTCCACGGCGACGCCCCAACCCTCGATCATCATCCCCGTCTGCCCGGTCGGGACCATGACCGCCGCGGCGCCATCGCGCCGAGCCGCGGCGACGAGTTCGAGCGCGACCGACATCTTGCCGATGGCGCAGTCGGTGCCGACGGTCAGGATGACCCGGCTTCCCGGGCGGTGCCGGCGGCCGACCGCGGTCTCCATGCGGTCCGGGGGACGGCGGTAGTCGATCAGGCGGGTGCCCGCTGCCGCGGCGGCCGAGGCGAACTCGGGGTCGTCGCCGAGGAACTGGTGCAGCCCGGAGTGGATGTCCAGCCCGGCACGGATCGCCTGGAGGATGAGGCCCCGCCACGCGGACGGGAGTCGGCCGCCGGTCGGGGCGATGCCGATGAGCAGGCCGTCGGGGCGGACCGGTCCGGCGAGGCCCTCCTCCAGCGTGGCGAGGAACGGCACGTCGAACCGCGGCAGGAACTCGCGCAGGTTCCGTCCGGCCATCGACGAATCGAGGATCCCGATGATCTCGTCGCGGCCGTAGCGGATGACCCCGAGGGCGGTCTTGGCGCCGTGGAGGTCGAACTGGCCCTCGGTCAGGATGAGCAGGCGTCGTGGCGTCGTCGGTGGTTGCATGTCGGCCAGTCTAGGGAACGGGCGCGACGACGGATGCGCCGTACACTCCGGCCGTGAGCTTCGATGTCGCTGCGGATGCCTACGACCGCTTCATGGGCCGCTACTCCGTCCTGCTCACGGCCCAGATGGCGACGCTCGCCGACGTCCGGCCCGGCCAGCGGGTCATCGACGTCGGCTGCGGGACCGGTGCCCTGGTTCGGGAGCTGGTCGAACGCGTCGGTGCCGGCTCGGTCGCGGCCGTGGATCCATCCGAGTCGTTCGTCGCGGCCACGACGTCCCGCTATCGCGGCCCGTTCATCATCCCAGCCCGCGCCTGGGCCGCCCGAGGCAGCGCATGAGGCCATCCTCACCTGCATGGCGCCTCGACGCACCTCGCTCCGGCGAACAGGAACGGACCTTCGGTGGACGAAGGGACGCCCCCGGGGCGCGGGTCCGGGGGCGTCGGAAGAGGCTCAGCGAAGCATACCCGATTCCCGGTGAGCCGACGCATGTTCCTCGACCGCGTCCGAGGACGTCCGACACCGGCTCCCAGCCTCGGGCCGCGTCGTCAGTTTCGCCGACCCGCGACCGGAGCGCGGCGAAGGCGAGGCCCTGCCAGACCACGCCCACACCCGCCACCGCCGCCACACCCGCCAGGATCTCGTTCCAGACCCAGCCCTCCGACGTGATCGTCCGCAGGGCCGCGAGCAGGTACGTGACGGGGTTGTAGTCGGCCACGGTAGCCAACCAGCCGGGCCGCGGCGATCGTGTACGACGAGCCGCGAGGTGGCCGCGAGCTCCTCGAGGCATGTGCGGATGGGTGCGTACCGGGAACGCTCTTCGTACGCTGGCTTCAGCCGGTCTCGCTCTCGACCACCGTCTGGCGGGCGCAGGACCGCGCCTCCTCGATGGTCATCCGTTCGCCGTCCGCCCAGGCAGCGGCCGTCTCCGGGTCCGTTCTCAGCGGTTCAGGGTCGTACTGGAGCCCCTCCAGGATGCGCTCGCCTATG
>JBKHXL010000066.1:0-92515 GCA_046566045.1 Candidatus Limnocylindria bacterium
CATCCTGTCCTCGGCCATCGTGGTGTCCTTTCGTGTCGTCGGTTTCTTACTTCCAACGACGCGAGGATGACGCGGTGGCCGTTCCGATTCACGGCCCCGCTGTTACACCACTATGGGGACACGACCCCGACCGGGTCACCCGCGGGGGCATTCCCATACGCCACCCGGGATGGCATTAGCCCACGCAGCTTCCCCATACGCCACTGGTGGCGACATCTGGGCACTCCGCGCCCGTGCGGCACGCTCGGGGACGTCGCGCCGGGCAGTCTGTCGCTGGCTAGTGCCCTGGTGACTGGCGTATGGGGAAGACCGGCGCCGAGGGGCGGGCGGGCGGCACGGGGCGGGCGAGCGGCACGGGGCGGGCGAGCGGCCCGGGACGCGGCCGCAGAACGCAGCTATGCGCCGAGTCGCTCCTCCGTTCGCTGATCCTCGATGCCGCCGAAGCACCGGTCCAGCACGGCCCGGAACACGGCCTCGCTCGGGACGGCCCGGTGGAAGAGCGTCATCGACGACCGCAGCTTCATCGCATCGACCGAGCCGAAGATCGCCACCGGATCCGTCGTCGGTGCCGCCAGGACGAGCGCGGCGCACTCCCGAAGCCGCTCCCCGAGGACGGGATGCGCAAGGTACTCGCGCGCCTCGTCGAGCGACTCGATGGCGTAGCGCTGCGCGGTCGCGCTGCGCCCGAGGCCGGCCAGCTGCGGGAACACGAACCACATCCAGTGGCTCGACTTCCGGCCCCGGCGAAGCTCCGAGCGGACGTCGTCGTACACGGTGTCCTGGGCTTCGACGAACCGCTCCGGATCGAACGCCACGACGGCGTGCGTGATCCGGGTCCGCGCCTAGGCGCGGACCTCCTGGCGCATGAACTGGACGTAGGCCAGCGCGAACAGCGCGACGGTGATGGCCACCAGGGCCACGACCTGCGGCCAGACGAGGATGAAGCTCTGGTCGAGCGACAGGAGCGACGGGATCCGCTGGGCCGCCTGCTCGTAGCCGCCGATCGTGGCCGGCGTCGAGACCGTCGTGACCTGCGGGTTGAGCAGCACGAGCGACGCCTCGCGGTAGAGCGTGTCGGGCAGCAGTCGCTGGAGGGTCTCGCGCAGGGCGTTGTTGCTGAGCTGCTCCTCCGCGGTCCCTCCGAGCGGGGCGATGGCCCCACCCACGAGCGACACGATGAGGCCGCCGAAGACGGTCAGCAGCATCCACACCCCGAACCCGATCAGGGCCGAGGTCGCCGCGCCGCGGACCACCACCGACAGGAGCATGCCGAAGGCCAGCCATAGCGACACGTACACGAACGTGACCAGCACCCACAGCACGATCCGCAGCAGCTCGGCCGGCGCCGGCACCAGGCCAAGGCGCAGGATGCCGAACGCGGCGATCGCCCCGACCACGGCCAGCAGCACCAGGCCGATGACGGCCAGGCCGGCGACGAACTTGCCGTTGACGACGTCGTCGCGATGGATCGGCTGGGACAGCAGCCGCGGCAGCGTCCCGTCGGCGCGCTCGCCGTTGATCGCGTCGAAGGCGAAGGCCAGGCCGAGGAGCGGCGCGACGTAGGTCATGAACCCGACGACCGACGGCAGGGTGAACCCCTCGACGTCGGGGGCCAGCCAGAACAGGGCGATGAACACGGCCTGCGAGTCGGTCACCGACGAGGCCGCGTCACGGATCGCACCGGCAGCGAAGTAGAGCGGGATGGCCGCAGCCAGGCCGAGCACCACGATCAGGACCGAGAAGCGGGCGGACAGCAGGTGGTCGCCGAACTCCTTCCGCCCGACGACCATCCAGCCGGCTCGCGGGACGGATCGCTCGATGCGCTGGCGCGACGGGACGGCCGTACTCATGCGTCCTCCTTCGGCTGGTCGGCGGGCCGTTCGGGCGTCGCGGGCCGGGCCGGCGGGGCACTCGGGCGGCGGCGGCCGCCGGCGATCGGCCGGATCGACGGCGGACGCGACGGGCCCGCCCCGGGCCGTGGTTCGTGGGCGGTCGGACGGGCCTCCCGGTCCCGGCCCGCGTCGGTCGTCCGTGGCGGCAACGGCTGGGCGACGGCGCGCCGGTAGATGTCCTCGAGCGACGGCACGACCGGCCGGATCATGCTGAGCGGCAGATCGTGCTCCGCGACGGCCGCCAGCACGGCGCGCCGGATCGCGGCCGGGTCGGCGCCGCGCTCCACGGTCAGCAGCCACGGATGGGCCCCCGTGGCCAGCGAGTGGCCGCTCGTCGGGGCGTCCTCCACCGAGGCCACGCCCGGCAGGCCGGCCAGCAGCGCGCGAGCCTGGTCGCGGCGAGCATCCTCGGCCTCGACGCCGACCTCCAGGCGGGCCGGACCGTCGCCGAAGCGCTCGGCCAGCTGCTCGATGGTCCCCTGCCCGATCAGCCGGCCGGAGGCGAAGATGCCGATCCGGTCGCACACGGACTGGACCTGGTTGAGCAGGTGGCTCGACAGCAGGATGGCGAGGCCGTCCTCGTGCGCCAGGCGGCGCAGGAGATCGAGCACCTCGACGACCCCGAGCGGGTCGATCGCCGTCGTCGGCTCGTCGAGGATGAGCAGGTCGGGATCCTTGACCAGGGCGTCGGCGATGCCCAGGCGCTGGAGCATGCCGCGCGAGTACGTCTCGACCAGTGAGTCGCTGCGGTCGGCCAGACCGACCTTGACCAGGACCTCGTCGATGGTCGGCTCGGCCACGTCGGCCGGGATCCGGTTGAGGCGCGCCGTGTAGCGCAGGTTCTCACGCCCGGTCATGTCGCCGTAGAACCCGACCTGGTCGGGCATGTAGCCGACCCGCCGCTTGACCTCGAGCGGGCCGCGGGCGGGATCCAGCCCCATCACCCGCGACGCCCCCGAGGTCGGCTGGGTGAGCCCCAGGAGCATGAGGATCGTGGTGGTCTTGCCCGCGCCGTTCTGCCCGAGCAGCCCGAAGATCTCGCCGGCCCGGACCTCGAAGTCGAGGTGATCGACGGCGACGAGGTCGCCGTAGACCTTGGTCAGCCCCTTGGTCCGGATCACCCGGGGATCGGGACGGGCCTCGGGATCGGCGGCGCGGGCCGCCGACGCGGGACGCGCGGTGGCGGTCATCGTCGGCCGTAGGTCCGGAACACGTACAGCAGCCCGCCGATGATGAGCACGATCAGCCCGAGGCCGATGAGAGCCCACAGCGGCGACGTCTCGACCGTGAAGCGGACGGCGGCCGTGCTCGTCGCCGCATCCTCCTCGGCCGAGGCCGAGAACGACACCACGTAGTCGCCGGCGACGGCCTCGCCGGACGGCGTGACCGTGGCGGTGACCGTGGCCGTCTCGTTCGGGGCGATGGTCGGGACCGACTCGGGATCGAACGTGACGTCCCAGCCGGTCGGCGGCGTCGCACTGACCGTCACCTCGGTCAGCGGCGCGGTCCCGGTGTTGGTCACCTCGAAGGTCATCGTCGTGGGCGCCCCGGCCGAGCCGCTCGTGGACAGCCGGCTGTCGGGCGTGCTCAGCGTCATCGAGTACGAGCCGGTGATCTCGACCGCGAGGTCCGCGGTCACACTGCGCTCCCCGGCACGAGCCTCGACCTGGATCGGATAGGTGCCGGCCGCGGCGTCGGCCGGGGCCGTCACGGCCACCGTCACGCCCTGGGTCGAGCCGGCCTCGACGACCGTGGACGCCGCCTGCGTCTCGCCGGTCAGCGTCGCGCTGACGTCCCAGCCGGCCTCGCCGGTCGCAGCGACGGACAGGGTCACGTCCTGCGCGGTGTCGTTCCGGAACTGGAGGTCGAACGAGAAGCTCGCGTCGGTCGAGCCGGTCAGGCTCGGGGTGGTCGTCGTCAGCGAGATGTCGCCCGCCGCCTCGGCATCGACGCGGATCCGAACGGGCAGGACATCGGTGGCCGTGCCGTCGCTGGCGGTGACGCGGATCGTGGCGCTGCCGGCGCTCGCCGTCGCGGGCACGTCCACGTCGAGGCGGACCGTGCCGTCCTCGTCAGGGGTGACCGAGACGCCCTCGACGACGTTCCCGCCGCCGAGCAGGCTGGCGCTCCAGTCCGTGGGCACGCCGCTCAGCGACAGGGCGACGGTGGCCGTCCTGGTCGAGGTCACGGTCAGGTCGAAACTGACGCTGTCGCCCGGTGCGACGGCCACGGCCGGGTACGGCGTGGTGACGTGCAGCCCGTCGTCTGCGGCGACGACCGGGACCATGGTCGACAGGAGCAGCGATGCGAACGTGAGCGCGACGGCCATCCGGGCACGCAGCGCGACCCTCCTCGGCAAGGGAACCCTCCTGTGTCATATCGGGCGATCGGCCACGGGTGTGGCCGATTCGGCGCCCGGGTGGGCGCGGCGGTCTGCATCGATCGGCGCGGAATCTGCCAAAGCCGGCGCCACTCGGCAACTCATGTTCGGTGAGCAACCGATTCAGAAATCTGAATCGAGCCGGTCGTGGCGCGGAGCTTCGCACATCCATCGGGAAACCGCGCGCCGACGCAAGACCGCGCACCGAGGCCGGCACCGTGAGGCCGTATCCTTGCCGGGTGAGCCTGTACACCCTGTCGCCCGGCGAGCCGCCGGAAGCGCGACCCGACGCCGCCCATGGCGCGGCGCTGGTCGCGGCGTTCGATGGCTGGGTGGACTCCGGCGCGGCCGCCACGACCGCCGCGCAGCAACTGCTCGCCGACGCCGTCACCGTCGCCTCGTTCGATCCCGATGCGCTGTACGACTATCGAGCGCGGCGACCAACCCTCGACATCGTGGACGGTCGCATCCGCTCGCTGGCCTGGCCGGAGCTGCACCTGCGCCGCACGCGGGTCGACGGGCGCGACCTGTTCATCCTGACCGGCCCGGAACCCGACGACCGGTGGCGCGCGTTCGGGGCCGCCGTGGTCGAACTCGCCCGCCACTTCGGCATCGCTGCGTGGATCAGCCTCGGCGCCATCCCGGCCGCCGTGCCCCACACGCGAGCGGTGCCGATCATCGGGACCGCCTCCGATCCGGCACTGCTGCGGGGCGACGTCCTGCCCGGACCGGCCGGCCTGCTGCGCGTGCCCGCCGCGGCCATCTCCGTCCTCGAGCACACCATGATCGAGGCCGGCTTCCCCGCGGTCGGCTACTTCGCGCAGGTCCCGCACTACGTGTCCGGCCCGTACCCGGGCGCCGCGGTCGAGCTGCTCAGCGCGCTGGGGCGCCATCTCGGGGTGATCCTGCCGGCGGGCGCGCTCGTCGACGAGGCGCGCCAGCTGCGGACCCGTCTCGACACCGCGACGGCGCTCGAGGAGTCGACGCGGGCCTACGTCGAACGACTCGAGGCGATGGTCGACGAGCAGCGCCTGCCCTCCGGCGACGAGCTCATCGGCGAGATCGAGCGCTTCCTGCGCGAAGGCGGCACGGAAGGGCCGGGGCAGCGCCAGAACTGACGGTCCGGCCGAGGCAGCGCCAGACCTGACCGTCCGGCGGGGGCGGCGGCGGTCCAGCCGCGTCGCTTCGTCGGGGAGCCCGGACGACCCCGGCGGGCCGCCCGTGGCGGCCGAAGGGACCTACCCGGACGCGAGGGCGCGGGCCTCCTGGGCCTGGAGCCTGGCCTCGAACCTCGAGGCGGCGACATCCAGCTGGTCGAGGTGCTCGGCCAGCCGCCGGCGGGCCTCCTCGGCCGCGGCGTCGAGCCCCTCGAGCTCGAAGATCCGCCAGTGCTTGATGACCGGCAGGAGCACCTCGTCGCGATGGCTGCGCAGATCGTAGATGCGCGCCTTGGCGATGAGCGCGGCCTTGCGCAGGAAGTTCGGGATCCCGGCACCGGGCATCTCGAAGGCGAGCACCTCGTCGACGATGGCGCGCACCGCGGCCGACGGCTGGACCTTGAGCGCGGCCGACAGGATGTCGCGGTAGAAGACCATGTGCAGGTTCTCGTCGGCCGCGATGCGGACCATGATCCTGTCCGCCACCGGGTCGTTCGAGTACCGGCCGGTGTTGCGATGCGAGATGCGCGTGGCCAGCTCCTGGAAGGTCACGTACGCCAGTCCGCGCAGGGTCGAGGACGACGGCCGCTCGTAGCCCTGCTGGAGCTGGTTCATCCGGCCTCGCTCGAGCATGACCGGATCGATGTTGCGGGTGACCGTCAGGTAGTCGCGCAGGACGATCGCGTGCCGCCCCTCCTCGGCCGTCCACCGTCCGACCCAGTTCAGCCACGCCCCGTCGCCACGGCCGAACATGCCGTAGATGAGCCGGTGGTACGAGGGCAGGTTGTCCTCGGTCAGCAGGTTGATCTCGAAGGCGGTCTGGGCGACCCCGGTCAGGCGCGGCTGGTCCGGCGTCCAGGGCTCCTTGTCGAAGTCGCGCCCGAGGCGGTACGGGATGTAGTCGTGCGGGAACCACTCGACGGCGACCGACGCGTGGCGGTCGTACAGGCGGCCGGCCTCATCCTCCAGCTCGTGCAGGAGCATGCGGTCGAGCTCGAGGCTCTCCTCGGGTGACAGCTCGGTGCCGGGCGTGAGGCGGGGTTCGCGGTCGCTCATCTGTCTCCTGGATCGTGGTGCAGTCCGTGCAGCCTACTCCGGCCCGGATCCCCGCGCCGTGAGGCCGGTGTGGACCTGCACGCGTCCGCGGCGCTGGACTCGGATACCCTCTGCGGCGTGATCCGGATGGTTCCCGCCACTCGGTCGCCTGCTCGACGCCGTTCGTTGGCTAGCGGCCGTCCCGCTCGACGCGGGCGACGGCCATGGCCAGCGCATCGAGGAGCGACTGGCCGCGGGCCGGGCTGCCGCATGCCAGGCGGATCGGGATCGCCCCGCACGCCGTCCGGATGCGCGCGGCCACGGCGCTCGCCTCGGCCTCCTCGGTCTCGGGCAGGAGGACATGGAACCGGCTGGGCCCGACCCGGGCGGCCCGGTCGGTCTCGCGCGCGGCCTTGCGGATCGCGGCGCCGACGGCCGGGGCGACCCGTTCCGCGGCCTGCCCCGACCCCCCGTCGATGGCCACGACGATCACGCTCGCCGGGCGCCCGTAGCGAGCGACGCGGGCGTCCTCGTGGTGCAGCGCGGCCTCCCAGTCGGTGCGCGTGTCGAGCTTGACCGGACGGGCCGGGCGGTGCGGCGCCTCGGACCGTGGGGCGCGTCGGCGCGTCCGCCGCGTGGGCGGGCGACCGTCGAGGAACGCCTCGATCTTCTCGCTGACGCCGGCGTCGTCGGCGTGATCGGCGGGAAGCGAGAAGCGGGCTCGGGGTCGCGTCCTGGCGGCGGGTCGGCGCTCGGGTGGCGAAGACTCGCTGGGATCGGGCACGGGCGGCAAGTCTAGCCCGACCCGGCGGATCAGGCCGCAGCGGCCTCGAAGACGACCTCGATCAGCGGGCTGTGGGCTTGCATCTGCTCCGGGTCCTGGTTCCACGCGTTGGTGGTCACCCACTCGAACACGCGGCGTCGCTCGTCCGGGTCGGTCACGACGCGGGCCGTGGCGGGCAGGTCCGCCCGAACGTGGCCCTTGAGGTGGAAGGTCATCCGTGGGTCGTGCTCGAGGTTGCGCAGCCAGGCGCGAGTCCGACCGGCGACGGGCATGCCCGTGATGTAGATGCGGCCGTCGATGTTGTGGAAGACGATCTCCACGCGGCGAGGCTCGCCGGTCGTCCGGCCGGTGGCGGTGATGTCGATGACGTGGCCCCTGGCGAGGGCCTCGTGGATCGCGGCGTCCATGGTGGCTCCGAGTGCATCGCGCCAACTTCGTTGCGCGTGCAACGATGGTACTCGCGGACGCCAGCCGACGCAAGCGCGACGACGCCGAGCGGGGGCGCGGCCCGATCGACCCTAGACGCTGAAGCTCAGGCCCGGCCGGTCCCGGGTGCCGCCGGGGACGTACGCGGCCCATGCCTGGGCCAGGCGCATGACGCCCTCGATCAGCCGGTCGGGCGTCGCGCCGTAGGCGATCCGCACGTGGTCGCGGAACCCGCCGTCGGGCGAGGCCAGGTTGCCGGGCCGGACGACGACGCCGTAGCGACCGGCGAGGCGGCTGAACGCGACCGCGTCGGCGCCGGGCAGGCGGACCCACAGCGACAGGCCGCCCTTCGGCACCGACCACGTCCAGTCGGGCAGGTGGTCGCGCAGCAGCTGGACCATCAGGTCGCGCTGCTCCTGGCTGCGCCGGAGCGAGTCGGAGGCGGCTTCGTCGAGTCGATCGAACACGTGCGACGCGACCGCCTGGGTGATGACGCTGGTCCCGTGGTCGGCCACGATCTTGCCGGCGATGAGGCGCTCGATATCGCTGCGCGAACCGCGCACCCAGCCGATGCGCAGGCCGCCCCACGCGATCTTGCTCAGGGACCCGACGGTCAGGACGGTCCCCGACGGGTCGTGGGCGGCGAGCGGGCGAGGCGTCCCCCGGCCGAGCGTGGCGTCCGGCGTCAGGTCCTCGACGACCTGGAAGCCGCCGGCCACGGCGCGTCGGACCAGGTCGACGCGGCGCGCCTCCGGCATGACCGAGCCGGTCGGGTTCTGGAACGTGGGGATGACGTAGGCAAGTCGGATCGGGCCGCCCGAGGCGATCAGCCCGAGCATTTCCGGTCGGGCGCCGTCGTCATCGGTCGGCAGCGACAGCAGGCGGCTGCCCGCCGCCCGGAACGCGTCGATGGCGCCGATGTAGGTCGGGTTCTCGATCGCGACGACCGCATCGGGCCCGGCCAGCCGCGTGGCGATCAGGTCGAGGGCCTGCTGGGCCCCGCTCGTGACCAGGATCTGGTCCGGCGCGGTCGGCACGCCGAGGCGCTCGAAGTGGGCCGCGATGCGCTCCCGCAGCGCGGGCGTCCCGAACGGGTCGTAGCCCTCGGTCGCGAGGAGGGACGGGAGGTCGTCCTTGACCGCGGCGGCGACGGCGGCGGCCACGGACGGCGCCGCGGGCATCGCGCCGATGGTCAGCTTGACGGCGTCCTCGATCTCCGGCGCCAGCAGGCCGACCGCCTGGACGGCCGACGTGGACGGGCGGTCCGCGGCGCGGCCCACGTCCCGACCCATGGCGACGTCCGGTCGATAGGTCCCGACGCCGCCCTCGATGGCATCGTCGTCGAGGTACGCGTGGGACAGGCCCGGCCGACGGGTCATGACCCGCGTCCCGCTCCCCTGCCTCGACCGAACGAGGCCGGCGACCCGCAGCCGGTCATAGGCGGCGACGATGGTCGTTCGCGACAGCCCGAGCTCGGCGGCCAGCTCGCGCTCGGCCGGAAGCCGGGTGCCCGCCGACAGGTCGCCGAGCTCGATGGCCTGCGCGATCGCCGCGGCCAGCTGTTCGTTGAGGGGATCGACGCCGGTCGACCAGTCGCCCAGGACGGCGGCAAGGGTGCCAGCGGAGACCGCCGCGGTCCTTTTCAGTCCATTTGTGGGCGATTGGCTCTTGGTCTCCATCATCATGCGGGTGGATGATGCGTCCACATCAGGCCAATGTCAAGGCTGGATGCAGGGTCGCTCGATACTGGCCCGGAAAGGACGGCAGGCGCCATGACGCTCGACGCCATCATCTCCATCATCGCGGCAGTCGCCCTGATCGTCGGCCCGCTGGTCGTCCTCGCGCTCGCCGCCGACCGCTTCGGTGCGGACTCGCGACCCGGCATCGAGGACCGCGACCGGCGCCCCTGGCTCGTACCGACGGCCCGCGGCTGAACGCAGCAGCCCGGACCGCCCTCCCACGTCGACCCCGGCCACGTGCCGGGGTCGACGCGTTCCCGGGGGTCAGCCCTCGGCGGCGGCGCGTGCCTCGGCCTTGCGGGCCCGCTTGCCCGCCTGGTAGGCGGCCAGGGCCTCCGGCGAGTCCACGTCGCCCAGCGTCGGGTGGGTCGGCAGCACGGCCTCGAGGCCCGACAGCGCGAGCCCGAACCGCTTGGCCAGGATCGCGATGATCGACCGGGCCTTCATGTCCCCGATGCCCGGCAGGGCGAGGAGCCGGCGCTGCAGGTCCGGGCCATCGACGGCGTCGCGCCACACGCGGGCCGCGTCGCCGTCGTAGTCCCGGGCGATGGCGGCACACAGCGCCTGGACCTTGCCGGCCATCGAGGCCGGGAAGCGGTGCAGGGCCGGCGGGGTGCGGAAGGCGGTGCCGAGCTGGTCCGGGTCCATCGCGGCGATGCGCCCGGCATCGAGGTGGCCGAGCCGGCGCGACAGCTCCAGCGGCCCGCTGAAGGCCTTCTGGACGGTGACCTGCTGGTCGAGCGCGAACCCGATGAGCAGGGCGAGCGGGTCGGCGACGAGCAGGCGGTCCGCCTCGTCGTCGCCGGTGAAGGGCAGTCGGTCGATGGTCGTCATCCCCGGATGGTAGACGGTCCGCGCGCTGCGGCCGCTCCCCTACCATGGCGGCCATGGCCGGCCGCCGACTCATCCGGATCGCGCACCTGCTCGACGTCGCGTCGGGCGGATGGCAGGCCGAGCGCCGCCTGCTGGTCGACGGCGACGGACGGATCGAGGCGATCCTGGGGCCAGAGGCGTCGGTGCCGACCGATGTCCTCGAACTCGACGCGGGCGACGGCTGGGTCGTCCCCGGCCTGATCGACTGCCACACCCACCTGGCCGGCGAGATCCAGTCGGCCGGGAGCCCGGGGACGGCGGAGTCCGAGGCGGAGGCGGCCCTCGTCGGCGTGCGCAACGCGCGGGCGACCCTCGCCGCGGGGTTCACGACCGTGCGCGACCTGGGCAGCTTCCGGGCCTTCGTGGACGTGGCGCTGCGCGACGCCATCGATGCGGGCTGGACGCCCGGACCCCGGATGCAGGTCGTCGGGGCGATGCTCACCTGCCCGGGTGGCGGCGGCGACGTGACCGGGCTGGCCCGCGACATCGCCGTCCCGGACAGCCTGCGCTTCGGGGTGGTGCGCAGCCCGGCCGACATGCGCGAGAAGGTCCGCGCGCTGGTCGGCGGTGGCGCGACGGCCATCAAGCTCATCGTGACCGGCGCCGTGCTGACCGTCGGCACCCGCCCGTCCACGATCGAGCTGGACGCGCCGATGATCGAGGCGGCCGTGGAGACCGCGACCCGGCTCGGTGTCCACGTGGCTGCCCACGCCCACGGCGCCGAGGGGATCAAGCTCGCGATCCGCGCCGGGGTGCGGTCGATCGAGCACGGATCGCTCATCGACGACGAGGGCATCGAGCTGCTGGTCCGCCACGGGACCTGGCTCGTGGCCGACATCTACGACGGCGACTGGATCGCGGACGAGGGTCGGCGCGCCGGCTGGCCGGCCGAGACGCTGGCGAAGAACGAGGCGACCACCGCGGTCCAGCGCGAGGGCTTCCGGCACGCCGTCGAGGCCGGTGTCCGCATCGCGTTCGGCACCGACAGCGGGGTCTACCCGCACGGCCGCAACGCGATCCAGTTCGGCTACCAGGTGCGCCACGGCCAGTCGCCCATCGACGCGATCCGCTCGGCCACGACCTCCGCCGCCGAGCTGCTCGACTGGTCGGACCGGGTCGGCAGCCTTGCGCCCGGGCGCTTCGCCGACTTCGTGGTCCTGCCGAGCGACCCGCTCGAGGACGTCGAGACGCTGCGACGCCCGGACGCCGTGTGGACGTCCGGGCGCCTGGTAGAGCCCGGGTAGCTCGGGCGGATCAGCCGCCGCGGAAGGCGGTCGCCGTCAGGGACAGGTCCCCGATGAGCGAGCGCCAGTACTTGCCCGCCTGGGGCGGATCCAGGTGGGCGCGAGCCCAGCCGGTGCGGGTCGACGTGAACGTGAAGTCGCGGGCGCCACTGGCCGACGGGTGGCCCATCAGGATGGCATCCATCGTCCGGCTGCCGGTCAGCAATTCCCGGATCTGGTACGTCACGCTGGCGATGGCCTCGGCGAAGACGGCTCGGGCCCCGGCACGCAGGAACCCGGCGCCGAAGTTGTCGACCCGCTGGATCGCGGTCGACTTGGCCGGATCGGCGGCGCCCCATTCGGAGTTGCCCGAGGCGTAGCACAGGCGGTTGAGGATCACGACCGCGTTCGGCGCCATCTGGATATCGCGGTCGATGTAGTACTCGCCCCAGTACTTGTTGTTGGAGTTTCCGTTGTCGTACGTGGCGTTCAGACCCAGGCCGTCCTTGGTGTACTTCTGGAACGACCCGTACGGGCTCGGGTAGCCGTTGCCGTGCCCGAGGTAGATCAGCATGTTGGCGCCCTGCAGGGCGCTGCGCACCTTGGTCCACGTCGCATACGGGCTGTAGATCTCGGTCACCGACGCGCCGTAACCGCGCGCGACGCGGGCGTAGTACCGGGCGCTGGTGCGGTATTCGCTCGTCTTGGACCCGACCGGTCCGACGACGATGACCACCTTCACCCCGGCCGCGGAGACCGCCGGCGGCTGGGCCATGGCGCCGACGCCGACGACGAGCGTGGCGATGAGCGCGAACACGGTCGCCCGAAGCGACCGACGGATGGACGCCCGCTGGGCGCCGCGGTTGTGGACCGGCAAGAGTCATGCCTCCTCTCCGCCAGAACGCCGTGCATGGGGGCACGGCGAACGGAGGTGTGGCCGCCGGCGGCAGGGAACGGGCGCGTGGGACGGGCGACACGCGCCATCGACCCGCGATCACGGACGCGGGGCGGATCGGTGGGACGCGTGGGAGGGCGGTCGATGTCCCGGGTGAGCCGGGACGTGGCAGCCGGCGGTGGTCCGGATGCCCGTCGACAGGTTCCTGCCGTGGGGCGGCGGTCTTCGGTTATGCCCTATCTGTCGCGATATGGCCTGGGGGCCTTGCGGCAGTATGCCAGTCCGTCGCGATCGCGTCTCACCGTCACATGGATGAGCCCGAGCTGGTCCGACCGACGGCCGCCACCACCGCGCCGGTGGCCGTCACGAGGTCCGCCGGATCGAGCTCCAGCTGGAGCCCCCGGCGACCCGCCGAGACGAACACGGTCGGTCCGGCGAGGAGCGTCTCGTCGATGACCACGGGCAGGTGCCTGCGCATCCCGAGCGGGCTGATGCCGCCGATCGCCGAGCCGGTCGCGCGCTCCGCCACGCCCGGCTCGGCGAGGTCCGCCCGGCGCGCCCCGAGGGCGGTCGCGAGCGCCTTGAGGTCGAGGCTGCGCGCGACCGGCACGACCGCCGCGGCGAGCGCGCCGTCGACCTCGACGATGAGGGTCTTGCCCATCCGGTCCGGATCGATGCCGAGCGCCGCGGCGGCCTCGACCCCGTAGCCTGGCCGCTCGGCGCGCGCGCGGCCATGGCGGTCCGGCGCCTCGTAGGCATGGACCGAGTGGGCGATGCGGAGGCGGACGAGGTGGGCGACGGCGGGCGTGGCAACGGTCGACACGGTCCGATCGTACCGAGATGGGCTATGCTCCGGGCGGGCGACCAGCGCCACCGACATCGGATCGGCGGGGGTCGACCGCCGTCGCGCTCCCGCCCTGGTTGCCGTCGACGGGACCAGGACCTACGCAGGAGCCACGCTTGACCTTCGAATCGCTCGGCCTGTCGGCCGATCTCCTCACGACCGTTGCCGAGGAGGGCTACACCGTCCCGACGCCGGTCCAGGAAGCGGCCGTGCCGCTCGTGCTCGCCGGCCGCGACGTCCTCGCCGCCGCGCAGACCGGGACCGGCAAGACGGCCGCCTTCACCCTTCCCATCCTCGATCGGCTGCGACCGCACGCCAACACCTCGTTCTCGCCGGCCCGCCACCCGGTCCGCGCCCTCATCCTCGTGCCCACCCGCGAGCTCGCCGTCCAGGTCGACGAGAGCGTCCGGACGTACGGACGGACGGTGCCGCTGCGCTCGACCGTGGTCTACGGCGGCATGCCGATGGACCCACAGATCAAGGAGCTGCGCGCCGGCATCGAGATCCTCGTGGCGACCCCGGGCCGCCTGCTCGACCTCGTCGGCCAGAAGGTGGCGAATCTCGGCCAGGTGGAGATCCTCGTCCTCGACGAGGCCGACCGGATGCTCGACATGGGCTTCCTGCCGGACATCCAGCGGATCATCGAGCTCCTCCCGAAACGCCGCCAGAACCTGATGTTCTCGGCGACCTTCTCGGAGGACATCCGGCGCCTGTCGGGATCGATCCTGCGCGATCCCGCGACCGTCGAGGTGGCGCCGCGCAACCAGGCCGCCGAGATGGTCGAGCAGCTGGTCTACCCGGTCGATCGCGACCGCAAGGAGGCGCTGCTCGCCCACCTCATCCGCTCGCACGACCTGCACCAGGCCCTGGTCTTCACGCGGACGAAGCTCGCCGCGTCGCGCCTGGCCACTCACCTGGACCGTGAGGGCCTCGACGCGGTGGCCATCCACAGCGACCGCTCCCAGCCGGAGCGCACGCGCGCGCTCGCCGAGTTCAAGTCCGGCGAGATCCGGGTCCTTGTCGCCACCGACGTGGCGGCCCGCGGCCTCGACATCGAGGACCTGCCGGTCGTCGTCAACTTCGAGCTCCCGTGGAACCCGCAGGACTACATCCACCGCATCGGCCGCACCGGCCGGGCCGGCGCCAGCGGCACGGCCATCAGCCTGGTGTGCATCGACGAGGTGGACCTGCTGCGCGGCATCCAGCGGATGCTCAAGCGAGCCATCCCGTGGACGGTCGAGGAGGGCTTCGTCCCGGACCGCAACGTCGAGCCGCGACCGCTCGGCATGCGCAGCGGCCACGCTCGGGTGAGCAGCGAGCATCACGCCCACCGCAAGCCCGTCCGCCGGCGCACCGGCGAGCGGGCCGCGTCGCGCTCGGGTCGCGGTCGCTAGGTCCCCCGGGTCAGCCCGGAGGCGCCGGTCCGTCGAGGGCCGCGCCCGGGAAGTAGAAGCCAAGCAGGATGTCGGCCCCGACGCGCTCGACGCCGTAGCGGTTGACCCACGCCTGGCGGCCGATCGGGACCGCCGGACCAGGCGTCTCGCGACGGGCGATGCGCACGTCGCGGAGGAGCACGAACTCGCCGCTCGGGCGGGTCAGGGCCCGCCCCGGATCGTAGCCCGGAAGGGTCGGCATCTCGCCCTCGACGACGTACGGGCCGGCCTCCAGACGGAGGGCGTGCCACGAGGCGTGGACGGGCACGGGCGGATCGTCGTCGCCGACGGCGACGAGGACGTCGTCCACCGGGATCGCCACATCCTCGGCGGGACCGGGCGGTCCACCATCGAGCGCCTGCCAGCTGACGTCGCGGAGCGGGAGCTCGGTCGGTCCCTCGAGTGCGTCGTGCAGGTGGACGCCGTCGGCCAGCACCCCGCTGGCCACGCCCGTCGCGATGTAGGCATCGACGCGGATCGGCATCTCGGACCCCTCTCCGGTGCGTGCCGGCAGCGTCCTGCGCGTGCGCGGGCGCGTCGAGAGGCACTTCCGTCGGGGGCGTTCCATCCGATGGTCCCTGCGCGCCGTGGCGGACCGCCGATCAGTCCTGGGCGAGGCAGTGGCAGCGCTCGATGGGCAGGATCGCCGTGCGCAGCAGCGCGCGGGCGATCGGTGCCGGATCGGCCCGGCTCTGGTTCGTGAGCAGGGCGATGGTGATGCCCTCGGTCGGCAGGTGGCGCAGCAGCGCGCGGGAGCCGAGCAACCGTCCGCTGTGACCGAGCGTCGGACGGGCCAGGATGTCGATGGCCTGCACGCCCAGGCCGTACGGGAGGCGCGGCGCGAGGGCCTCGGTCCGCGCGACACCGGCGAGCATCTCCCCGAGCGACGACGCCGTCAGGACCTGGCCCGTGTACAGGGCGCGGCCCCAGCGCGCGAGGTCGTCGGCGCTGGCGGCCATGCCGCCCGCGGCGCCCGCGGCCGTGATCACCGACGTGAACGGCACGATGCGTGTCCCGTCGGACAGATCGACCGCGGCCGACGCCGCGCCCGGGGCGTCGCCGGCCAGGCGATACGCGTGCGCCACCGGTCCGCTCGCCGGCCCGTCCGGCTGGTAGACGGTGTCATCGAGGCGGAGCGGCTCGATGAAGCGGGTGCGATACAGGTCGCCCAGGGGCCGGCCGGTCACCCGCTCCGCCAGCAGGCCGAGCACCACGTAGTTCGTGTTCGAGTAGCGCCACACCCGGCCGGGCGTCGCCGTGGATGCCCCCGCGTAGCCGAGGGCGCGCGCGGCGTCCCAGGTCGCCGACCGATCGCCGAGGAGCGCCCGGTCGATGCGCGGATCGAGGAAGTAGTCGCGCAGGCCACTGGTGTGATCGAGCAGCTGGCGGACGGTGATGCGCGGATCCATGCCCGGGTCAAGGTCCGGCAGGTAGCGGCGGACCGGCGCGTCGAGTCCCAGCAGGCCGTCGTCCACGAGCGACAGGGTGAGTGCCGCGGTGAACGTCTTCGTGACGCTGGCGATGGCGAAGGCGGTGTCGCGGGTGACCGCCTCCCCGGCGTCGATGTCGGCGAGGCCGCTCTGGCCCAGCCAGGTGGTCCCGTCGTCGAAGATGATCGCGACCGAGATGCCCGGGAGGCCGGCGCGCTCGCGCAGGCGGTCGAGCTGCGCCTGGAGTGCGGCGCGTCGCGGGCCGGTGGCACTGGCTCGCTCCCGCGCCGCCGGCGCCGGTGGGGAGGGCGTCGCCGACGGGTCGGGCGTGGCGGTGGGCGACGGCGGCGAGGCGACCCACGGGCCGGCGGTCGGCGACGCCGCGGCGGCCGGGGAGGCGGCCGGCGTGGCTGCGCCAGGCGCGAGGGACCCGGGCGGGACGAGTGGCGCGGCCAGCAGCGCTCCGGTGCCCAGCACGGCTCCGGCGAGCGCGATCGGGAGCATCCGGCGCAGCCGGCGCGAGCGGTCGGTGGCGGTCATGCGGTCCCTACCGTACCCGGGGTCGGCGCCGGGTACCATGGGCGCGTGGATCCCCTGCCCCCCAGGACCGGTGCCGCGCTCCTGCGCGACGTCGGCCTCATGGCGGACGGCCCCCTCCCCTACGGCCGGCCCGTCCCGGCCCGTGGACCGGGCGTCTTCGTCATCGAGCTTCCGGCCCCGCGGCCGACGCCGCCCATCGAACTGACCCGCGTCGGCGTGTGGCTGGGTCGCGTCCCCTCCCTGCGCCTCGACGGCGAGGTCCCGACCTCGAAGCAGCTGCTGGCGCGCCTGGCCGCGTTCTGGCTGCCGTCGCAGACCGTGCTCTACGTCGGCGCCTCGGAGACGTCGATCGGCGGGCGGCTCGCCGCCCTCGACAGGACGGTGCTGGGAGACCGGAAGCCGCACGGCGGCGGGCACTGGCTCAAGACCCTGAACGTGCTGCCGACCTGCCGGGTCTGGTGGGCCGCCACGGATGCGCCCGAGGAATACGAGGACGCGCTGCTCGCGGCCTTCGCCGAGGGCGTGCCGGATGAGGAGCGGCGGGCGCTGCCGGACAGCACGGTCGTCCTGCCCTTCGCCAATCTGCGCCGCCCCACCGGCGAGCGACGGGCGACCGGCCTGGCCGGCGCGCTTCGGCCCGAACCGGTCGTCCCGGCCGTGCCGTCCCGTCGCGTGGTGGTCGTGCCCGACGGCGACGCCGAGGGGGCCCGCGGCGAGCCGCCGCCAGCCCGGCGACCGCGCGTCGCCGGGGCGACCCAGCGGCCGGCGGCTGGCCAGCAGCCCGCGGCGACCCGGCAGCCCGCGGCGACCAGGCAGCCCGCGACTGGCCGGCTGTCGGTGGCGACCCGGCCGCCCGCGGCGGGCCGGCAGCCCGCGGCGGGCCCGCGTCCGGCCGCCGGTGCCAGGGCGGCATTGCCGGCGCCGGCGCCCGATCCGTCGATCCTCACGGCCGACGGCATCGCGCGCCTGGAGGGTGAACGGGACGACCTCATCGCCAACGTGCGGCCCGGCGTGATCGCCCGCATCCGCGCGGCCAAGGAGCTCGGCGACCTCAAGGAGAACGCCGACTACACCGCCGCGCGCGAGGAGCAGTCCTTCCTCGAGGGCCGGATCCAGGCCATCGAGGCGCGCCTCCGGACCGCCGTCGTCGCTGCCGCGCCGTCGGGCGAGCGAGTCGACCTCGGCTCGGTCGTCACCATCGTCGTGGACGGCGAGCAGCCGCCGGTCCGCTATACCCTCGTGGGATCGGCCGAGGCGGACCTCGGCGCGGGCCGGCTGTCGGTGGCGTCGCCGGTCGGACGGGCCCTCCTCGGGGGCACCGTCGACCAGGACATCGTGGTGGCCACGCCGCGCGGCACCGCCAGCTACCGGATCGTGGCGATCGACTGAGCGCCGCGGCGGACCGGGACCCGCCCGTGGGCGCCTACGAGCGCGGGCCGTCGACCAGCCGGTGCTCGGCCGCGTACAGCGCCGCCTGCGTCCGCGACGCCAGGCCGAGCTTGTCCAGGTTGTTGGACACGCCGACCCGGTCCGGACGTCCCGAGCGGGCCATCCCTGCCATCATGTCGGGGTTCGACGGGACCACCCGCCCGGGTCCACGGGCACGCTGGAGGGGAGCAGCCGCATGCTCGAGATCGACGACCTGGCCAAGCGCTACGGGCCCGTCACGGCCCTCGATGGCGCGTCGTTCCGGGCGGCGCCCGGGCGCATCGTGGGGTTCCTCGGCCCCAACGGCGCAGGCAAGACGACGACCATGCGCTGCGTCTTCGGCCTGGCCAGGCCGGATCGTGGGACGGTCCGCTGGAAGGGCCGGGCTGTCGACCGGGCCGCGCGCCTGCGTTTCGGCTACATGCCCGAGCAGCGCGGCCTCTACCCGCGGATGCGGGTCGGCGAGCAGGTCGAGTACTTCGCCCAGCAGCACGGGCTCGGCCGGCGCGAGGCCGCCGCCGCGACGACTCGCTGGCTCGACCGGATGGGCCTCGGCGACCGCGCCGGCTCGAAGCTGGAGGAGCTGTCGCACGGCAACCAGCAGCGCATCCAGCTGGCCGTCGCGCTGGCCCACGACCCGGAGCTGCTCGTCCTCGACGAGCCGTTCTCCGGGCTCGATCCGATCGGCATCGCGACGATGCGCGAGGTCATCCGCGACCGGGCGGCCGATGGTGTCGGGGTCATCTTCTCGTCGCACCAGCTCGACCTCGTCGAGGACGTATGCGAGGACGTGGTCATCATCGCCCGCGGCCGCATCGTGGCCGCCGGACCGATCGACGAACTCAAGGCTCGCTCGGGGCGTCGGCACCTGGACGTCGATGTCGTTGGTGACGACGGGGCGTGGCTCGATGCCATCCCCGGCCTGACGGTGCTGGCGCGCGATCGCGGGCGGGCGAAGGTCCTCATCGGCGATGCGGTCGGGCTCGACGAGCTCCTGGCGCGCGCCCGGGCGGCGGGCGAGGTGCGGCGCTTCGCGTACGGGCCGCCGCGGTTGTCCGAGCTGTTCATGGAGGCCGTGGCGGAGCCGACGGCCGAGGAGGTCGCCTGATGTCCCGCTGGCGCAGCATCCGACTGGTCGCGCGACGGGAGATCCTGGAGCGCGGCCGGAGTCGCGGGTTCATCCTCAGCGTGGTCTTCACGACCCTGCTCGTGATGGGCGGCATCCTGCTGCCCAGCGTGCTGTTCCGCCCCGACGGGATCACCTCGATCGGGGTGCTGGGATCCGCGCCGGCCGGCCTTGGGCCGGCGCTCGTCGCGACCGGGTCGCAGTTCGGCGCAGAGGTCGAGGTGACCCCGTTCCCCGACCTGGCGGCCGGTCAGGCCGCCCTCGACGCCGAGGAGGTCGAGGCCCTCGTCGAGGTCCCGGCCGACCTGTCCGGCCGCGGCCGGATCGTGTTCGCCGAGGATGAGGATCGGAGCCTCGCGCAGCTCGTCTCGCAGGCCGTCATCGGGCTGCGCGTGCAGGCCGCGCTGGCCGACGCCGGGGTCGACCCGGCAGACCTGGCCGCGGCCCAGGTCCCTCCGGCGGTCGATGCGCTCGATCCCCGGACCGAGGGCGACGACGCCAGCTTCCTGGTCGCGAACATCGGTGCCGTGCTCATCCTGCTCGGCGTGTTCAGCTTCGGCTTCACGGTCCTGACCGGCGTCGTCGAGGAGAAGCAGAGCCGGGTGGTGGAGGTCGTGCTGTCGACCGTCCGGCCGCGGGACCTGCTCATGGGCAAGGTCCTCGGGATCGGCATCCTGGGGCTCGTCCAGCTGGTCGTGTTCGTGCTCGCGGCGCTGGCCGCGGCGGCCATGACCGGCTCGGTCGAACTACCGGCGACGACCCCGAGCGCGGTCGCCCTGCTGGCGCTGTGGTTCATCCTCGGCTACACGCTGTACTCGACCGCGCTCGGCTTCCTGGGCGCGCTCGCCTCGCGCATGGAGGAGGCGTCGAACGCGTCGACGCCGGTGACCATCGTGGCCATGGTCAGCTACTTCATCGGCATCTTCGCCGTGACGTCCGACCCGGACGGGACGGTCGCGGTCGTGGCCTCGTTCATCCCGCCGGCGGCGCCGTTCATCGTCCCGCTGCGGGCGGCCTTCGACGCGATCACGCCGCTCGAGCTGGTCGTGTCGGTGGCCCTGACCGTGGTGGCGATCTGGGCGCTGTTCACGGTCGGCGGGCGCGTCTACGCGGGCGCGGTGCTCCAGACCGCCGCCCGGATGCGGTTGCGCGACGCGTGGCGGGCCGCCGGGGAGTGACCCAGGGCGGGCCCGGCTGGGCCCGTCGCGCAGTGGGGCCGGGGATCCCGGGCGCAGTGCAGCGGGCGGGGCGCGGGGCGCGGGGCCCGGGGCGTGCGGGGCGTGGGGCCCCACGGGCGGGGGGCGCGGGGCGTCGCCAGCCGGGGCCGTGGCCCCCGGGGCGCGCCGGCCGGGCCCTCGGGGCGCCCCGGGAGCGCGCCGGCCGGGCCCTCGGGCGTCAGATGCACGCATCGAGCAGCGAGCCCCAGCGCACGGCCCCGGCGGTGCAGTCGATGCGTCATCGAACGCGCACGTTCGGACCCCGACGGCGTCCACGACGGCGCGGTCGGTGCCCGACCGCTCAGGTCGCGCCGGATCGGCGGCATCCGATGCCGCATCAGCGTGCGCGCGCCCGGCCGTGCGCCCGGTGCGTGCGTCTGATGCCCCGCACCCGGGCGAATTGCGCATCCGGTGCGCCGATCCCGACACGCTGGCCCGGTCGGCGGGCTCGGGGATCCCGGGCGCTCCGACGGCGAGCGGCCGGGCGGGACGGGTGGGTCCGGACCCAGCGGAGCGGCCGCGCCCGCCACTCCGGCCCGGGCTCGGACTCAGCTGGGGGCCGCGAGGTCCCGGCGCGGGAAGACGATCAGCGCGTACGCAGCCGCGATGACGATGACCGCAGCCAGGACCGCGAAGTTCGCCGGGTCCGCGAACCCGGTCAGGGCGGCGCGCGCATCGAGGTAGTGGAACAGGGAGTACGGCTGGAGGAACTCGGCATCGGGCCACAGGTCGCCGATGACATCGAGGAAGTACGACACGAGCACGACCGCCAGCGGCAGCCCGATCGCCGGCGCCAGCCGATCGAACGACACGGAGGCGGCCAGCGAGATGGCCCCGAACGCCCCGTACAGGAGGAACGCGTTGAGCCACAGCACCGGCAGGTTGCGCGGTCCGAGCTCGGCCACGCGTCCGGTCAGCGCGGCTCCCGCAAGGGCGCCGAGCGTGAGGGCGGCGAGGGTCAGGCCGACGAACAGGGCGGTCGCCACGGCCATCGTCAGGTATACCCGGCGACGGGACAGTGGCCGCGCCATCAGCACCTCGAGCGTGCCGCGCTGGCGCTCGCCCGCCACGGCCGCCGCGGCGAACCCGACCGAGAACACCAGCCCGAGCCCGACCGTGATCGGGTGGATGAACCCGAGGGCGACCGACCCGGCGAGGCTGAACAGGTCGCCGCCACCGAACTCGGCGAACTGGAGGAACTGCTCTGGGACGACCCCGCTGTCGACGATCGCGCCGATCTCCGCGCCGAACGCGTCGTAGATGATCGGCGGCAGGGCGCCCCACAGGCCGAGCGCCCCGGCGACGACGAGGAGCCGGACCCGGCTCGCTCGCCAGGCATGGCCCAGCAGCGGCAGGCTCATGGCTGCGCATCCTCCTCGTAGTACTCGAGGAAGGCCTCCTCGAGTCGGGCCGGCTCGATCGCCAGGTCCACCACGTCGGCGCCGGCCACGGCGGCCAGGAACGGGCCGACCTCACCCTCCAGGCGGCAGACCAGCCGGTTCCCGTCGATCGACACGTCGCTGACGCCCGGGACATCCTCGAGGCGCGGGATCGGTCCACGCACGACCAGCTCGACGACGCGCTTGCGGCGGGTCAGCAGGCCGGCCACGTCCTCGAGCGCGACCAGTCGCCCGCGGCGGATGATGGCCACGCGGTCGCACACCCGCTCGACCTCGGACAGGACGTGCGATGAGAAGAAGATCGTCCGACCGGCCGCCTTGCGCTCCTCGAGGATCGCGTAGAAGGCTCGCTGCATGAGCGGGTCGAGGCCCTCCGACGGCTCGTCGAGGATGGCCAGCTCGGGGTCGTGCTGGAGCGCCTGGATGATCCCGAGCTTCTGGCGCATGCCGCGCGAATAGGCCCGCACCGGCCGGCGCAGGGTCGCCGCGGACAGCTCCAGGCGGTCGAGCAGCATCGAGCGCAGCACCGGCGCGTGGCCCGACAGCGCGGCCAGCTCGTCGAGCACGCGCTCCCCGCTCTGCTCGTCCCAGAACGCGATGCCGCCGGGCAGGTAGCCCACCCGTCGGCGGATGGCGACCGACTCGCGCGCGACGTCGTGACCGAGCACGGTGGCGGCACCGGTCGTCGCATGGAGGAAGCCGAGGAGCAGGCGGATCATCGTCGACTTGCCCGCGCCGTTCGGTCCCAGGAAGCCGAAGATCTCGCCGCGCTCGACGGTCAGGTCCAGGTCGGCGAGCGCCGGCGCCGAGCCGTTGCCGTAGCGCTTCCCGAGCCCCCTCGTCTCGATGGCGGGCTGACGGTCGGGCGCGGCGCTGACGGACATGGCCTGTACAGGCTACAGGCGATGGCCCACACTCGTGACCCAGCGAACGCCGACCGAGGAGACCGATGCCCAAGACCGTCCCCAGCCTGCCCGGGATCACGCCCGGGCGCTACCCGTTCAGCTCGGTGGTCGAGGCCAACGGGTTCGTCTTCCTCGCCGGCCAGGTGGGCGACGTCCCCGGGCAGCACGGCGCCGTCCCGGGCGGTATCGAGGCCGAGACGCGCCAGATGCTGGAGAACGTCGGGCGCCTGCTCCGCGCCGCCGGACTCGACTACGCGGACGTCGTGTCGTGCACGGTCTACCTGCGCGACTTCGAGGAGTTCGCCGCGATGAACACCGTCTACCGCGAGTTCTTCCCGTCGGAACCGCCGACCCGTGCGACGGTCGGCGTGACCGCGCTGGCCGAGGACTTCCGCATCGAGATCACCTGCGTGGCCGCCCGCTGACCCCTCGGGGATCAGCGCGTGATGACGAACTCGTCGATGGCGACCATCGGCCGACCCCTGGTGCCGACGACCACGATGCGGATGGTGTGCTCGCCCGGCTCGGACCAGCCCTTGGCGAACAGCGACGCCCGCGCCTGGAACGAGCTGCGCAGCAGGTCCACGGTGCGGACGTACTGGCCGTCCACGTAGACCTTGGCCTTGCCGCGGGTCGGGCCCTTCGGCCCATACCAGGCGATCCGGCGCCCGGTGAACGTGAACTCGGCGCTGGCCCCGGCCGCCGTCGCGTACAGCACGCGGTCCCTGGCGTAGGCGCTGTGGGAGGCGGCCTTCCACGTCCCGGTGTAGACGACGTGCGAGTTCGATTCCTGGGCGCGCGCCGTGACCACGCTCGACGCGGTGATCGAGCTGCCGTGGTATCGAGCCATCACCCGCCGGACGTAATCGGTCGCGTAGGCGGTCCAGCCGCTGGTCTTCGACGACCCGGTCAGCCACCAGTACGCGACGCGCTTCCAGCTCCCGAGCCAGCGATACAGCGAGGTCATCTTGCCCGAGGCGACGCGGTCCTGGTTCGACGGCGACCACGAGGCGTTCGGGTTGCCGAGGTAGGTGCCCGCCCAGGACGGCCAGTTCGACGGCATGATCTGGTACTTGCCGTAGGCGCCGGAGACGGGGTTGCGGGCCGTGTAGCGGCCACCCGATTCGATCTGGCCGACCGCCTCGCGAAAGCGGATCAGGCCGCTCGGGGCGGTCGCCGCGGAGGCCGCCGGCCCGATCGCGCCGATGAGGAGGGCCGTGGCCACGAGGGCGACGGCGGCCGCGCGACGGCGGCCTGCACGGACGTGCAATACATCGTTCCTTCCTGCCCGGCCGGCACGGTGAGCGGGCCGATCCGAGCTCCGCCGGGTCGGTGCCGCTCGGCTGTCCCCGCTGCCGATCCGCGCCACGTCGATCCCGACGATCGAGTCCCGTGCGTCGCTTTCGGGGCGCGACGCATCCGGGCGGCAGAGGGTAGCGGCCGGATCCCGATCCGGCAAGGGGTCCGGGCGCCCTTTGTGGGCGGCCTATGGCGCGGGGCGCGCCACCTCGCGCACGAACGCGGCCACCCGGTCGAGGACGTCCGGCAGCACGGGCCCGAGGGTGTGCCCCAGGCGCGGGTACGTGACCAGCTCGGCCGGCCCGCCGACGGTGGCCACGGCCGCACGCAGCAGGTCGAGCCTGGCGAACGGGTCGGACGCACCCGACAGGAACAGCGTCGGGCAGCGGATCGACGGCAGGTGGGCCGATCTGGCGGCCGCGCGGTGCACGCCGCCCGGCGGGTGGAGCGGGAAGCTGAACAGCACGAGCGCCGCGTACGGCGCCCCGGGTTCGGCTGCGGCCAGGCTCGCCACGCGGCCGCCGTACGAGTGCCCGCCGACGACCACGTCCGGCGCCGCGGGCACGACGGCGTGGAACGCCGGCAGGGCGTCCTCGGCCTTGCGCCGCGGCAGGTCGATGGCCCGCGCCTCGATCCCCCGGGCGCGCAGGCCCTCGACGAAGGGCGTCATGCTGGCGGCGGTCCCACTCGCCCCGTGGCCCAGGAAACAGCGGAGTCCCATCGCCGGAAGCGTAGCCGCCCGATAGCCCCATCGGCGACCTGCGGCGTGACCCCGTCGGGTCATAGCCGGCGCGTGGACGCACCGGGCATGCTGCGGGTCCGCCCGTCGACCGGATGGTTCCGGCGCCGCCGGCGGCCCACACGAGGTCCCGATGCCGACCGTCCCCCGTCGCCACCCGCGGCCGTCCCGCCACGAGCTCGCCGCGGCCCTGGCCGCCGTGATCATCCTGGTGGGGCTCCCGGTCGACGGGATCGACGCACGGACGCCGCCCGCCCGATCGGGGGCGGTGGCCACGTTCGGGGCCGCCACCCCGTCGCCGGACCCGATCTGGCCGTCCGCGACCGGCCCGACGAGCCTCGGCGACACCGTCCGCTTCCACGGCCGTGGCTACGGGCACGGGGTCGGGCTCAACCAGTACGGCGCGCGGGGTCGCGCCCTCGCCGGTCAGCAGGCCGACCACATCCTGGCCCACTACTACCGCGACGCGGAGCTCGGGACCGTCGCGATCGACACGCCGATCCGCGTGCGCCTGTTCGGCGCGCTGGCGGCCTCGTCGGGCTCGCCGTTCGTCCTGTGGGGCCGCGGCGGCCAGTGGCGCATCGACGGCGTCGGCACGACCTTCCCCGCGGACGCCCGCCTCGAGGCGCGACCGACCGTGGCCGGCTCGTCGGTCACGTGGCGGGTCAAGGTCCTGTCCGCCGGCGGCACCGTGCTGCGCGACGCGCCGATCGGGTCCTTCCGGGTGCGCGGCGTCACGAGCGCGACCGTGTTCGAGGTGGATGCCAAGCCGTCCAGCGCCGACACGTACCGCGGCGTCATCCGGGCCGGCCTGAGCTCGAGCGCCGCCCGGCTCAGCGTGACCAACGAGACGACGCTGGAGCTGTACCTGCGCGGGGTGGTCCCGGCCGAGATGCCCTCGACCTGGCCGGCCGAGGCGCTCAAGGCGCAGGCCATCGCGGCCCGGTCGTACGCGGCCCGGCGACTCCGCCCGGGCGTGTCCTACTTCGACGTCCCGGACGACTCGAGTTCGCAGGTCTACCTCGGCCGCAAGGGTGAGAGGACGGCCACGACGACCGCCGTGACCGAGACCGCCGGGGTCGTGCTGCGGTCGGGCTCCGAGATCGCCAACGCGATGTTCCACTCGACCGGCGGCGGCTCGACCGAGGCCAACGAGGACGTCTACGTCGACTCGAGCGGCGCGATCGTGGCCAGCCCGCTGCCGTACCTGCGCGGCGGCCCGGACCGGGCGGCCGACGGGACCGCCTACGACGCCGCGGCCCCGTACGCCACGTGGCAGACGGCGACCTACTCGCGATCCGCCCTGTCGGCCATGTTCGCCGCCGACAGCCGGACGGCCGTGGGCACGCTGACCGCACTCGACCTGACCGACCGGGGCGTCGGCGGGCGCCTGCGCAGCGTCACGCTCATCGGGTCGGCCGGTCGGCGGACGGTGTCGGGCGATGTCTTCCGGTCCGTCTTCAACGCCCGCAAGCCGTCGGCCGACCCGCAGCTGCGCAGCACCCTGGTGGATACTGCCCCCATACCGTAGGCGAGGTGGGGGTGCCATGACCGAACGTCTGCAGCGCTGCTGGTGGACCGGCTCCGACGCCGGGTCGCCGGACCCGCTCATGGCCGAGTACCACGACGTCGAGTGGGGCGTGCCCTGCCACGACGACCGCGAGCTGTTCGAGCGGCTCGTGCTGGAGTCGTTCCAGGCGGGGCTGGCATGGATCACGATCCTGCGCAAGCGCGAGGGATTCCGGGCGGCGTTCCGGGGCTTCGATCCGGCCGTGGTCGCGGCCTTCGACGACGCCGACCGCGCGCGACTGATGGCCGACGCCTCGATCGTCCGGAACCGGGCCAAGATCGATGCCGCCATCGGCAATGCCACGGCCTTCCTCGCGACGGCGAGCGAAGCCGGCTCGTTCGATGCCTACCTCACGGAGATGATCCCCGGCCCGCCGGCCCGCCGGCCGCTCGGCGCGACGATGGCCGACCTGCCGGCCACCACGCCGGCCGCCGAGGCGCTCTCGCGCGACCTGAAGGCGCGCGGCTTCCGGTTCGTGGGACCGACCGTCGTCTACGCGTTCATGCAGAGCGTCGGCCTGGTGGATGACCACCTGCCGGGTTGCTTCCGCTATGGAGTGGCCCGGCTGTGACAGCCTAGGTGACACGAGCGCGCGGGAGACTCCGGGCACAGGACCTCGCCACGGAGACCGACCCGATGCTCACCACCGACTGCCCCATCTGCGACGAGCCGGCGCTCGTCGAGGCGGCCCTGGCCGCCGTCGAGTGCGAGGCTTGCGGCCGCCTGGAGCTGGCTGCGGACCTCGCCACCGACCGAACCGAGCTCGCCGTCGCCGCCTGATGCCGGGCGCGGGTAACGGCCTTGACTTCGGGTCGCGTCCCGACCGCCCCCGGCGGCGCCGGCCCACCTACGATGTGCGCATGGACGACCACAGCGCCGCCGGGGCGCTCATCGATGCCGGGCGCCGCCTGGGCGCTCGCGGCCTGATCTCGGCCGGTGAGGGCAACCTGTCCGTCCGGCTCGATCGGGACCGGATCCTGGTCACCCCGACGGGAGCGCGCAAGGACGACCTGACCGAGGACGACCTTGTCGTGATCCGGCCCGCGCACGCACCCCGGGAGGCTCGCTCGCCGGCGGGACTCGGGCCCACCTCGGACCTCGCCATCCACCTGGCCATCCACGCCGCGCGGCCGGACATCGGCGCCGTGGCCCATGCGCACCTGCCGGCCTCGATGGCGCTGACGCTGGCGGGCGAGGTCCCCGATCCGGTCGCCCTCCCGGAGACCGCGCTGCTGCTGCCCCGTCTGCCGTTTGTGTCGTTCGGCGAGATGGGCG
This sequence comes from Candidatus Limnocylindria bacterium, assembly GCA_046566045.1. Classification (GTDB taxonomy): domain Bacteria; phylum Chloroflexota; class Limnocylindria; order Limnocylindrales; family CSP1-4; genus SPCO01. Next base: position 27,611 of record JBKHXL010000066.1, read on the forward strand.
GCGACGAGCTGGCGGCCCGGATCGCCGCCGCGCTGACGGAGCCACCCGAGCCACTGCCTCGCGCCGTCCTCCTCGAGCGGCACGGGGCCGTGGCGATCGGCGACGGCCCGGCCCAGGCGGTCGACCGGCTGGAGCTGATCGAGGTCCTGTGCCGCACCTGGCGCGATGCGCTCCTGCTTCGGGCGGCGCGCGGCGCGGTCGGCCCGGCCGCTATCCTCGGGATGCCCATGGACGCTGCGGCGTCGCAACGCGATGCATCGGAGGGATCATGAACACGCGCGCCTACGTCGCCGAGCTGCTCGGGACGTTCCTGTTCTTCGGGATCGGCTACCTGTCGGTCGCGGCCTTCGGCGGGACCGCGGGCGTGCCCGGCCTGCTCGTCGTGCCGTTCTCGTTCGGCTTCGGCCTGCTGGCCGCGATCTTCGCGTTCGGCCACGTGTCCGGCGGCCACTTCAATCCCGCGGTCACGATCGCCGCGGTCATCGACGGGCGGACGTCGGTGCAGGACGCCGCCGGCTACATCGTCGCCCAGGTCGTCGGCGCCATCGCGGCCGGCCTGTTCGTCCTGATCGCCATCTCCCAGGACGCGGTCGCGGCCGGCACGACCCTGCCCGGCGATGGCGTGTCGGAGATCGGCGCCCTGATCATCGAGATCGTCCTGGCGGCCGGCTTCATCGTCGTCATCCTCGCCGCCACCACGCACGCGCGTGCCCTCGCCCCGCTGGCCATCCCGCTCGCGCTCGTGGCCATCCACTTCGCGGCGGCGACGCTGTCCGGCGCGAGCGTCAACCCGGCCCGCTCGCTCGGCTCGGCCCTGGTCGGAGGGAACCTCGACTCGATCTGGATCTATCTCGTCGGCCCGACGATCGGTGGCGTGCTCGGCGCGCTCGTCTACCGGTTCGCGGCGTCCGAGGCGATGGAGCCGAGCGGGCCGACGGAGGCCCCGGCCGGCGGATCCGCCGCCTGAGGCGCGTCGCGCGGGTCCCCGGGCGCCCCACCCGCGACCGGGGCGGCCGCCCCCCGCGCACCGGGTTCGGCCAGCCAGCACGCCGCTGCCTGGCCGCCCCCGACATCGAACAGGGGTGGCGCTTCCTTCGTGCACCGGTCGAACGCGACCGGACAGCGCGGATGGAATCGGCACCCGGTCGGGATGTGGGCCGCGTCGGGGGTCTCGCCCTCGAGGATCGTCCGCTGCGCTCGCTCGCCGGGCGTCGGCGGATCCGGTGATGGCGAGACCGACACGAGGGCCTGCGTGTACGGGTTGCGCGGCGAGCGGATGACCTGCTCGGACGGCCCGATCTCCATGATCCGGCCGAGGTACATGACCGCGATGCGGTCGGCGATGACCCAGGCCAGCGACAGGTCGTGGGTGATGAACAGGTAGGTCAGGCCGCGCTCCTTGCGCAGGTCGAGCATCAGCCGCAGCAGCTCGGTCCGGATCGACACGTCGAGCATGGAGACGGGCTCGTCGGCCACGATCAGGTCGGGATCCATGACCAGGGCGCCGGCGATGACGACGCGCTGGCGCTGCCCGCCGGACAGCTCGTGCGGGTAGCGCAGGGCGTACTCGGCGGCCGGGCGCAGGCCGGCCGCATCGAGGGCCTCGAGCACCCGGCGATCGCGCTCCTCGCGGCTGAGCCGGTCGCCGACCGACAACGGCTCGGCCACGAAGTCGTAGATCGTCTGCTTGGGATTGAGCGTCTCGTACGGGTCCTGGAAGATCATCTGGACACGCTTGCGGTAGGCCCGCAGGGCGCGCGTCCCCCACAGCGTGCTGACGTCCTCGCCGGCGAACGTGATCCGGCCCGCGGTCTGGCGGGTGAGCTTGACGATGACCCGGCCGGCCGTGGTCTTGCCGCTCCCCGACTCGCCCACCAGCGCGAGCACCTCGCCGGCCTCGAGCGTGAGGTCGATGCCGTCCACGGCCCGGACGAATCCAGCGGGACGGCGGGTGATGCTGTCGACGAGCCCGCCGCGAACGGGGAAGTGGACCTCGAGTCCCTCGATGCGGAGCAGCTCGCTCATCGGACCACCCTGTCCAGTGCCACGACCTCGGTGGCGCCGTCCGCGCCCGGCGGGTAGAGGTGGCAGGCCACGCGCACGCCGTCGTCGAAGCGGACCTCCGGCGGGACCGTCTCGCTGCACACCGGCATGACCGCCGGGCAGCGCGCCGCGAAGGCGCAGCCGGGCGGCGGATGGCGCAGGTCCGGAGGCGTGCCGGGGATGACGTCGAGCGTCCGCCGGTCGGCCCGGATGTTGGGGAAGGCCGACACGAGCTTCTGCGTGTACGGGTGCCGCGGCGCGTTGAAGACCCGGTGCACCGGGCCCTCCTCGGCGACCATGCCGGCGTACATCACGAGCACCCGGTCGCACGTCTCGGCCAGCACCGACAGGTCGTGGGTGATGAGGATGAGCGACAGGCCGAGCTCGTGGCGGAGCTGCTCGAGCAGCTGCAGGATCTGGGCCTGGACCATGACATCGAGGGCCGTCGTCGGCTCGTCGCCGATGACCACGGCCGGGTCGCAGGCGAGGGCCATCGCGATCATCGCCCGCTGGCGCATCCCGCCCGACAGCTCGTGCGGGTAGGCCGACCCGCGCTTGCGCGGGATGCCGACGAGCTCGAGCAGGTCGCCCGCCCGCTTGCGCGAGCTCGACCGGTCGAGGCCCAGGCGCAGCTCGACCGGCTCGGCGATCTGGTCGCGCACCCGCTGGACCGGGTTGAGCGCGTTCATCGCGCCCTGGAAGACGATGGCGATCTCGCGCCAGCGGTAGCGCTCCAGCTGGCGCTCGGTCTTGGGCACGAGGTCGATGCCATACAGGTTCACCGACCCGCCGGCGATCCGCGCGTTCGACGGCAGCAGGCCGACCAGTGAGAGGGCCGTGGTGGTCTTGCCGCAGCCGGATTCGCCGGCGATCCCGAGCGCTTCCCCGTCGTCCAGCGCGAAGTCCACGCCGCGGACGGCCTGGACGGTCCCGTTGGGCAGGCTGAAGTGGACCTTGAGGTCGTGCACCTCGAGCAGGCGCGCCCCCGGATCGGCCTGCTTCGGCAGCGGCCACTGGCGTCGCCCCCGGACGGTCGTGCGCTCGGCCGCGGCAGCGGCTTCGGCGACTGCCGCCTCGTCGGTCAGCGCCGTGCTGCCACCCCGGGCGGTGCGGTCCATCGGGTCCGTGGCGGTCATCGGCGTCCACGCAGCTTCGGATTGAGGATGTCGTCGAGGGCGCCCCCGACCAGCGTGAACGCGAGCACCACCAGCACGATCGCCACGCCGGGCGGGGCGATGACCCACCACGCTCCGAGGCTCGCGGCGCCGTCCGACTGCGCCTGGTTGAGCAGCTGACCCCAGGACGGCTGGAACGGATCGCCCAGGCCGATGAACGACAACGTGGTCTCGGTCAGGACCGCGCCGGCGAAGGTCAGGACGGTGTTGGCCACGATGAGGTTGACCACGTTCGGCAGGATGTGCCGTCGCATGATCCAGCCGGAGCCCGCCCCGACGACGCGCGACCGGTCCACGAAGGCGCGCTCCCGCAGCGACAGCGTCTGGCTGCGGATGATCCGGGCGGTCGACGCCCACGACGTGATGCCGATGACGATGACGATGACGACGAGGGTCACGCGCATCCCCAGGAACTCCGCCTGGGAGCCGATGAGCTCGATGAGGATCGGGGCCAGGATGAGCGCCAGCACGAACGTCGGCAGGACCAGGAAGAAGTCGGTCAGGCGCATCAGGACCGTGTCCACCATCCCGCCGAGGAAGCCGCTGACGATCCCGATGACGGCTCCGATGAAGACCGTGATGACCGTGGCCAGCAGGCCGATGATCATCGACACGCGCGTGCCGTGGATGGTCAGGTTGAGGACGTCGCGACCCTGCCGGTCCGTGCCGAACAGGTGCAGCCCGGACGGCGAGTCGAAGCGCTGGCCCGAGGCCGACACGACCGTCTCGAGCGGACCCGCGATCAGATCCGGCGCGATCGCCAGCACCGTGAAGACGATCAGGATGATGCCCCCGACGAGGCCGTCGCGCCGACCGGCGATGCCGGCCAGCCCCGACCCCATCCGGGCGAGCTGGTCGCGGATGCGCCGACGCCGGATCTGCCCGCCCAGGACCTGTCCCGCGGTCACGTCCGGACCCTCGGGTCGAGCAGGCTGTAGACCAGGTCGGCCAGCAGGTTGGCCACGACGACCGACACCGCCAGGAGCAGGAAGATGCCCTGCAGGACCGGGTAATCGCGCGCCGACAGGGCGTCGACCGTGAGCGTCCCGATGCCGGGCCAGTTGAACACGACCTCGGCGGTGATCGCCCCGGCGATGACGTAGCCGAACTGGATGGCCACGATGGTCACGGCCGGCAGCATCGCGTTGGGCAGGGCGTGCGTGCGCAGGATGCGCCCGTCGCGCAGGCCCTTGGCCCGGGCCGTCTGGACATAGTCCTCCGACAGCGTCTCGATGATCGATGAGCGCATCAGGATCGAGTACAGCCCGATGAGGCCCAGCGACACGGTCGCCAGCGGCAGGACGAGGTGGTGCCCGAAATCGAGCAACTGGTCGGTGAAGGACGCGAACTGCCGCCCCGGGGTGAGCATCCCGAAGGTCGGGAACCAGCCGAGCGTCGAGGCGAAGATGACCAGCAGGAACATGCCCAGCACGAAGTACGGCGTCGAGTACAGCACGAGCGACACGCCGTTGCCGATGTAGTCGACCGGCCCGCCGCGTCGCCAACCCGCGTACGCCCCGAGGCCCATGCCGACGACGATGGCGATGATCTCGCCCAGCCCGAACAGGATGATCGTCGGCCAGATGCGGCTGCCGATGACCTCCGTGACCGGCTGGCCACGGTACTTGTACGACAGCCCGAAGTCGCCCTGCGCCGTGCTCCCGATGAAGGCCACGAGCTGGTCCGGGATGAGCGGCTTGTCGAGGCCCCACTTGGCGCGCAGGTCGGCCTTGACCTCGGCCGAGATGTTGGGGTTCCGGGTCAGGATGCGCTCGGGTGAACCCGGCATCATCCGGAACAGGATGAAGTTCAGGACGACGATGAACAGGATCGTGAAGAGGGCCTGGACCAGGCGCCGGGCGAGGAATCCCGACCCCATGGTCGCGGGCCGATCAGCGGGCGGGGGTCGCGGTCACGCGACCCCCGCGAGGGCACGTCATGGCGGTGCGGGTCGGGACCCGCTCGTCACTCGTCCCCCAGGGCGGCGCTCCGGCGCCGCCGGACCAGCACGAGTCCCACGACGGCCAGGATCACCACGGCGATGACGACGATGAGCAGCGGGGTGCTGTCCCCCGTCGTGCCCGGCGTCGTCGGTTCGGCCGACGGCGCGGCCGTCGGCGCGGTCCCGTCGGTGGCTGCCGGGGTGGCGCTGGGTTCCGCGCTCCCGGCGAGCTGGAGCTGGGTGTAGCCGTACGGCCCGTAGCCGAACAGCGGCGTGCCCTCGTCCGGCTGGTTCACCCAGTTGGTGAAGCGGTCCGAGCGGTACGCGTGCAGGGCGGCGTCGTAGTACAGGATGTGGTACGGCGCCTCGTCGTAGAAGATCTGCTGCATCTCGTCGATGGCGGCCTTGCGGGCCTCCGGCGTCGTGGCCTCGTTCTGCTCGACGAACAGCTCGTCGTAGCGCGGGTTGCAGTACAGGCTGTCGCTCGATCCGCCGATCTGGTCGCAGGTCAGGATCTCGAGCAGCGAGTTCGGGTCGACATCACCGGCCCAGCCCCAGATGAACAGGTCGTAGTCGGCCTTGTAGTCGGCCTCCGGATCGGCTTCCGGCGGCAGCATCAGGTCGATCAGCGTGTCGGAGTCGTACTGGGCCGAGTTGACCGAGATGCCGAGGTCAGCCCACCACGTGGTGATGAACTCGGCCGAGGTCGCGTACGTCGTGTCCGAGTCAGGGAAGACGAGGTCGAGGACGATCGGGTTGCCCTCCTTGTCGAGGCGACGACCCTGGCCGTCGAGCACGTAGCCGGCGGCCTCGAGCTTCTGGGCGGCCATGGCCAGGTCGAACGTGCGCGGGGAGGCCGGCGGCGTGTGCCACTTCGTCTGGAACGGCGGGACCTGGGTGGTGCCCACCTCGCCGTAGCCGCCCAGCACGCGGTCGACCAGGAGCTCCTTGTCGATGGCGTAGCCGAGGGCGTCGCGGAAGGCGGCGTCGGCCAGCGCGGGCGTCGACGGTCCGCCGCCCTCGATGGTCCTGCCGGTCGTGCCGTAGGCGTTGAAGCCCAGCTCCGTGAAGCCGTTGGCGGTGCCGGCCACGGTCGTGATGGCCGGGTCGGAGGCGAGCTGGTCGAACTGGTCGGACAGCAGGTTCTGGGCGTAGTCGAGCTCACCGTTGCGGAGCGCCTGCGCCATGGTGTCCTCGGTCTCGAAGAACTGCATGACGATCTCGTCGGCGGCGAGCTCGGTGCGGAAGTTGGGGTTCTTGGTGAAGCGCACGAACTGGCCGGTCTGCCACTCCTGCGCCTGGTACGGGCCGGACCCGACGATCGGCGGGTCGAACTGGTCGTCGCAGATGGTCGCGGCCTTGTCCGCCCAGATGTGGGCCGGGATGATCGGCACGTAGGTGGACAGGATCCGGTCGTTCGGCCGGTCGAGCGTGACCACCAGCGTCTGCGGATCGGGCGCGCTCACGGCGCTGACCGCCGCGTTCGTCAGGTACGGGTCGATGTAGCCGAGGCACAGCGCCCCGGCGTCGGAGGCGACGGCGTCGAGGAGCAGCTGGAGCGAGAACCGGGCGTCCTCGGACGTCGCCGGGGTGCCGTCGCTCCACAGCTTGTCGGCGGCGATCTTGAACGTGTACTCGTCGCCGGCGTCATTGGCCGTCCACGAATCCACGAAGCCCGGCACGGGCTCGAGCTGCTGGCCGAAGCCGACGAGCAGCTCGTAGTTCAGGGTGAAGACCTCGAACCCGACCACCAGCGCGGTCTGGTACGGGTTCATCGAATCCAGGTCCTGGCCCGTGCCCACGCGGAGCACGTTCGAGGTCTGCGCCGTCGCCGTCCCGGCGACCGGGATCAACAGGGCGGCCACCAGGCCGATGGCGGTCAGGGTGCGGCCCATCCGGGCTCGCGGGGATGATCGCATCGATTCCTCCTCGTGCGGGCCCATGGGTCCTCCCCGGGCCTCCGGGATCGCCCCCCTCGGCCGATCCGCGCTCGACCCTTTCGGGCCGGGCTGTCGGGTACCTTGGCACACGCGCGCGGCCGGTGCAATTCGGGGCTCGCACCGTGCGCCCCGATCGAGGTCGGCGGTCAGATCATCCAGGACGTCGCGGGGTCGTCCTCGAGCAGGATCGGCCGGTCGATGCGGAACGCCCCGAGCTCGCCATCGCTCGGCGACGCCCCATCGAGGCTCAGCTCCACGAGGATGCGCCCGAGCACGCTGGCGTACTTGAACGCGTGGGCGGCACCGAGCCCGACCACCACGCCGGGCGCCTCCGGCAGGCGGTCCACCACGAAGTCCCGGTCCGGGGTCAGGGTGTACAGGCAGGTCCGGGTCAGGATCGGCGGCCCGACGCTGCCCGGCAGGTGCTCAGCCAGGAAGGCGCCGACCCGGGCGAACGCCGCGGGGTCGGGCTCGAAGTCGCGCGTCGCGGGCGTCGTCGGCTGCCCGCCACAGTCCTGGGCCGCCTTGGGCCCGGCCTCGCCGTACGTCGGGAAGCCGTAGAACGACGGGTCGTCCATCCAGATCCAGACGGGAAAGCGGTCGGGCGCGAAGGCCTGCGGGTCGGGCGCGGCGTAGTACGTCACCTGCTCCTTGGTGATGGTCAGGGGCAGGCGACGCCCGAACGGCGCGAGGAGGTCGTTGGTCCAGGCATCGGCCGTGACGATCACCCGACCGGCGCCGAGCGTGCGCCCGCCGGCATCCACCTCGTACGCGCCACCGGCGACCGCCCGGATGGCCGTCACGGGCATGTCGCCGAGGAGCGTGGCGCCGCGCCTCGTGGCCGAGCCCCGGTGGGCGGCGTTGCCCCGGAACGGGTCGGCCAGGCCGCCCTGCGGCTGGTACATCGACACGACGTCGTCGTCGAGCCGCCACTGCGGCCAGCGGCGCATGGTCTCGGCGGCGTCGAGGACCTCGAACGGGACGTCCTCGGCGGTCAGGCTGCCGGTGTAGTCGGCCATCGGGATGGCCGGGTCGGCCGGCCACAGGTCGAGGCCGCCCGTGATGGTGACGATGGGCGGTCCACCCGCCTCGGCCTGGACCTCCGCCCAGGTCGCGTAGGCGCGTTTCGCCAGGCGCACGTACTCGGGTCGGTGATAGGACAGGCGGATGATCCGGCTGTGGTCGGCCGAGGCGCCGTTGGCGTGGCCGATCCCGTAGCGCTCGAGCCCGAGGACGCGCACGCCGCGCCGGGTCGAGGCCCAGTAGGCGGCTCCCGACCCAAGGGCGCCCAGGCCGACGACGATGACGTCCCAGTCGGTGCGGTCGAGGGCGGTCGCGTCGGTCACCGCGCGATGGTAGGGGCCGGCCCCGGCCGACCGCGCTCCCGTCGCGCGGCCCGCGTCGAGGGCCACCGGTCGTGCGCCCACGTCCACGGTCCCGGCAGCCGGAGCCGGCCGGACCGTGGGGCCCGATGAACACGCGCAGGGACGTGGAGACCCGCGCTCACGCCGCGTCACCGGTGTCCGACGGCGTCCGTCCCGTGGCCTCCGACGACGTGACCGCACCGCCGGCGATGGCGAGCTGCCGAGCCAGGGCCACGCGCTCGATGGCGACGACGCTGAGGACGTCGTGGATCGTGCCGTCGAGGGTCATCCCGAGGGCCTCGGCGAAGGGCACCCAGCGCAGCTCGAGCGACTCGCTCGGCTCGGGCGAGGCCGGGCCGTGGGTCAGGCCGGTGGCCAGGAACAGGACCGCCCGCTCGTCGGTGATGGAGTTGGACAGGGTCAGGCGGGCCAGCTCCACCCAGCGCGACGCCTCGAGGCCGGTCTCCTCGCGCAGCTCCCGCTGCGCCCCCTCGAGGGCGGACTCCCCCGCCGGGACGCCGCCCTCCGGGATCTCCCAGCTGACCTCGTCGAGCGGGTAGCGGTGCTGGCCGACGAGCACGGTCCGGTCCTGCTCGTCGAGGGCGATGACCCCGACCGCGAGGTTGGCGAAGTGGACGACCCCGTAGATGCCGTCGCTGCCGTCGGGCCGCACGACCTCGTCGTGCCAGACGGTCAGCCACGGGTTCTCGTACGCGGTGCGGCGGGAGCGCCGCTCGAGGCGGCGCGGGTCGGCGTCCATCGCCGCCATCGTCGCATGGCGCGGTCGCCCGGGCCGCGCCGGCCGACCGGGCCCGTAGACTCGCGGGCGTGACCGACGCCGGGCGATCCGCCAGCCAGCCGCGCTTCGCCGTCGACGTGACGTGGGACCTCGCCGTCCCGGCCCGCGACGGCACGCGGCTGTCGGCCAACCTCTGGCGGCCGCGCACCGCCGAGCCCGTGCCGGCCATCCTCGAGCTGATCCCGTACGGCAAGGACAACTGGCGGCGCGCGACCGACGAGGCGCACGGGCGCTGGTTCGCGGAGCGCGGCTACGCGCTGTGCCGGCTCGATGTCCGGGGGACCGGGTCGTCCGGCGGGGTGGCCCTCGACGAGTACAGCGCCGACGAGACGCGCGACGGCTACGACGCCGTCGAGTGGCTGGCCGAGCAGCCATGGTGCGATGGCAGCATCGGCATGTGGGGCATCAGCTACGGCGGCTTCACGGCCATCCAGGTCGCCGCCATGCGGCCGCCGCACCTTCGCGCCATCGTGCCGGTCATGGCGACCGACGACCGCTACCTCGACGACGTCCACTACCGGGGCGGCTGCGTCACGGTCAGCGAGCTGTCGCAGTACGCGGTGAGCCAGGTGGCGATGAACGCGATGCCACCCGACGCCGGGTCCCGTGGGCCGGGCTGGCGCGACGACTGGCGGGCGCGCCTGGAGGCGACGTCGCCATGGCTGTTCACGTGGCTGCGCGAGCAGACCGACGGGCCGTACTGGCGCCGGGGCTCCCTCGCGCCGCACTACGACGCGATCGAGGCGGCCATCCTCAACGTCGGCGGCTGGCAGGACTCGTACGTGGATCCCGCCTTCCGGATGCAGGCGCGCTGCGCGGCGCCCTCGCACACGCTCGTCGGTCCGTGGCACCACAGCTGGCCGCATGACGCCGAGCCCGGTCCCAACCTGGACGGGCTGCACGAGTTCCTGCGCTTCTTCGACCGCCATCTGCGGGGCGAAGCCAACGGCTGGGACGAGGAGCCGCCGGTCGTCTGGTTCGAGCGCGACTGGTCGCCGCCGGAGCCGTTCCCCAGGGCGGTGGCGGGTCGCTGGCGGGCGGCCAGCGCGTACCCGCACCCCGAGACCCGGACGCTCGCGCTGGCGCTCGGCGACGCGACCCTCGGCCCCGACCCGGTCGAGGGCGCGGACCGATTCCGGCACCGCCCCACGGCCGGCACCCGCGGACCGCTGTCGTGGGGATCGGGCGGTCCACCCAACGGCCTGGCCCGGGACCTGCGCCCGGACGAGGCCGCCGGCCCGACCTACACGACGGAGCCGCTGCCCGGGGCGGTCGAGGTGCTCGGGGTCCCGGAGGTGGTCCTCCACGTCTCGGTCGACGCGCCGGTCGCCACGCTGACCGTCCGGCTGGGCGACGTCGCCCCCGACGGGACGGTGGCGCTGGTCAGCGCCGGCGTGCTGAACCTGACCCATCGCCGCTCGCACGCGACACCCGAACCGTTGCCGCCGGGCGCCGTCGAGGCCGTCATCGTCCCGCTCCGGACGGCCGGCTACCGCTGGGCCGCGGGCCACCGGATCCGGGTCGCCGTCGCCTCGTCGCTGTGGCCGGTGATCTGGCCCTCCCCGTATCCCGCCACGCTGACGATCCACCGCGGACCCACCACGCCGTCCCGGCTCGAGCTGCCGGTCATCCCGGCGGCCGGGGGTCCGGGCGACGCCGCCGTCCCGCCGTTCCGCCTCGAACCGCCGGCGCTGGAGCGGCCCGTCGCCGACCCACTCGACGGAGGTCCGCCGGGGCGCGACGACGAGCCGGTCTGGCGCGTCGAGGAGGACGTCATCGCCGGGACGGTCACCGTCCACATCCACGGCGGCGGGGAGGCGATCGTCCCGGACGGCCGTCGTCTGTACGCGGCGGAGACCCTGCGGATGACCGCCGCGGACGCGGATCCGGCCCACGCCTCGCTCGATGCCGACGTCGTCTACCGCTGGCAGGAGTTCGACCCGGCGCGCGGCGGCGCCCTGACGCCCATCGAGATCCGTGCGGTCGCCCGCCAGACGAGCGACGTCGAGGCGTTCGAGCTCGAGGTCGACCTCCGGGTCGAGCTGGACGGCGAGCGGTTCTTCGAGCGCGCGTGGTCGGAGCGCATCCCCCGCCGGCTGGTCTGAGCGACGGGCCTACCCGAGCAGCGGGCCAACCGCCGCGGCGATCGCCGCCCGCGTCGCGTCGGTGTCGTAGCGCAGGAGCGGATCGGGCTCCAGCGTGACCTCCTGGCGCCGGCCGTCGCGCTGGACGTACAGGACCGGGTAGATGGCCCCGCTCCCGTCGGCCTCGAGCGTCACCGCCACGCCGTCGGCCCGGTGGTCGTCGAGCAGGTGCGTGAGCGGCTGGACGCCGTCGTCCACCAGGCCGAGCTCGGGATCGCGCGTCACGGCCCAGGCGAGGTAGCCCTTCTGGTGGAACAGCTCGGGCGATTCGGCGAGCTCGATGGCGATCCGCCCGACGAGGTCGGCGGCCGCGATCGGCGGCCGCGATCGGACGACGCCGAAGCGCGAGGCGGCGATGTGGCCGGCCAGCAGGCGGGCGTTGTAGCGCGCGCCGTGGACCGCGCCCGAGTTGCTCGGCATGCCGTGCTTGCCCAGGCCCTTGGACCCCTGGCCGATCGTCCCGGCGAAGAAGATCCCGGGTACGGCCTGGCTCTCCCACCACGGCGTCTGGGCCGGGAGCCGGCTCGCCCCGAACGTGGTCACGCCCAGGTCCGGCAGGTCGAGCAGGGGCGACACGAACCCGGTCGCCGAGATGACGTCGTCGACCTCGATCGCGAGGTCCGCCCCGCCGTCCGAGCGGCGGACGTGGACGAGCAGCGCGCCGTCGCCGGACGGTTCGATGCGATCGATCGACGCGTCGAGGATGGCCACCCCGCCGCCCAGCACGTGGTCCTCGAACGGCTGGACGTAGCGAGCCCGGACGCCGACCAGCGAGCGGGTGTCCACCGACAGCTTGGCACGCGACGGCGACGCCAGCACGAGCTGGCGCGCCCACGGCAGGAGGCCGCTGGCCAGCTCGAAGCCGGAGTTCTGCTTGCCCACGATGAACACCCGGCGACCCGCGTAGGTGGGGGCCGAGCGGACGTCCGCGTAGTGGTGGGCGTGCTCCATGCCCGGGCCGGGCGGCGTGTACGGCTCGGCCACGCCCACGGCCACGACCAGCACCTCGCAGCGATAGGTCCCGTCGGTCGTCTCGACCACGAACCGCTCCCCATCCGGGCCGGCCTCGCGCCGTGTCCCGGTCCACGTGCAGCCGTAGCGCACCGGCAGACCGGTCCGCTCGACGAACGCCGCCAGGTTCGCCTCCATCTCCGGTCTCGACGGGAAGTACGAGGTGCCGTCCATCAGCTCGGGCTGGATGGCCCGGGCGGCCGGGTCGTCGGTCAGCAGGCTGTTCCAGTCGTAGCGCTCGTAGGCGCGCGACCCGCGCTCGACGGGCGCGTGCGGCTTGGTCCACGACAGCAGACGCTGGAAGAACGGCCAGCGGCGGAACATCCCGCCCGGTCCCGGGTCGGACGAGATGGTGGCGTGGGCCACGCCGAGGGCGCGCAGCGACGACGAGACCTGCAGGCCGCCGGGGCCCGATCCGATGACGACGACCGGGTAGTCGCCCGGTGGGAACGGCGGGATCAGCTCCGCCATCGGTTCGCGGCTCGCAGGCGGCGCGCCTGTGCCTGGAGCATCCGGTACATCACCCGCGGGTGGTCCACGAGGAACGCCTCGACGGCCGGGCCGGCCAGGACGAGGCAGCGCAGCGGTCGGGCCGCCACCACGTCGGCGATGGGCGCCTCGCCGAGCAGGATGGAGACCTCGCCGAAGAAGTCGCCCCGTCCCAGGTGCGCCCGATCCTGGCCGTCCACCTGGACGACCGCTTCGCCGTCCACGATGACGTGGAACGCCGACCCGCTCAGCCCCTGGCGCAGGACCCGCTCCCCCTCCGCGTAGGCGACCTCCTCGAAGGTATGAGCGATGCGCGCGAGCTGTGGCGAGGTCAGGTCGGCGAACAGGCCGAAACCGGCGATCGCGTCGATCAGCTCCTCGCGTCCGGGCATGCGCCCATGGTGCCATGCTGGCCCAGTGCGCGGAAGCCCGCGGCGGACGCGGTCCGCTCACCGGCGGACGCGGTCCGCCTTGACGCTCGGGCGGGCACGGCGCAGCATCCATGCCATTCGAGCTGGAGGACCGCATGACCATCACCACCGATCGCCGGACGGCGCTGCTCGCCGCGACCCCGTTGTTCGCGGCCGTCGATCCCGACGGCCTCGAGCGCATCGCGGCGCGGACGGTCGACGTCGACTTCCCGAGCGGCCACGTCATCGCCCGCCAGGGCGAGATCGGGACCGGCTTCTTCCTCGTCGTCAGCGGCCAGGTCCGTGTGGTGCGCGGGGGCGAGACCGTGGCCACGCTGGGACCCGGTGAGTTCTTCGGCGAGCTGTCGATCCTCGACGGCAAGCCCCGGACCGCCCAGGTGGTGGCCGCCGAGCCGACCGTCTGCCTCGCCCTCGCCTCGTGGGACTTCGAGGCGATCGTGGCGGAGCAGCCGGCCGTCGCCCTGGCCGTGCTGCGCGGCCTGGCCACCCGCCTGCGCTCCCTGACGGAGGCGCACCACCACTGACCCGGAGGCCGAGGAGCACGCCATGGACGGTGCGGCCGATCGGCCGAGCGGGACGGTCACCTGCCTGTTCACCGATATCGAGGGATCGACCCGGCTCGAGCTCGATATCGGGACGGGTCCCTACCGGACCATCCGCGAGCGCCATCGGGAGCTGCTCCGGGCGGCGTTCTCGAGCCACTTCGGCCACGAGCAGGGCACCGAGGGCGACTCGTTCTTCGTGATCTTCCCGCGGGCGACCGACGCCGTCGCCGCCGCCGTGGCCGGCCAGCGCGCCCTGGCCGCCGAGCCGTGGCCGGACGGGATCGCCGTGCGCGTGCGCATGGGCCTGCACACCGGCGACGTCGAGCGTGTCGGCGACGACGTCATCGGGCACGCCATCAACCGGGCGGCCCGCATCAGTGCCGCGGCCCATGGCGGCCAGGTCCTCGTCTCGAGGGCGACCCGCGCGCTGGTCGAGGACGTCCTGCCCGCGGGCGTCACCTGGCGCGACCTCGGGGAGCACCGGCTGAAGGACCTGCGCGAGCCGGAGCGCCTCAGCCAGCTCGTCATCGAGGGCCTCGACGACCGGTTCCCGCCGCCGCGCACGCTCGACGCGCGGCCCAACAACCTGCCCACCCAGCTGACCAGCTTCATCGGGCGCGAGCGGGAAGTGGCCGAGGTCGGGGCCCTGCTCGACGGGGCGCGCCTGGTCTCGCTCATCGGGCCGGGCGGCACGGGCAAGACCCGCCTGTCGCTGCAGGTCGCGGCGGACGTCGCCGAGCGCTTCCCGGACGGGGTCTGGTTCGTCGCCCTCGACGCCGTCCGCGACCCGGCCCTGGTCGTCGCGACGGTCGCCCGGACGATGGGCCTGGCCGAGATCGGGGCGCGCAGTGCGCTCGACGTGGTCGCCGACGCGGTGGGCGCCGGCGCGGTGCTCCTCGTCCTCGACAACGTCGAGCAGGTCGTGGACGCCGGCCCCGACATCGCCGAGCTGCTGCGCCGCTGCCCGAACCTGCGCGTCCTGGTCACGACGCGCATCGCCCTGCGCGTCTCCGGGGAGCAGCAGTACCCCGTGCCGGGCCTGCCGGCTCCTCCCGACCCGAGCCGGCTGTCGGCGATGGACCGGCAGAACCTGGCCCCCGAGCTGCGCGAGGCCGATCCCGCCACCATCGGGTCGTTCGAGGCGGTCCGCCTGTTCGTCACCCGCGCCGCCGCCATCCGGCCCGGCTTCGCGGTGACCGCGGCCAACGCCGCGGCCGTGTCGGCCATCGCCGCGCGCCTGCACGGCATGCCGCTCGCCATCGAGCTCGCCGCGGCCCGCATCAAGCTGCTCAGCCCGGACCAGATCCTGGGGCGCCTCGATCACCACCTGGCCGTGCTGAGCGCCGGGTCACGGGACCTGCCGGAGCGGCAGCAGACGCTGCGCGGCGCCATCGCCTGGAGCTACGAGCTGCTGGACGACGGGGCCAAGCTCCTGCTCGACCGGCTGTCCACGTTCCGCGGCGGGTTCACCCTGGAGCTGGCCGAGACGGTGTGCGGGCCGGCGAGCGACATCGGCGGCGACATCGTGGAGCGCATCGGCGAGCTCGTGGACCAGAGCCTCATCCGGCATGACCGGGATACGGCGGACGATGGGGACCCCGACGTGGAGCCGCGCTGCGCGATGCTCGAGACCATCCGGGAGTACGCCGCCGAGATGCTCGAGGCGCGCGGCGAGACCGACGCGCTGGCCCGGCGCCATGCCACGGCCGTGCTGGCCATCGCCGAGGCGGCCGTGCCCCACCTGCGCGGACCCGAACAGCGACGCTGGCTCGACCGCCTGGAGCGCGAGCACGACAACATCCGGGCCGCCATCGAGTGGGCGACCGACCGGCCCGTGCCGGACCTCGCCGTGCGCCTGGGCGTGGCCAGCTGGCGGTTCTGGCAGCAGCGCGGCTACCTCAAGGAGGCTCGCGCCCGGCTCGAGCGGATGGCCGAGCAGGGCTGGGACCTCGAACCGCTCGACCGGGCCCACTTCGCCGAGGCGCTCGGCGGGGTCGTGTACTGGCAGTCGGACCACGCTGCGGCGGTCCGCTGGTACGACGAGGCGCTGGCCATCCACGAGCGCCTGGGCGACCGGGCCGAGATCGCCAACGCCCTGTACAACCGGGCCTACGCCGACATGGTCGCGCTGATGGACCGGACGGCGTCGAGGAAGGACCTGGAGCACGGTCGGGAGCTGATGGAGCGGGGCCTCGCGCTGTACCGGGAGCTCGGCGACACCGGCGGTGAGGGCAACCTCCTGTGGGGCCTCGGCAGCTTCGAGTTCTTCACCGGCGCCCCCGCTGCGGCCGAGGGCTGGTACCGCCGCTCACTCGACCTGCACCGGGCCGCCGGCGACCACACCATGGAAGCCTGGTCGCTCCACATGCTCGCCCTCGCCCAGGCCGGGCAGCGCCACTGGGCCGAGGCTGGCACGAACGCGCGGCACGCCCTCCGCCACTTCCGCGACGCGGGCGACATCGCCGGGGTCACGCTCGTCCTCGACGACCTCGCGCTGGTCGCCGTGGCCGACGGTGACGAGGAGCGGGCCGGCCGCCTGTGGGGCGCCGCGCGGCGGCTCCAGTCGGCCACCGGCGCCGCCGTGGGCGACTACATCGACACCAACAAGGACCTGCTCGGCGTGGCCACCCCGCCGGACGTGATCGAGCCGGCACGCCTGGAGCAGTTCGCCGCCGAGGGGTCGGCGATGGGGCTCGACGAGCTGGTCGACTACGCGCTGGCCGGCGATGATGGGGGCCTGCACGAGCCGCACCCGGAGGCGCCATGACCGCCGCGATCCCACCCATCGACCGCATCGTCGCGGTCCCGGTCCGCGCTGCGACGGCGTGGGCGGCCATCACCGACCCTGATCGCATCGCGGAGTGGTTCACCGACGCGTCGCCGCTCGGCCGGCCGGGCGACGCCTACCGCCTCGACTTCGGCGACGGCAGCGTGGTCGAGGGCGAGGTCGTCGCGGTCGAGCCTCGCCGCTCGTTCGCCCACACGTGGCACTGGGCCGGAGCCCCCGACAGCGAGACGACGACCGTCCGCTGGTCGGTCGAGGCATCCGGCGAGGGGGCCACCATCCGGCTGGTCCACGACGGTTGGGCGGAGGCGGGCCTGGACCGCCAGGCACGCGACGACCACGACGACTACTGGGTGGGCTACGTGGAGGATCTCGAGGCGGTCCTGCGCGGCCAGCGATGACCGGCCGGCCCGGCCCGCGTCGGACGGCCGCTCGGGCTAGACTGGCGCTCCGATGAACGAGAAGACCGGCATCCCGAAGAACCCCGGGCGACGCGAGCTCGGCATGTCCGCGACGCTGCTCTTCCCGAACCGCGAGATCGTCGAGCAGTACTACGTGCCGGTCATCTACACGGCCTGCCGCACGTGCTACTCGGAGGAGGCCCCGGAGTCGATCTTCCGACGAGCGGTCGACGGCGACTTCGACCAGCACAAGATGCAGAAGCTCATCTCCTCGGTCATCGAGAGCGGCCACGGCTCGACCATCGAGCACATCGTCTTCACCTTCGCCATCACCGGCGTCTCGCGCACGCTGTCGCACCAGCTCGTGCGCCATCGCGCGGGCGTGGCGTTCGACCAGCAGAGCCAGCGCTACGTGAAGTACAAGGGCGCGGCGACGATGCTCCCCCACTCCATCGCCGAGGGCGACCCGGACCTGCGTGCCCGCTACGAGGCGCAGGTCGATGGCGCGCTCGACCTGTACGGCGAGATGGTCGGCGCGGGCGTGCCCGGCGAGGACGCCCGCTTCGTCTTCCCCAACGGCACGCGCACGAACCTGGTCATGACCACCAACCTGCGGGCGCTCATCCACATGTCCGGGCTGCGCCTGTGCACCATGGCCCAGTGGGAGATCCGCCGGCTGTTCCAGCTCATCCGCCACGAGATCTTCGGCGTGTCGCCGTTCCTCGGCTCGTTCCTCGCGCCCAAGTGCGTCCCGCTGGGCTACTGCGACGAGTTCAACAACCGCGACGGGCACTGCCCCATCCGGCCGCACAAGGACCGGGTCCTGGAGGCGTGGCAGGAGAAGGCGACCGCCGCCCGGGCCGCCGGGCGGGAACTGCGCCAGGTCTGACCGGCGGGTTCAGCCGTCAGTGAGGTCGGCCAGGAAGCGGCGGATGACCCGGGCCAGGCGGGGCCCCGCGGTCAGACCGGCCTCCAGCACCTCCTCGTGGGTCAGCGGCGCGCCGCTGTAGCCCGCTCCGGCGTTCGTGACCAGCGAGACGCCGCACACCTCCAGTCCGACCCAGCGCGCCGCGATGCACTCGAGCACGGTCGACATCCCGACCGCGTGCCCGCCCAGGCCGGCGAGCATGCGCACCTCGGCCGGGGTCTCGTAGGTGGGGCCGGTCAGGCCGACGTAGATGCCCTCCTCGAGGGCGACGTCCTCCGCCCGGCCGGCCTCGTGCAGCCGCTGGCGCAGGCGCGGGCTCCACGCGTCGGTCAGGTCCGGGAAGCGCGCGCCCAGCTCGTCCGCGTTGGGGCCCATCAGGGGCGATCGTCCGGTCAGGTTGATGTGGTCGCGCATGACCATCAGCGTGCCCGGACCGAAGCTCGGATCCAGGCCGCCGGCGGCATTCGTCAGCACCACGATCCGGGCCCCGAGCGCGTGGAACAGCAGGACCGGCTGGACGACCAGCCCGGGCGCGTTGCCCTCGTACAGGTGGAAGCGGCCCTGGAGCATGATCACGGTCCGGCCGCCGAGCCGGCCGAGCAGCAGGCGGCCGGCGTGGCCCGGGGCGGTCGCGGCGGGCCAACCGGGCAGCTCGCCGAACGGGATGGCGACTGCCGCCTCCAGGTCGTCGGCCAGGCCACCCAGGCCCGAGCCGAGGACGATGCCCACCTCGGGCACGAGGTCGGTGCGCTCGCGGACGGCGGCCGCCAGGGCGGCGATCCGGGCGGGCTGTTCGGCGGGCGCGATGGGCCGGGACGGGTCCACGGGTTCGGTCGACATGGGGTGCCTCCTGTTCGCCGACAGGATACGGACGCGACGGCGGGCCGGGGTGGGGTCCCGGGGCCGGCGGGGCGCGGCGGGGCGAGCGCCCGGACGCGGCGCCGGCGGGGCGCGGCGGGGCGAGCGTCCGGACGCGGCGCCGGCGGGTCTGGAGGGTGGGGCGTCGCCCGGGCCCCGTCCGCCCGACGGGAGTATCGACACCGGGATGCCGATCACGTCCCATCGGGCGTGGCCTGCGCCGCCCGGCCGCGGTGAGACGGTCGGACCGTCGCGGGCAACGAAGCGCCCGAAGCGACCGGCGGCGAAACGGCTGGTCCTTGATGCGATCTCGGTCCTGCGTTCCTGTCGGCCCCTTCGGGCACGACCAACGATATGGCCCGGCCACGGGACGGGTCAACGCGCTTATCCACCAACTTCGCGATCGGGCCGCGCGGGTTATCCACCACCTTCACGAACCTGTGGACGACGTTGTGGACGGCCCGCCCGAGGCGCGGTCCGCTCAGCCGCCCATCGCGAACATCTCGATCCTGGGCAGGTCCGGGCGAGCCTCGCGGTCGCTCGTGGCCAGGGCGCGCAGCTCGGAGTACCGGTCGTCCCGCGCCCGCCACGCGTCGGCGAGGAACGCGACGAGGCCCTCGTCGGTCGTCGCGCCGTCGCGCAGGACCGCCCGGACGTCGAGGCCGGCCACCGCGAACAGGCACGTGTACAGCTGGCCGTCGGCCGACAGCCGGGCGCGGGTGCAGTCGCGGCAGAACGGCATCGTCACCGAGGAGATGATCCCGAACTCGCCGGCACCGTCGAGGTAGCGCCAGCGGCCGGCCACCTCCCCGCGATAGCCGGGCTCGGCCGGCTCGGCCGGCCACTCGGCCGTGACCAGGTCGCGCAGCTCGGCCGCCGGGACGACCTCGTCGAGCCGCCAGCCGTTCGAGTGACCGACGTCCATGTACTCGATGAAGCGGAGGGTCACGCCGATGTCGCGCGCCCAGCGGGCCATCGGCACGATGGACGCCTCATTGACCCCGCGGCGCACGACCATGTTGACCTTGAGCGGGGTGAGGCCCGCCGCCAGGGCCGCGTCCACGCCGTCGAGCACGCGGGCGACCGGGAAGTCGATCCCGTTCATCGCCCCGAACACCGCGTCGTCGAGCGAATCGAGGCTGACCGTGACCCGCTGCAGGCCGGCGTCCGCGAGCGGCTGAGCCAGCGCGCGCAGGGCGGCGCCGTTCGTCGTCAGGGTCAGGTCGAGCGGCCGCCCGTCGGCCGTGCGCAGCGCCGCCAGGCGCTCGATGAGGACCGGCAGGTCGCGCCGCACGAGCGGCTCCCCGCCGGTGATGCGCAGCTTCTCGACGCCGAGCGCGGCGAACGCGCGCGCCGCCCGCTCGATCTCCTCGAAGGACAGCACCTGGTCGCGCGGCAGGAACGCGTAGTCGCGCCCGAAGACCTCCCTGGGCATGCAGTACGTGCACCGGAAGTTGCAGCGGTCGGTGACGGAGATGCGCAGGTCGTGGAGCGGCCGGCCGAGTCGATCGAGGGCTGACATGAGGCCGCCTATCCTACCCCCGAAGTCCGGTGCGCCCCGGCGACGGCGCCCCGTCCGGTACGACCGGCGCGGACCGCTGGTACCACTAGCGGACTCCACCGGACCCTCCCCCGCTGGCACGATGCCGCCACGTCCCGAATCCGCGGTGCGACCGCGCGACCTCAGTCGGGCTGCAGAGGATCACGCCATGGCCACCACCGATGCGAAGCCCGGTTTCCGGCTCCCCTGGAGCGCCGATCGCGGCCACGAGTCGGCGGCCGTCGACACGCCGACCACGGCGGAGGGCGTGGTCGATGCCACCCTGGAGAGCGAGGTCGAGCCGCCAGCCATGATCGACACCCCCACCTTCGAGGCCGGCGACCGGTCCGCGTCCGCCGCGCAGGCTGGCCCGCCCGGTCCGCCCGCCACGCCCGCCACGCCCGCCACGCCGGCGCGCAAGCCGAACAAGCTGATGGCCGACCTGACCCGCGCCATGCAGGCCGCAGCCGAGCAGGCCCGGACCGACGCGCTCGAGCGCCTGGGAGCCGACGCCAAGACGTTCATCGAGTCGATCCACGCCGCGTCGTCGACCCAGGCGACCGAGCTGCGCCGCAGGGCCGACGACGACGTCGCCGCGATCCGCGAGTGGTCGAAGGCGGAGATCGCCCGGATCCGCGAGGAGACGGAGCGGCGCATCGGCGACCGCAAGGCGGCCCTCGAGCAGGAGATCGACGCCCATGCCGCCGCCATCGAGGGGCGGATCGAGCGCGTCCAGGCACGCGTCGCCGCGTTCGAGGCGGAGATGGCCGCCTTCTTCGAGCATCTGACCGGCGAGGACGATCCGACCCGGCTGGCCGCCATGGCCGAACAGCTCCCGGAGCCGCCGACGTTCGACCTCGAGGCCGACGCCGAGAGCGGGGCCGAGGCCTGGGCCGCCGCCGAGCCGCCGCCGCCGGCGCCCGGGGCGTGGACCGGACCCGAGGCGGCGGTGACGATCGCGACCGAGCCCGCCGCCGACGCGCACCCGTTCACCGAGGCCGAGGCGAGCGTCGACGCGGAGGCCGGGGCAGGACCGACCGGCGACGACCACACCGACGCGTGGCCCAGCGCCGACGTCGCGATCGACTTCGCCGCGGCCGAGGCCGAGGCCGCCGCCTTCGACGGCGCCGACCTCGAGACCGTCGAGGCGCCGGTCCTGGCCGACGACGCGCTCGCCGCGCGCCTGGCGGCCCTGACCCCGATCCACGGGTCGGACGGCGAGACCAGCACCACCCGCGTGGTCGTGCTGGGCCTCGTGAGCGTGGCCAGCATCGCCGGCTTCAAGCGTCTCCTCACGCGCGCCGCCGGCGTGACGTCGGTCGGCGTGTCGTCCGGCCCGGACGGGGAGTTCGTGTTCGCCGTGACCCACGCCACCGACCTCGACCTGGCCGCCACGATCACCTCGCTGCCGGGCTTCGGGGCCCGGGTGACCGGCGCGGCCGAGGGCACCCTCTCGGTGACGGCGCGCGACCCCGAGACCGAGGCCTGACCCGACGGCCCGGCCGGCCATCGTCATCGCCCTGCCGCGCGCCGAGGCCGCGCCAGCGGTGGCGCCGGCGCCGCGGTCCGCGTTCGGACTCTTCCACCGACGCAGGGCGACCGCCCGGGCCTGAACGCTCGGCACACGACACCGACGGGGCCGACACGGCACACGACCCCCGCCCGGCGGACGCCGGGCGGGGGTCGGTCGTTGGTCGGCGGGCCCACAGGACCCGCGTGCGTCGGTGGGTCAGGCGCCCATCCCGGCGGCCCGCGGCTTGAGGGCCAGGGCCGGCTCGCGCTCCGCGCGGCTGACCCAGACGAGGCCGGCACCGGCGAGGATGAAGGCGAACCCGACGCCCGCGAACAGGCCGGACAGGCCGAGACCGAGCTGGAGGGCGCTGGCGGTCACGGTCCCGACGCCGAGCTCGGCGATCAGGGCATGCGCCACGCCGGTCCAGGCCTGCGCCCGGGCCGGGCCCTCGAGCGGATGGGCCCGATCGAAGTCCGCCCAGTAGCGGCCGTCGACCGCGAACTCGTAGGTACCGGCCTTGAACACCTCGCCCTTGTACTCGACGTCCTCCGGCAGGACGATCGTCTGCGTGCTGTTCAGGGTGTGGTAGGCGACCGTCGCCATCTGGTACATGTACTCGGTGCCGGTGTTGACGAGTGGATCGTTCGGGTCGAGCTCCGCCGCCTGGACCGGATAGCCCCACTCGTCGGTGAGCAGGGTCATGATCGCCTGGGCGCCGGCGACCTCGCCGCGATCGACCAGCTGGCCATCCTCGTTGTAGCTCAGGGTGACGCCCTGGGCTGCGCTGAATGCGCTCAGGGAGCGCATCCCTTCCTGCACCTTGAACAGACTGAATGCGCCGGCGGCGACGAAGACGATGCCGAGGACGCCGAGGATGGCGCCAAGCGTGCGAAGACGTCCGTTCATGATCCCGTTCCCTTCTGTGGTCGGACCTGGGTGGTGTTGCGGTTCGACCACAGACTCGCGCGATCGGGGCGTCGTGCCATGTGACGCGGGGCACCTCGTGAGGGCCGTTGTGCCCCCCCGCCGAGAGGGGCACAGGTCACATCCCGGTCGGGACCTCGCGCGGGTCGGCCGGGGCGCATCGGGTGCGGGGGATCAGCGGGAGCTGCGGTCCGAGTAGGACACGCCGCCCAGCGAGGCGCCCGGCAGGCGCTGGTGGCGCTCACCGGTCCGGCGGTCGACCTGCTCCACGCCGCGCAGGTAGAACCGGTTGACGAGGATCGCGTCGATCGTCTCGCCGATCGGCACCTCGCCCAGCGAGGCGGTCGCGTCGACGATCGGCACGAACATCTCGGTCGCCCGGTCGAGCAGCCGGTCCGGCTCGGAGCCCGGGTACAGGTAGACCGTGCCGATGACCCGGTACGGCGGGACCTCGAGTCCGACGTCGTAGGCGATCTTGTGGACCTTGTGGGCCGCCCGCTCGGTCTCCGTGATGGGCGGCAGCGAGCCCTCGCCGGCCAGCACGATGACCAGGTCGTACGGGTCGACCGACTGGAGGCCCGGCGCCGGCGTCAGCGGCTCCGAGCCGTCCGCCGGGGCCCACAGGACCTCGGAGATGGGGATCGCCTCGCGCCGGTTCAGGGCGTCGGACAGCCGGCCGGCGACGTGCATCCGGCCGACGATGCGCCACTCCTCGGTCAGGCCGTCGAACGGCACCGACCGCCCGGGCAGGGCGTCGGCGGCAGCGACCGGGGACGTGGGCTTGGGCTGCTCCTTGCGCCGGCGGAAGACGTCGAACGGCACGGTCGGCTCCCTACTCCTCGGTCCCGCCGGTGTGGTCGCGGATCGTCTCCACGACGGTCGCATCGGCGAGCGTGGTCGTATCGCCGAGCGTGCGCCCTTCGGCGAGGTCGCGCAAGAGCCGGCGCATGATCTTGCCCGAACGCGTCTTGGGCAGATCGGGCACGAACATCAGGTACTTGGGCCGGGCGATCGGGCCGATGACGTAGGCCACGTGCTCGCGCAGTTGCACAGCCAGCGCGTCGGACGGCTCCTGGCCCGCGCGCAGGATCACGTAGGCGAAGATCGCCTCGCCGCTGATGTCATCCTTCTTGCCGACGACGGCGGCCTCCGCCACGGACCGATGGTCGACCAGGGCCGACTCCACCTCGGTCGTCGAGATGCGATGGCCGGCCACGTTCATCACGTCGTCGACCCGGCCGAGCAGCCAGTAGTAGCCGTCCTCGTCGCGCTTCGCCCCGTCGCCCGCGAAGTAGCGCCCCTCGAAGCGGCTCCAGTACGTCTGCCTGTAGCGCTCCGGGTCGCCGTAGATGCCGCGCAGCATGGCCGGCCACGGCCGGGTGAGCACGAGGTAGCCGCCGCCGCCGAGCGGCACGGAGCGGCCCTCGTTGTCGACCACGTCGGCGCCGATCCCCGGGAACGGGAAGGTGGCGCTGCCGGGCTTGGTCGTGGTGACGCCGGGCAGGGGCGTGATGAGGATCTGCCCGGTCTCCGTCTGCCACCAGGTGTCCACGACCGGGACGCGGCCCCCGCCGATGTGCTCCCGGTACCACTGCCAGGCCTCCGGGTTGATCGGCTCGCCGACCGAGCCCAGCACGCGCAGCGTGGACAGGTCGTGCGCGGCCGGCCACTGCTCGCCCTGCTTCATGAACGCCCGGATCGCGGTCGGGGCGCAGTACAGGATGGTGACCCGGTAGTCCTCGACGATCTGCCACCAGCGATCCCAGGCCGGGGTGTCCGGCGCGCCCTCGTACAGGATCCCGGTCGTGGCATTGGCCAGCGGCCCGTAGACGATGTAGCTGTGGCCGGTCACCCAGCCGATGTCGGCCGCGCACCAGTACACGTCGTCGGGCTTGATGTCGAAGACCATCGCGTGGCTGTAGCTCGTTCCGAGCAGGTAGCCCGCGGTCGTATGCAGGATGCCCTTGGGCTTGGCCGTGGTGCCGCTCGTGTAGAGCAGGTAGAGCATGTGCTCGCTGTCGACCGGGACCGGCGGGCAGTCGTCGCTCTGGCGCTCGACGATGTCGTGCCACCAGTGGTCGCGACCCTCGACCATGTGCACGCCGTGGCCCGTCCGGTTGACGACGATCGAGGCCTCGATGGTGGGCGTGTCGGCGAGCGCCTCGTCGGCGTGATGCTTGAGTCCGACCTCCTTGCCGCGCCGGTAGCCGCCGTCGGCGGTGATCAGGACCTTCGCCCCGCAGTCGTTGATGCGGCCGCCGAGCGCCTCCGCGGAGAAGCCCCCGAAGACGACCGTGTGCGGCGCCCCGATGCGGGCGCAGGCGAGCATCGCGATCGGCAGCTCGGGGATCATCGGCATGTAGATCGCGACGCGGTCGCCCGCCTGCACGCCGAGCTCCTTGAGCGCGTTGGCCGCCTTGCTCACCTCGCGCTGGAGGTCGCGGAAGGTCAGCGTCCGGGTGTCGCCGGGCTCGCCGATCCAGTGGTAGGCCACCTTGTCGCCGAGGCCGCGCTCGACGTGCCGGTCGACGCAGTTGTAGCTGACGTTGAGCTGCCCGCCGTCGAACCAGCGGGCGAACGGGAGGTCCCACGCCAGCGTCGTCTCGAACGGCGTGACCCAGTCGAGCCGCTCGCGCGCCAGCCTGGCCCAGAACGCCTCGTAGTCGGCCTCCGCCTCCTCGTAGAGCGACGCCTTGGCGTTCGCCTGGGCGGCGAATGCCGGGTCGGGCGGATACGTCCGGCGCTCGGCGAGGAGGTTCTCGATCTCGGGGGACGGACTGGCACTGGGGTCGACGGTCACGCTCGCATCCCTCGGCGTCGGCGGGTGGCTGGCCGGCCCATCCTACCGCGCGACGTGCGCCCGCGACCACCCGGGCCCGCCGCCGCGGCCCGCCGCCGGGTCAATCGCGGTCGTCGGTGTCGCCGCCGCCGGCGGCGTCGGCCGGCGCGCCCTGCCCCGCCAGCGGCGCCGTCCCGGCGTCGGCCGGATCGCGCGACAGGACGACGCGCTGCGGGCGCGGGATCTCGATCCCGTTGGCCTCCAGCGCAGCCAGCAGGCGCTTGCGGAACTCGCCGCCGGCGGCCCACTGTTCAGCGGCCCGCACGCTGCCCAGGATCTTGAGGGTGACGCCGTACTCGCTCAGGGCCTCGACCCGTTCGACCCGTGGGGCCTCCAGGATCCTGCGCTTCCAGAGCGGGTCGTCGCGCATCGCCGTGCCGACCGCGTCGACGACGGTGATGGCCCGCTCGATGTCCGTGCCGTAGGCGAGGGTGACGTCCTGGTTGATGCGCGCCCAGACCCGGGTCAGGTTGCTGGCGACCGTGATCTCGCCGTTCGGGACGGTGTGCACCACGCCATCGAGGTCGCGCAGGGTGGTCCGTCGCAGGGTGAAGTCCTCGACCGTCCCGGCCACCCCGGCCAGGCGCACGACGTCGCCCTTGGCGAACTGGTTCTCGACCAGGATCAACGCCCCGTTCAGGTAGTCGCGCACGAGCGCCTGCGCCCCGAAGCCGACGGCGATGCCGACCACGCCGAGTCCGGCGATGGCCGGGCCGATGTTGAGGCCGAGCTGGGCCATGATCATCAGCGCGGCCACGATCAGCACGAAGGCGCGGATGGCGCGCGCACCGAACTCGTCGAGCGTGTCCATGCGCTTCTTGAGCTCGACCGCGGACAGCTCCTGGGCCGTCCCCTCGCTCGCCTCGCGGTCCATCAGCGCCTTGACCACGCCGCGCACGGCCACGCTGGCCAGGCGCATGGCCACGAGGGCCGCGATCAGGATCGCGATGAGCGGCAGGGCCTCACCTGTGGTGAAGGCGATGATGTCGCTCCACGGGGCCTTGGACAGGTCGGGCATGGACGTAGGGTATCGGACCGGGCGAGCCCGCCGGTGGCGCTGTCCGCCGGGGCGTCAGGCGGAGGCCGGGACCTGGCCCGGCGCGGCCGTCGGACGCTCGGGGACCGTGCCGCCGAGCCGGACCGTGATGGCCGCCGCCGTCTCGCGCGCCTGGGCGGCGAGCTCCGGGATGCGCCGGGGCGTGAGGCGGAAGGCCGGCCCCCAGATGTCGACCGCGGCGACCACGTTGCCGCGCGCGTCGTGGATCGGCGCGGCGACCGCGTTCAGGCCCAGCTCGTACTCCCCGATCGCGGTGGAATAGCCGCGGCGGCGGATGCGCGCCAGCTCCTCCAGCAGGGGCTCGAGCTCGGTGATGGTCCGCTCCGTGTAGGCCACCAGGCCGCGCCTCACCATGCGCAGGACCTCGCGCTCGGCCAGGGCCGACAGGAGGACCTTGCCCGACGCCACACAGTGGAGCGGGGTGGCGCGACCGGTCCAGTCGCCCACCGCGATCAGGTTCGGGCCGTCCACCTGGGCGACCGTCAGGAGCGCCTCGCCGTCGAGGATCCCGACGCCGGTCGTCTCGTGGGTCAGGCGAGCCAGCCGCTCGAGCTCGGGCGTGGCGATGCCGCGCAGGTCGAGGGTCCGCTCGGCCTTCTCCGCAAGACGGATGACCACGAGACCGAGTCGGTACTTGCCGGTCTCGTCGTCCTGCTCGACGAGTCCACGCTTCTGGAGCGTGGCGAGGAGCCGCGACGCCGTGGACTTGTGCAGCCCGAGCCGTCGAGCGAGCTCGGTCACGCCCGCCTCGCCCTGGGACTCACCGAGGGCCAGCAGGAGCGCCGCCGCGCGATCGACCGACCGGACGGCGTTGCCGTCGAGGACCATGGTCGACGTCCTCGCCGCGGTCAGGCGTCGCCGGGCGCCGCATCCCCACCGGGGGATCGCGGCGCGGAGCTGCCCTGGCTGCGGGCGTCGAGGGCGGCCTGGAGCGAGTCCTCGAAGGCGGTCAGGACGCGGTCCACGATGTCGCCGGTCGCGTGCGCCTCGCACATGAACCACGGTTCGCGCGAATCGGGCTCGGGCATCGCACCGCGGGCATGCATCCCGATGGCGATCGCGTCGTACAGCTGGTGGTCGGTCGTCGCCCAGTCGCGGTACTCGCTGGCCTCCTCCTCGCGGAACATGATCCCGAACATCGAGGGGTGGCCGGTGAAGTGGTACGGGATGCCGACCGGGTTGAGGATCTCGCGCAGGCCGTCCTGCATCCGCCGGCCGGTGGCGTGGACGGTCTCGAGGGCCGGGGTGTCGCGGATGATCTCCAGGGTCTTGACCGCGGCGGCGGCCGCGACGCGGTTGCCCGCGTACGTCCCGCCGTGGCTGACGTGGTCCGGCAGCATGGCCATGATCTCGGCCCTGCCGCCGAAGGCCGCCGCCGGATAGCCGTTGCCCATCGCCTTGGCGAACGTCGCCAGATCGGGGGTGATGCCGAAGAACTCGGCCGCGCCGCCCCGGGCGAAGCGAAAGCCCGTCTTGACCTCGTCGAAGATGAGCAGGATGCCGAACTCCTCGGTCAGCGCCCGCATCTCCTTGTGGAAGCCGGGCCGGGGCATGATCCCCTGGGCATTGCCGAGGACGGGCTCCACGATGATCGCCGCGATCTCCTCGCCGCGCTGCTCGAACAGCGTGCGCAGGCGGTCGATGCGGTTGTAGCGAGCCGGGATGATCGTCTCGGCCACGGCGCTCGGGATGCCTCGACCCCAGGCCAGCGCGACCGGCGCATCGGCATCACCGAGCTCGGACATGTCGTCCGGCCCGACCGAGATGAGCGCGTAGTCGTGGACGCCGTGGTACTGGCCCTCGAACTTCACGATCTTCTCGCGCCCGGTGTAGGCCCGCGCGATGCGCATGGCGTGCATCGTGGCCTCCGTCCCGGACACGGTCATCCGCGCCTTGTCCACCCAGCCGGTCAGCTCCTTGACCAGCTCCATCGCCCTGACCTCGTCCTCCGAGGTCAGGCTGAAGCTCACGCCGCGACGCATCCGCTCGTTGACGTAGTCGTCGACCCGCTCGTCGTTGTGCCCGAGGATGACCGGCCCATAGCCCATCCGCAGGTCGACGTACTCGTTGCCGTCGATGTCCCAGACCATGCCGCCCTTGCCCCGGTCGACGTAGATCGTGGAATCGCCCCACGCCCGGAAGTTGGAGTCGGTGCCACCGGGCAGCGTCTCGAGCGCCCGCCGGTACATGGCGGTCTGCTCGTCGCGGCGCAGGGACGGGGTGGTGCGGGTCGTCGGTCCGGCGGTCATGCGAGCCTCGTGGATGCGGGTCGGGTCGGGCGTCCGGACCGGTCCGTGGGACGGTCGTTGCGCGATGCGGGACGCGAGTCCGGCCATCGTGCCACACGCCGGATCGCGTCGTCAACGCGACATTCGTCCTGGAGCCGCGCATCTGCTGCGAATCGACGCCGATCCGCCCGCGCTCCGCCCGAGATGCGCACGAGGGCGGGGCACGACAACCGGCACGGGCGCCGGCGCCTGCCCCGTGGCACCATGCCGGCATGGCCCCCGACCACGAGTCCTTCCGGACCGACCACATCTACTGGCTGCGCGATGCGGCCCCGGCCGGGACCGGCGATCCTCCGCTCGCGCCGGGCGAGGCATGCGAGGCGGACGTGGCCGTCGTCGGCGGCGGGTTCACCGGCCTGTGGACGGCCATCGCCCTGACCGACACCGACCCCTCGCTGCGGGTCGTCGTCCTGGAGCAGGCGACCGTGGCCTTCGGCGCCAGCGGCCGCAACGGCGGCTTCTGCCAGGCCAGCCTGACCCACGGCCTGGCCAACGGCATCCGCCACTTCCCCGAGGAGCTGGATCGGCTCGAGCGGGAGGGCGCCGACAACATCCGCGCGCTCATCGAGTTCACGCGGGCGCACGGCATCGAGTGCGACCTGGAGGCGACCGGCACGATCGCCTTCGCCGACCAGCCCTACCAGGTGGACGAGTTCCGGGCGTGGGTCGACGAGGCCGCCGCGTACGGGGCGCGGACCGAGTTCTGGGACCGCGACCGCGCCCGGGCGGAGGTCCACTCGCCGCTCTGGCTGGCGGCCCTCCATGACCCACCGGGCGATGACCTGCTGCTCGACCCGGCGAAGCTCTGCCGCGGGATCGCGCGGGTCGCCCGCGAGCGCGGCGTGCGCATCCACGAGCACACCCGGGTGACCGGCGTGGCGCGCCGGGCCGGCGGGGTGACGGTCGCCACCGAGGCGGGCGCGACCGTGCGGGCGGATCAGGTGGTCGTGGCCACCTCGGCGTACTCGGCCTGGCTGCGAAGGCTGTCGCCGCTGTTCGTGCCCGTGTACGACTACGCGCTGGTGTCGGAGCCGCTCACCGACGCGCAGCGCGCGGCGATCGGCTGGGCCGGTCGTCAGGGCCTGAGCGATGCGAACAACCAGTTCCACTACTTCCGGCTGACCGCCGACGACCGGATCCTGTGGGGCGGCTACGACGCCATCCACTATCGCGGCAGCCGGGTGGACCCGGCGCTCGACTCGCGACCGGCCACGTTCGAGCGCCTGGAGGCGCAGTTCTTCCGAGCCTTCCCGCAGCTCGAGGGGCTGGGATTCCCGTATCGCTGGGGCGGTGCCATCGACACGACGTCGCGGTTCACCGTGACGTTCGGCCAGACGATGGGCGGCCGCGTGACCTACGCCCTCGGCTACACGGGCCTCGGGGTCGGGGCCAGCCGGTGGGCCGCAGGCGTCGTGCGCGACTTCATCCTCCGCCCCGACGAGGATCGCCTGCGGCTGCGCCTCGTGTCGTCGCCGCCCATCCCGTTCCCGCCGGAGCCGCTGCGCTCGTTCGCGGTGGACACGGTCCGCGGGGAGCTGGACCGGGCCGATCGCGAGGAGGGGCGGCGCAGCCTCATCCTGCGCTCGCTCGACGCCGTGGGGATCGGCTTCGACTCGTAGTCCCGGGCGCGGCGCCGGGGGTCAGCCCGGTGCGCCTGGCCCCGATGCTCGCCCGGCGTACATCCCAGCGGGGGAATCGTCGCTGGGACCCGTGCCGGGGCCCCTCCCCCGCCCTGGTGGCCGCGCGGCGAGCACTGCGGCGGTGGACGGCGCGCCGCGGATCGTTCCCCCGCCCATGCGTTCGCCCAGAGGACGGGGAGGCCCGGCAGACCGGGCGGGGAGGCCGCGCAGACCGGGCGGGCGGGCCGGAGGCGAGCCGGACGCGGGACAGCGACACCGCGGGGGACGCACCACCTCGTTCCCGCGACGTCAGGCGGGGGTCGCGACCCAGGTCGGCAGCTCGCGGGCCAGCGTGGCCAGCGGCAGGGATCCATGGCCCAGCACCTGGTCGTGGAACTCGCGCAGGTCGAACGCGGCCCCGTCGCGCTCGGTGATCTGGCGGCGGAGGGCCTCGATCTGGCGCTGGCCGAGCTTGTAGGTCAGGGCCTGGCCGGGCCAGCAGATGTAGCGGTCGGTCTCGATGACCGCGTCGGTCTCGGACAGGCCGGCGCCGAGCAGGAAGTCGATCGAGCGCTGGCGCTCCCAGCGCAGGGCGTGCATGCCGGTGTCGACCACGAGCCGCGCAGCCCGCCAGGCCTGCGCATCGAGCATGCCGAGCCGCTCGCCCTCGTCGCGGTACAGGCCCATCTCGTCCGCGAGGCGCTCGCTGTAGAGGCCCCAGCCCTCCACGTAGGCGCCACCGACCATCCGCGCGCCGAGGCGGCGGAAGCGGTTGAGGCGCTCGTTCTCCATCTCCAGGGTGATCTGGAAGTGGTGGCCTGGAGCCGCCTCGTGGTACGTCGTCGAGGCGAGCTTCGAGTACAGCCGGCTGGGGAGGTCGTAGCCGTTGGCGTAGTAGATCCCGTCGCGCTGGCCGTCGCCCGACGGCGGGTAGTAGTACGCGAACGGAGCGTCCTTCTCCTTGTACGACTCGACCGCGCGGACCTCGCAGCCGGCGCGCGGCAGCCGCCCGAAGAAGCGCGGCGCGGCGGCCATCGCCCGCTCGATGTCCTCCGTCGCCCGGGCGATCAGCTCGTCCTTCGTGCTGGGGTGGTTGGCCGGGTCCGCGTCGAGTCGGGCCCGGAACGCCGCAACGTGATCCCCGAAGCCCGCCTGGCGCGCGACCTCGCGGCGCTCCTCGTCGATCGACTCGAGCTCCTCCAGGCCGATCCGGTGGATGGCCTCGGGCTCGAGCTCGAGCGTCGTCCAGCTCCGGATCGCGGTCCGGTACAGCGCGTCGCCGGCCGGCGCGGACCAGAGGCCCGGCTCCTCGCGGCTGGCATGGCGGTACTCGCCGCGCAGGGTGTCGAGGAAGGCGCGATCGGCCGGGTACACGACATCGCGCACGATCTCGCGCACGATCTCGCGGTCCGCCTCCGACGCCCCGATGAGGCTGCCCGGGATGATCGCGTCCTCGATCGGGATGGCGAGCATCCGCTCGATCTGGGCGATCGTCCGCTCGGTCACGACCGTCGGCGCGGTGAGGCCCGTGGACAGCGCCTCGCGCAGGGTCCCCTCGTGCGCGGCCATGAACGCCGGGTACGCGTGCAGCCGAGCGATGAACGCCTCGAGCCGCTCCGGCGTGTCGACCGGCTGGAACTGGGTCATCTGCGGCATCAGGTGCTGCGGCCCGCCCATCTGGTCGACGACGCGCAGCTGGTGGAAGCCCTGGTCGTCCTCCTCCATGTGCAGTTCCGCGATGACCTGCAGCATGTCGCGCGTGATGCGGTCCTCGGTCGACAGGCCGTCGACCGGGATGGCGGCCGCCTCGGCCGCGGTGCGCGCCATCAGCGCCCGGACCCGGGCCCGACCCGTGGGCGAGGGGTCCTCCAGCTGGTCCGCCCAGCGGTCATCGCCGTAGAACGTGGCCGTCGTGGGATTGGCCTCCAGGATCCCCTCCCAGAAGCGATCGGCGAGCGCGTTGACGGCGGCGCCCGGATCGTCCGGGCGGGCCTCGAGCGGATCGGACATGCGTGGAGTGGTCTCCCCAGGTGGCGCGGTGGACCGCGGCCAGCGGACGTCGCGAGCCACGGTCGACCGGGCGACCGTCTCGGGGCGCTAGGGTACCGCGGGACCACTGCCGCCGCCGAACAGCGGCATCTGCTCCCCGCTGCGCTCCACCAGCGGATCGAGCCCGAGCAGCGGCTCGAGCGCGGCCAGGTCGGGCGGGTCCATGGCCAGGAACGTGCGCAGGTGGTCCCACTTGATGACGTTCCATCCGCCGCCGTCCATGGCGGCGCGGAGCAGCGGCGAGCGCTCGAGCTTGTGGCGGACCAGCTCGGTCCGCTCCGGGGCGATGGCCAGGAACCGGACGAGGCGGTCGTTCGGCCCGAGTCGCGCATGGCGGCGCAGGAGCGTCTCCCCGAGGATCGCCGTCCACTCGACCTCGAACAGGAGCGCGACCTTGCCGCGCACGTACCAGATGACGTCGACCTCGGCGAGGTCGTCGACCGGTCGAGCGATGCTCCCCAGGTAGGCCTGCCGCTCGCGCTCGTCGAGCAGGTCGCCGAGCGTGCCGCGGCCGTGGCGGCGGCCCTGCTCCCGCTCGCCGATCCACACGCGCATGCCGAGACGGTGCCCGGCGTCGACCAGCCGGGCGATCAGCTCGGCGTGCTCCTGGCTGCGTCGCAGCAGGTCGTCCGCCGTGGCCAGTCGGTCCGCGCTGCCCGTCCGGCTCCGGTAGCTGGCCAGGCAGGCCCGGACCAGCGTCTCGTCGGGCAGGTCGTGGCCGGTGTACAGCGTGGCGATCCGCTCGAAGAAGGCGGCCTCGTTCAGCGGCCCGCCGGTCGACAGGAGCGAGAAGACCGACCACTCGACCCGGTCGGCCAGGGGCGGCGCGGCCGTCTCCTGGTCCGCCTGGTCGCCGAGCCACCAGCGGCCGGGTTCGATCTCGCGCAGGCGGACCTGTCCCGGCCGCGAGAACTCGTCGCGGATCAGCCGGACGAGGCGCTCGACCGGGTCCGGCCGGCCCGCCGCGTCCACCCCGCTCGATGCCACCGTGCCGGCGATCGCGGAACCGGAGCCCACGGCCCGGGTCGTGCCGCGCGCCGGACCGGATCGAGCGGGGCCATCGGCTCCGACGTCCGACCCGGGGTCGGCGGCGCGGCCCGCATCGGAGCTGGGCTCCGCGCCGGACCGGTCGTCGCGTGCGGCGGCTCCCGCGTCGGCAGGGTCGCCGGCGTCGGTCGTGGCCGGCGCGGACATCGACCCGACCGCCAGGCGACGAAGGTGGCCCGACCGGTCGAGGGCGACGAGCACCTCGCCGAACAGCCGCTCGAAGCGGGCCGGCTCGCCGCGGGCCCGCAGCGTCTCGACCGCGGCCTCGGTCACGATGCGGCGCGCCTCGTACTCGGAGAACGGCCGCCGGTCGAACCGCTCGGGTGGGGCGAACAGGCCCGGGCCCGGCACGAGGTCCGGATCGCCCGGACCGTCGGCGACGGGCGGCAGGCCGACATTCGCGCGGGTCCGCGGACCGGGCGGCAGGGCCGCCCCCGGCGGGATCGCCTCGACCACGCTGGGTGCGTCGTCGCCCGGCTCGGCCAGCCGGGCCGCGACCAGCCGGAAGCCGGCCGATGCGGCGCCGATGACGACCGCCGCGAGCGCGTCCGGACCGCCGTCCACGAACTGGACGAGCCGCCCGTCGCGAGCCATCGCCGGCGCGACCGCAGTCAGGGACCGGCCGAGGGCGACGGCCTGCCACGACCACGGGCTGCGCAGGGCCGGGCTGGCCAACGCGTCCACCGGCAGCAGCCCGGCCGCCTCGCGGCCCAGGGTCCAGGCGGTCCCATGGTAGGCCAGGGCCAGGCGGTCGAGGTCGGGGCGGAGGGCGGGCTGGCCCAGCACGAGCCGGACCCGCGGATCGCCGGCTCGACCGTCGCCGATGGTCCGGATGGCCGACGGGCTGGCGTTGGCCAGGACGGCCGTCGCGGTCCCCTCGCCGAGCGCGCGCAGATCCTCCCCGAGGCGGGCCTGGACCGGTCCGACGAGGCCGCCCTCCAGACGCTGGACGAATCCCCGCACCAGCCGGAAGCCGTCCTCGAAGGCGCTCCACGGGTTGCGCTCGTGCCACACGCCGCCAGCCGGCAGACGGACGTGCCCGCCCTGGACGCGCAGGGTCGCGACCCGGCCCGTGCCGCTCGCCAGCCGGGTCGACGGCAGCAGCGCGTGAAGCATGGCCAGGCGCAGGGCGGCCAGGACCGGGGCCGCGCGCAGGTCGGTCTCGATGCGCTCCATGATCCCGACCAGGGCCACGAGCTGGCGGGGCACGTGCAGGTCGAGCAGCTCGTCCACCAGGCGTGGCGCGCCGTCCACCGTCGGGAATCGATCGCGGGCCCAGGCCAGCGCCTCGTCGTAGCCGGTCCGCGCCACGGCCCGCGCGACGTCCTCCGGGTCGAGCGGCGCGTCGCGCAGCTCCGCCCCGCCGCGCTGGTCGCGGCACACGACGCAGCGGTAGTGACGCCGGGTCGGGACGGCCGCGCCGGCGGCGTCCGGGTCCCCGCCCTTCTCGGACGGGAGCGCCCACGTGACGGCGTCCGCCACGAGCATGCGGCCACACGTCGCGCAACGGGTGGCGTACAGGTCCCCGAGCGAGACCTTCAGGCTGGACTCGCCGCGGGGCGACGCGGCCATGCCCTGGAACGCCGCGTCGAGATGGCGCACGTCCGGCGGACGCAGCACGACCTCCGCGAGCATCCGCGTCAGCGGGCTGGACTCGATCGAGACGGCGCGGCGCTGGCGGTCCACCGCGCCGCGGGCGACCCAGCCCCCGCGCCCGGCGAGGTCGACGACGACGTCGCCGGGTCCCGTGTGCGCCTCGACGCGGGCGGCGATGAGCGCGGGCGCCGGCGGTGGCGCCAGGCGATCGAACGCGGGCAGGATGTACCCGCTGTCAGCCCGCGTGGATCCGCTCCGGCCGCTCATCGCACGGCGGATGCTAGCCCACCGCGGGCCCTGGCCGGGTCACGCCTCGTCGAGGTCGTCGTCCTCGGCCTCGAAGGCCTCGTCGGTCGTGGACTCCGGCGGCAGGACGCGGTCGAGGTCCTCGATCTCCTCGTCCTCCTCGTCGTCCTCGAGGTCCTCTTCCAGCTCCATCTCCTCGCGCACGAGGGTGCCCTTGGTGTACGGGCGCAGGTCGGTCGACTTGGCGGCGGTCGGGAAACTGACCTTGCCGTAGTTGGACGGGTCCTGGAAGATCTCGCGGATGATCAGGCGGACGTCCTTGTCGCCGAGGCTGGTGACGCCGGCCGCGTACTTGTTGCCGTCGGCGATGAGCTTGAGCAGGCGCGCCGCGACGCGCGGCTCGACCACGCCGATGCGCACGCCGTTGCTGATCGCGATCAGGCGACCCCGTTCGGGCGTCAGCTCGACGTAGTCGCCCGGGTTGACCTGGGCGAGCTCCTTGGGCGAGGCGAGGTCGGTCAGGAAGGCGAACCCGGTCTTGCCGGTCTCCTCGACGAAGATGCTGACCGGGGCCTTGCTGCCCTCCATCGCCGGCACGGTCTTCTTGCCGGCGGCGTTGAGCAGCATCTTGAGCCGGTCGATGTTGCGCTCGGCGATGCGGTTGGTCGGATCGAGGGCGAGCGCGGTCTGGTAGTGCTCGCGCGCCTCGCCGAGCATGCCCAGCTCCCAGAGCGCCTTGGCCAGGCGGTTCTCCGCCTCGACGTCGGGCCCGAGCTCCAGCAGCCGGCGGTTGGTGGCGGCCGCCTCGTCCCACTGCGCGGCGGTGGCCTGGGCGATCGCCTGCTCGGCGAGCTGCCGCTTGGTGCGGATGAGGTTGACGGGACTCTGGGCGTTCGTCTCGACGTCGGGGAAGGTCACGGGTGATCGGTTCCTTTCGGGGCGGGCGGCGTCTCGCGGTCGCGTCTGTCAGGCACGCGTCGACGCGGGACGGGATCCGGGTTCGCGAACGGTCTTTCTAGCACGGGTCGGCCCGCCGGTCAAACGCCGTGGCGGTCCGGTATCCGCATCGTGGCCGTCCGCCACGCCCTGGGCTCGAACTCGGCCGTTCCTACCAAACGCCAGCCGGGGTGGCCGTAGCCGGCGACCCTTGGCCATGCGCCACGCACCGCGACGTCTGGCAGGACGCGATCAGCGACCGGAGCGTGCGCATCCTCGGTCGCCCGGTCGGTCCTCGTCCAGCGCCACCACCAGTGGCGTATGGGCGGGACCGCAGGCGGTCGATCGGTCGCCGGCGCGAGACCTCGATCTCCGCGACAGGCGCGCGCCGCCGCGCTCAACCGCGCAGGAGCAGGTTCCAGGCGATGACCGCGACGCCGAGGATCCCGAGCAGCGCCGTCTGCCAGATCCAGCGCGCTTCGCGGCGCCGGGCCGGGGTCGCCCCGTGGACGGCGTCCCACAGGTAGAAGGCGAGGGTCAGCAGGGCGGGGCCCAGCAGGCGCGGGATCTCCATCGCCCGGACGGCCGCCGCGCCGATGGCGATGGCGGCCCCGTAGGTCGCCGCCGACCACAGCACGTCACGGACGCTGACGAGCCTGAGCGCCGCCACCCGGAAGCCGAGCAGCGCCGCGATCACCGCGTCCCCGGCGGCGAGCGCGATCAGGTCCGACTCGCGCAGCGGACCGCCGGCGGCACCCTCCGCGCCCGGCTGGGCAAGGCCCCCGAGGACGGTCGCGCCGACCCCAACGAAGCCCAGGAAGCCGACCAGCAGGACGGTGACCAGGACCGCCGCCCGGGCGTCGTCGTCGATGGGCGCGTCGTCGGCGCTGGCCAGGCGGGCCTCCAGGGCGAGGCTGCGCCCGACGATGACGTAGGTCAGGAGCAGGGCCGGGGCGAGCCACAGCCCGAACGGCACGAGCCGGATGGCGCCGACACAGGCGATGGCGGCCACGGACGGGATGATCAGGGACTCGACCGGGACGCCCAGCGTCCGGCCGCTGCGAGCGGCCTCGTCGCCGAGCACCTGGAGCACCCCGAGAAGGGTGGCGCCAAGGAGCAGGATCGCGACCAGCCAGACGACCGGTGGCTCGACCAGGCGCGACAGCCCGACCACGACCACGGCCGCCAGGGCCAGGTCGCGACGGGCCAGGCGATCGATGCTCATCGGGCCGATGGTAGGCGAGGCGCTCATACCCGGTCCGGTTTGCCGGCCACCCACGCGAGCAGATCGGCCCGCGACCGGGTGTTGAGGACGCGGTCGGGCCCGACCCACGCCCGGCGGGCCTGGCTGACGCCCCACTCGAGGTGCTCGAACTCGCCGGTCTTGTGCGCGTCGGAATCGATCGACAGCAGGCAGCCGACCTCGACCGCGCGCCGGGCGCGCTCGACGGCGAGGTCCAGGCGATGGGGCGAGCCGTTCATCTCGAGGACCGTGCCGGTCCGCGCGGCCTCCGCGTAGACAAGGTCCCAGTCCAGATCCAGGTCATCGCGGCCGTTGATCATCCGGCCCGACGGGTGGGCGATGAGGTCCACGTGCGGGCTGCGGATGCCGTTGAGGGTCCGCCGGGTCAGCTCCGCTCGCGTCTGGCGCCGGGACACGTGGACGGACGCGACGACGACGTCGAAGCGAGCCAGCAGATCGTCGTCGTAGTCGAGCGTGCCGTCGGCCCGGATCTCCAGCTCGCAGCCGTGCAGCAGCCGGAAGCCCTCGGGCGGGGTCTCCGGCGGCGCGGTCCCGGCGGCCTCCTCCGCCGCGAAGCGGGCGTTGAGCTCGGCGATCACGGAGCGCTGGAGCTCGACCCGGTCCGGGGTGAGACCGCGGGCGATGGCCAGACTCTGCGAGTGGTCGGTCAGGACCTGGTAGGCGTGGCCGCGACGGCGGGCCGTCTCGGCCATGACCTCGATCGAGTGGACCCCGTCCGACCAGTCGGAGTGGCTGTGCAGGTCGCCGCGCAGGTCGGCCAGCGTGACCAGCGGCGGCAGGGTGCCGGCGAGGGCCGCCTCGATCTCGCCGCGATCCTCGCGCAGCTCCGGCTCGATGAAGGGCAGCCCCAGGAACGCGTAGGCCTCCGCTTCCGTGGCGAACGTCCGCAGCTCCGCGTCCGCGCCGGTCAGCGGCTGGCCCGCTGCGTCGATGCGCAGGAAGCCCTTCTCCGACAGGCTCCAGCCCATGTCCCGGGCGCGCTCGCGCAGCCGGACGTTGTGCTCCTTGGAGCCGGTGAAGTGGATGCGATACGTGCCGGCCGCACCGGGCGGCACGATCATGAGGTCCACCTGGGGTCCGCGCAGCAGGGCGATGGCCGCCTTGTGGCCGCCGCGGTTGATGACCGTGTCCACCACACCCAGGGTGGTGAAGCGCTCGATCAGCGCGGGACCGTCGGACGTCTCGGCCAGCAGGTCCAGGTCGCCGATCGATTCGCGTCGCCGCCGGAACGAGCCCGCCGGCTCGATCCAGGTCGTGCCGGGCGTGTCGGCGAGGGCCGCGATGATCCCGTCGAGGTGCTCGCGCGCTCGATGCAGGAGCAGCCGGTCGGGGCGCGCCTCCAGCCGGGCGATGCCCTCGATGATGAGCTGCTCGGTCTTGGCCGACAGCCCCCTGATCGCCCGCAGCTGACCCGCCTCGGCGGCGTGGCGCAGGTCCTCCATCGAGTCGATCCCGAGCTCGGCGTGGATGACCCGGACCGTCCTGGGCCCGAGGCCCGGCAGGCGCAGCAGGTCCACCAGCCCGGGCGGCACCTCGGCGGCGAGTCGATCGTAGAAGGCCAGACGCCCGGTCCTGGCCAGCTCGGCGATCTTGTCGCTGATGGCCGGACCGACGCCCGGGATGCGCGGCGGCGTGCCCGCCCGGTAGGCGGCCACGAGATCGATCGGCGAGCGGCCGATGGTGTCGGCCGCCCGGTGATAGGCCACCGTCTTGAACACCAGCTCGCCCTTGATCTCGAGCATGTCGCCGATGTCGTGGAAGATCCGGGCGAGGTCCCCGTTGGTCAGCGGCCGGTCACCACGGCCGAGGGCGTCGGGGTCGGCGTCGGGGAGATCGTGGGCGTCGACCGGCGCCGTGTCGGCCGGGTCGTCCGGAGCGTCGGACGGCGTGTTCACGCCGCGACGACGCGGTCGCGACCGCCGCGCTTGGCTCGGTACATGGCTCGGTCCGCGGTGGCGATGAGGTCCTCGATGGGCGCGTCCGGCTCGGTCGCGACGGCGACCCCGACCGACACGCTCACGCCATCCACGCCGTGCTCGCGCAGATCCAGGTTGCGCACGGCGGCGCGGATGCGCTCGCCGACCTCGATGGCGACGCCCGGATCCGGGTTGCGCAGCAGGACCACGAACTCCTCCCCGCCGAAGCGCGCCGGGACGTCGTCCTCGCGCACGGCCGTGACGATCGCCGCGGCCACGGCGCGCAGGACCTCGTCACCCACGCCGTGTCCATGGGTGTCGTTGAGCACCTTGAACCTGTCGATGTCGACCATCAGGATCCCGACCGCGTCGCCGGACCGGCGGCGCCTGGCCGACAGCGAGACGTACTCGTCGAAGTAGCGCCGGTTGGGCAGGCCGGTCAGGGCATCGGTCGACGCCCTGGCCTCCGCGTCGAGGACCGAGTACGCGCGGGCCAGCGCGGCCGAGGCCTCGGAGGCGGCAGCGTCCAGCATCCGCTGGGTCGCCTCCGGCCAGGGTCCCGTCCGCCGCGAGAGGACGATCGCGCCGATGGCGCCCCCAGCGGCCGTGAGCGGCGCCGCGATGGGATGCATCAGGCCGTAGACCGTGCGCAGGCGCCGGGCGATGCGGGCGGGCGAGTCCTCGCCGCCGGCCGCCTCCAGGTCATCGAGGGGGAGCAGCGTCGTGCTGTCCGGGACTCCGGGTCGGGAACTGACCAGGCGCGCCTCCAGGACGCTGGCGTCCGGTCGTCGACGGACGAGCACGATGTGGTCGGCGCCGGTCACGTCGCCCAACTCCTCGACGATGGCCGAGACGATGGCGTCCGGCGACACCGATCGTGACAGGCCGGACAGGATCCGTGCGAACGAGGCCGCCTCACCGGCCCGACGCCGCTCGACGTCGGCCATGCCCGTGGCGTACACGCGCACGGCGACGCCGGCCACGAGGAGGAGGAGCAGGAGGATCCAGTCGAGCGGCCGGCCGCCGTCGTCGGCGACCGACAGGAGCACGATGCCGGCGATGCCGATCGCTGCCGCGAGGAAGACCTGCCAGGCCCGGCGGATGCGCTGATCCGACGGTGTCCGAGGTTCGGGCGGTCGCTGATGCGGTGCGGTCACGTCGGAAGTGAAGGATGGCGGTCCGGACGGTCCACGTCCACTCCCCGGAGGGGTACGGTCGGCGATCCGGGACCAGTACTTCTGGGTCATCCGGCGGGCCGGCCGCGGGACCGGAGGCGGCGTGGGCCGGTGGCGAGGGCCGGTAGCGTGGGACCGGAGGCGTGGGACCGGACGCGCGCGGGATCGGAGGCGAGCCCCTCGCCCGGGGATCGATCAGGCGGCCGCGCCGTCCGATGCGGCTGCGGCCTCGTGGCCGCCGTCACGCTTGACCCGGTAGAGCGCCGCGTCAGCTGCGGCGATGAGGTCCGTCGCCGTCCGGGCATCGGCCGGGAAGGTCGCGACGCCGATGGACCCGGCCAGCGGCACGGGGCCGCGCTGTTCCCCGACGAAGGGCTGATCGCGGAAGGCCCCGA
This sequence comes from Candidatus Limnocylindria bacterium, assembly GCA_046566045.1. Taxonomy (GTDB): domain Bacteria; phylum Chloroflexota; class Limnocylindria; order Limnocylindrales; family CSP1-4; genus SPCO01. Next base: position 68,870 of record JBKHXL010000066.1, read on the forward strand.
GGATCCGCTGGGCCGCCGTGCGCGCCTCCTCGGAGTCGGTGTCGGGCAGGATGACCGCGAACTCGTCGCCGCCGTAACGCGCCGGGATATCCGACGCGCGCAGGGTCGATCGGATGAGCTCGGAGCACCACACCAGGAGGCGGTCGCCGAACAGGTGCCCGAATGTGTCGTTGACCAGCTTGAAGTCGTCGAGGTCGAGCATGAGCAGGCTCAGCGGTCGCCGTGCGCGCTGGGAGCGCACGACCTCCTCTCCAAGGCGCTCGTGCAGGAATCGGTGGTTGTAGAAGCCGGTCAGCGGGTCCCGGTCGGCGAGCTTGCGCGCGTCCTCGTACAGGCGAGCGTTCTCGAGCGCCATGGCGGCCTCGTTGGCCATCGTCCGGGCAAGGTCCAGTTGCTCGCCGTCCCAGCGTCGCGGGCCGCGCGAGAACAGCTCGACGAGACCGATCGACTGGCCCTTGGCGACGAGCGGCAGCATCGCCAGCATCTGGTTGCCGTCGCGCGTGAGGAGCTCGACCTCGGCAGCGTCCGCACGCGGGTCGAGGGCATCGATGATGACCGTCTCCTGGCGCTCCAGCGCGCGCAGGGTCTCCGGGAAGCCCTCGACCAGGAAGTACGGCTCCAGCTTGTCGATCCCCAGGGCGGGGTAGTAGCCCAGTGACTCGACCCGGCCGGTCGGCCGGTCCCAGTAGCTGATGGCGCATTCGTCGGCATGCAACGCCATGGCGAGATGGCCCGCGATCAGGTTCGCGACCTGGCGAGGATCCAGGCTCCCGGACAGGTCGCTCGACATGGCCAGCAGGCGGCGCAGCTCACCCGCAAGTTCCCGTGAGCGGGTCAGCAGTCGGGCCGACTCGAGCGCGGTGGCCGCCTGGTCGGCGAGGATCGTCAGGAGCTGCAGGTCGACCTCGGTGAAGCCGTCGAGCCCAAGGCGCGACAGGGTGATCACGCCGACGGTCACACCGTCGTAGGCCATGGGGACCACCAGCATCGACTCATCGATGTCGTCGGTGCCGGCCATCGGCTGGCCGCGCGGGTCGGCGGCGGCGTCGTTGACCAGGAGCGGCTCACCATGGAGCGCCACCCAACCGGTGAATCCCTCGCCGACCCGGCAGCGCAGCAGCGCCGGATCGACATGCTCGAAGGCGCCGACGCGTCCCTCGACGGCGATCGGCACGACCTCGTCGGGTGGCTGGATCAGGTGCACCCGCGCGTTGTGGTACTCGATGATGCGGCGCGCCTCCTCCACGACGGTCCGACCGACACCCTCCACCGAGCCGGCCCGCGTCAGGCGTGCCGAGGCGGCCTGGAGGGTGGCCAGCTGGGTGGCGCGCTGCTCGGTCTGGGCGAACAGCTCCGCGTTGGTCAGGGCGATCGCGACGTGGTTCGCCAGCGTGGCCATGAAGGCCACGTCGCCTCCGCTCCAGGCGCGCGGGACGGCGGTGCAGGCTTTGAGTGCACCGATCACCTGTCCGTCGTGGATGAGCGGCGCCGCGATCGCGCCCGCCCAGTGGACCGACGGCTCGTAGCGGTCCATGCCGTGGCTCGGGTCCGTTCGGGCGTCGTTCCAGGTCGTGACCCGGCCGTTGCGGACGACCTGGCCGGCCCAGCCCTCGTCGAGGACGAGTTCGGGCAGGCGGGCGGCCGTGGCGTCATCGATCCCGGCCCACGCTGCGACGCGCAGCCGACCGCCATCGAGGACGCGGATGGTGACGTTGTCCGCGTGCAGGCCCCAGCAGGTCTCGTCGACGATCATGCGCAGGAGCGCGCCCCGATCGTGCGACGCCGCCAGGCGCTCGGCGATGCCCAGGACCGTGTCGAGGCGGTCGGCCAGTTCCGCCTCGAGCGACCGGGGCGGCGCAGCGGCCGAGCCGCCAAGGAGTCGGCGGAAGAGCGCCGGCCGCGCTGACCGGGCAGCCGGGGACGACCGCCCCGCGGGGGGCGTCGAGGTGGGGCCGTTCCGCGCGCTCATCACCGGCCATCGTCCCACCCGGACCGCCGTCGGAGCGCCCGCCAGCGGTACCGGTCGGGGAGGTACGGAGGTCCGGTGTGACGAGCCACGCGACCGGCGCAGGTACCATGGCGCGGGACACCGAGAGGGAGGGACGATGACCGACGAGCCGCGCGACCCAGACGCGGTCGCGACCAGGACGATGCGCTGGCGGTTCGCGACACCAGGCTGGCTGATCACGATCCTGGACATCATCGCGTCGCTCGTGGCTGCCATCGCGGCGCTGGCGATCCGCTTCGACACGACCGACCTGACCACGGCCGTGGCCCCCTACCTGCCGGCGGTCCTGCTGCCGGTCCTGATCCGGCCGTTGGTCCTCGCGGCGCTCGGCCTTCATCGGCGGGAGTGGCGCTACGCGTCCGTGCGCGACATGGTCGACCTCGTGCGCGCGGTCATCATCGGCTCCGCCATCATCGCGGCCGTCTTCGTCGTCATGTCGGCCGTCGACGCCCCCGGGACCAATCCGTTCCCGCGCTCGTTCTTCCTGCTCGAGCCCGTGCTCTTCCTGGCCCTGACCGCGAGCATCCGGATCGTGGCCCGCAGCACTCTCGAGCGCTCCGCGGGTCGCGAGACCAAGCACGCGGAGGTCCGAACGCTGGTGTACGGCGCCGGGAACGCCGGGTCCATCGTGGCCAGGATGGCCACGCCGGCCGGCCTGCGAGGCATGCGCATCGTCGGCTTCGTCGACGATGACCGCCGCAAGCACGGTTCGCGACTCCTTGGCCATCGGGTCTACGGCGGCCTGGACGACCTCGAGTCCGCGGTCGCGCGGTCGGGCGCCGAGCAGCTGCTGATCGCCATCCCATCCGCGGCAGCCAGGCCGGTGCGTCGCGCCGTGGAGGCAGCGCGGGACCTGGGGCTGACCGTCAAGATCGTGCCGCCGCTGCGCGACATGGTGACCGGGCACTTCCAGGTCACCGGGATCCGCTCGGTCAACGTCGAGGACCTGCTGCGCCGGGCCCCGATCACGATCGACTACGAGGCGGTCGCGGGCTCCATCAACGGTGCGTCGGTCGTGGTGACCGGCGGCGGCGGATCCGTGGGCAGCGAGCTCGTCCGGCAGATCCTGAGCCTCGGGCCACGCGTGCTCACGGTCGTGGAGCACAACGAGTGGGCACTCTGGAGCGTCGAGCGCGACATCGCCGCCATGCGTCGCGAGGCCGACGGGGTCCACGTGGTCGCAGCACTCGCCGACGTGCGCTCGATGCATGCCCTGACCGCCGTGCTGCACACGGCCAGACCCGACGTCGTCTTCCACGCGGCTGCGCTCAAGCACGTCCCGTATGTCGAGTCCTACCCGTCCGAGGGCGTGCTGACGAACGTGCTCGGCACGCGCAACGTGCTGCGCGCCTGTGAGGACATGGGCATCGCGCGCTTCACGCTCATCTCGACGGACAAGGCGGTCGAGCCGGTCAGCGTGATGGGCGCGACGAAACGGTTGGCCGAGCAGCTCACGGTCGCGGCCGGTCATCGCACGCAGCGCGCCTACGCCGCCGTGCGCTTCGGCAACGTGCTCGGGTCGAGTGGCAGCGTCGTGCCGCTCCTGCAGCGCCAGCTCGACGATGGCCTGCCCCTGACCATCACCAATCCGGATGCGACCCGCTACTTCATGACCATCGCCGAGGCCGTCAGCCTGATCCTGGAAGCCGCCGCCGATCCCTCGCCGGGCGACGTGCATGTCCTGGACATGGGTGAGCCGGTCAAGATCATGGACCTTGCCCGCGACCTGATCAGGCTCAACGGCATGAACATCGACGATGTGCCCATCAACGTGACCGGCCTGCGACCCGGCGAGCGCCTGCACGAGAAGCTCTTCTACGATGACGAGGTCGCCGAGCGGACCCGACACCCCGGCATCCTTCGAGCGGCCCGGAGCAGTTCCGCGGCCATCGAGGCGCAGATCGAGGCCTTCGTGGACGAGGTGGTGGTCGCTGCCACCGCGCACGATGATGCCGCGGTACGTGCGCTGCTGCGCCGGTCCGCCGCCCTTACCGGGATGACCAGCGAGGCCGCGCTGTCGACCTTCGGCGCCATCGCCGCGGCGGAGGCTCAGGCGCTGATCGCCGGCGCGCCGCACGGACGGCCGAACGCCTGACCCGGATCAGGGAGTGGCCGGCGTGTCCATCCCGCTGCGCCGCTCGACCAGGGCCGCGTAGAGCACCCCCGCCCCGAGCAGGGCGAGCAGTGCCACGAGCTGGGCCGGGCCGGGCATGGCTGGCCAGGCGACGGCGAGCAGTCCTGCCGAACCCGTAGCGCCCACATACCCGGCCGCGACGGCGCGATGGGAGGCACCGCCCTGCACGGCGCGCTGGTACAGGTGCTCACGGTGACCCGCGAACACGTCCTTGCGGGCACGGGCCCGACGCACGAGCGTGAACCCGGTGTCGAACAGCAGCGGGGCGGCCACGATCAGGGCGGGCATCACGTCCACCGGCCCGTCGCGGGCCATCAGCAGCGCGGCACCGAGCATGAGGCCCAGGAAGTGGCTCCCGACGTCGCCCATGAAGATGGACGCCGGCGCCCAGTTCCAGGCGAGGAACCCGGCGCACGCCGCGGCCAGCGGCACGACCAGCGGCCAGCCCGGGGCGCCGACCACGGCGATGAGCGCGACGGCCGCGACCAGGCTGACGCCACCGACGAGGCCGTCGATGCCGTCCATGAAGTTGACGGCGTTGACCAGCGCCGTGAGGCCGAGGGTCGCCACGACGACGGCCGCGGGCCCGTCGATGAGCAGCCCCACGTCGCCGATCGCGAGTCGGAGCGACGGCCCGATGGCGACAGCCACGACAGCACTCGCCGCGAGCTGGGCCAGGTACTTGCCGAGGACGCTGGTCCGCCACAGGTCATCGGTCAGGCCCACCGCGGCCAGCGCGACCGCGGCGGCCATGACGATCACCGCGACGGGATCGCCCGGGCCGTCCGCGACCAGCCAGCCGGTGGCGGCCCCGGCGGCGATGCCGAGGCCGCCGATGCGGGGTGTCGGGATCACGTGCGAGCTGCGCTCGTTGGGCACATCGAGCAGGCTCCGGCGTCGAGCGATCGCCTCGACGATGCGCGTGACCGCGGCGGCCGTCACGGCGGCAACGACGACGACGAGGAGCCAGCGCTCGATCATCGCGCCGGCGTCCGGTGGGCGTCGCGGTACCACGTCGCGATCCGCTCGAGCGCGGTCTCGAGCGGATACGGTGGCTCGAACCCGGTCGCCTCGACGAACGCGGCGGTCGAGTACGAGACCGAGCTCGTCAGCGTCTCGATCCGGACCGGGTCGAGCAGCGGCAGTCGCCCCATCCGCCGGCTCAGGGCAGTCTCCACGCGCCCCAGGCTGCGAACGGCCAGCGTCGGAACGGGCACGACGGGCGCGCGCCCGCGACCCAGTGCGCGAGCCAGGGTCGTGACGATCCGGCGCAGGGGGTAGGACTCCGCATCGCCGACGATGAAGGTCCGCCCACCCGCGGTCGGCTGCTCCACCAGGAGGTCCACCGCGGCCACGAGATTGCCGACGTAGCTGAAGGGCACGAGCGCCGAGCCACCGCCCACCACCGGGATGACGGGCAGGTCGGACAGGCGGCACAGGAGTGCCGCGAGGCCCCGTCCCTCGCCGAAGATGGACGTCGGACGGACGATCGTGACCGGCACGCCGCCCGCCTCGGCGAGCAGCGCGACCTCGCCGTCGCGCTTGCTCTGGCCGTATGGGGTCCGGGGCGGAAGCAGATCGTCCTCCCGGATCATCCGGCCGGTCCGGTGGCCCATGGCCGCGACGCTGCTGAGATGGATGACGTGATCGACGCCGACAGCCGCCGCGGCCCGGCCCAGCATCCGGACCGCCTCGACGTTGTCCCGGCGCAGGCGGCGCAGGCCGGATGGAGACGTATCCGTCGCGGCGGCATAGCCCGCCGCGTTGATCACGATGTCGCCTCGCTGCAGGTACGACGCGACCGCCTCGCCGGAGGCCAGATCGACCTCGCCACGCGTCGGAGCGACGACATCCCGGCCGAGTCCGCCACGAAGTGCCGTCCCGATGAAGCCGGCTCCGCCGAAGAGGACGACCCTGCCCGTCACGTCGCCCCGGGAGCGACGGTCCGCAGCAGATCGCCGAGCTGGCGCCCGGTGACATCGATGCTGTACCGCTCGCGCACGAGCGCCTGGCCGCGCCGTCCCATCGCCGCACGCTCCTCGGGGGAGCACGCCAGCAGGTCGGCCAGCGCGGCAGCCAGCGATCGCGCCGAGCCTGGATCGTAGGTCCGGCCGGCGTCAGCCTCCGCGACGGGGGTGTCGGGCAGCCGCGAGGCGAGCAGGACCGGGCGGCCGGCCGCCAGGTAGTCGAAGAGCTTGTTCGGGCTGAGGCCGTACGCATACACCGCGGCATCGGCGAACGACACCAGGAGTGCCGACGCCCTGGCCAGGGCCGCAGGGATCGCGGCCTTGGCGATCGGCGGATGGAACGCCAGGTGGGCATGCCCGCGCGCCGCGGCAGCCGCCACGAGCGCGTCATGCCGTCCACCATCGCCGATCAGGACGACGGCCAGGCTGGCGTAGGTCGCCGGCTCCTCGTCGCGCAGCAGATCCATGGCCTCGAGGACCAGATCGAGGCCATTGGAAACGCCCTGCGCGCCCGCGTACATGACGATCTGGCGACCCTCGAAGCTGGCGAGGATCGCCTCCAGGCTGGCCGGGAGCGGTTCGACCGGGCCGTCGGTGGGACCTGCCGAGGCGTTGGGGATATGGACACAGCGGCCCGGGTCCGTGCCCATCTCCCCGACCCGGCGGTGGGCATGCGGCGGAACGATGACGATCCGATCCGCCACGCGGTAACACACGCGCTCCACCAGTTCGAGGGCCCGATGGACGAGGCCGCCGGCTCGGACGGCGCCGAGGTCCACCAGGGCCGACGGCCAGAGGTCCCTGACCTCGAACAGGTAGGGCACGCCGAAGCGGCGGGCGACGAGCGCGCCGACGAGCCCGGCAAGGAGGTGCGGCGACGAGCCCATGACCACGTCGGGTCGGTGGTCCAGGCGAAGCGCGGTCCACGTGGCCCGCAGCGAGTACGCCAGCATCGATCGGATGCGCTGCCCGTCGTTGGCGCGATACGACCCCGTGTCCAGCCACACGAAGCGCACACCGTCGTGCACGCTGCGGGAGGTCCGCCGGCTCCCCGACGCGTCACGCGTCAGGTAGTTGAAGCGGGATGCGATGACCGTCACGTCGTGACCCTGGCGGACGAGCGCGGCGCCGAGGTCACCGTGTCGGGTGATGCCCGACGCCCCTGCCGGCAAGCCATACTGATTGACGATGACGAGATGCATGCGAGCGGGATGGTAGCAAGGCCCCGTCGGCCGGGGTTCGTCCGAACCGTCGCGATCCTCGCCGGCGGGGCCGCCGGCGCCCAGCTCATCACTGCGGGCGTGTCGCCATTCCTGACGAGGCTGTACAGCCCGGTGGAGATCGGCCAGTTGGGCCTGTTCCTGGCATTCGTCCAGGTGGCCACCGTCGCCACGTCGCTGCGCTACGAGCAGGCGGTCGTCATCCCGGCCAGGACGGCGGATGCGGCCCGACTGGTCGGACTGGCCATCGGCCTGGTACCGATGGTGAGCCTCATCAGTGCTGCCCTGCTGGCCGCCCTCATCCTCCTCGATGTCGGCGGCTACGGCACGCTGCCCCTGGTGGCGGCGCCGCTGGCCGGCTTGGGCCTGGCGGGCTTCGGGATCCTGACCGTCCTGCGCTACTGGCTCATCCGAAGCGACGCCTACCGGATGATCTCCCAGGTCCAGGTCGTCCAGAGCGCCGGCCGTGCGATCGCGCAGGTCGGCTTCGGCCTGCTGTCCGGCGGCGTCCTCGGACTACTGGTGGGCGACATCCTCGGCCGGCTCCTGGGGCTGTCGGGCGCGATCCGCTCTGCGGGCGCTGCGGCCATGGCAGCGCGACGCCTGCCGGGCCTGAGCACGGCCGCGATGGCCCGAGCGTACTGGCGCTTCCCGGCGCTCGGGGTGCCGTCCTCGCTGCTCAACGCCGCCGCAGCCAGTCTGCCCGTGCCCCTGGTCGCCGCCTCGTACGACCTCACGATGGCGGGCTACCTGGCCCTGGTCCAGCGAGTCCTGGGACTGCCGCTCAGCGTGATCGGAGCAAGTGTCGGCGACGCCACGCTCGCCCGAGTCGCCGAGCACGCGCGATCCGACCCACGGGCGGCGTTGCCCCTGTTCCGTCGACTGGCCATCGCCCTGTTCCTGGTCGGCCTGCCGATCGCGATCGGGCTCGCCGTGCTTGGTCCATGGGCGTTCGGGATCGTGTTCGGCCCGGCATGGGGGACCGCGGGGGTGGTGGCGGCGCACATGGCCCCATGGCTCGTCTCGGCGCTGATCGTCAGCCCGCTCAGCCGGGTCGCCGTCGTCTACCAGGCGCAGCGGACCAAGCTCGTGTACGACGTCCTGGCCCTCGCGGCGGTCGTGGTGAGCATCGCCGGCGGGGCAGCAGCCGGCCTGGACGCGCTGGAGGCCATCCGCCTGCTCGCCGTGCTGCAGACGGCCGCCTACGCCGTCTACCTGCTCGTGCTGTACCGGGTGGTGTCCCGTCACGCAGCGGCGCCGATTCCGGCGGATCACGACGAAACGACCGGACGGTAGACTAGGTCCATCATGCCCATCACCATCGCCCACACGGCGATCGTGGGCCCCCGCGTGGAACTCGGCGATGACTCGGTCATCGAGGAGTTCGTGGTGTTGGGCTCCTCCGCTTCCGACGACGTGTCCGTCCTCACCATCGGCGCCGGTGCCCGGATCCGTTCGCACACCGTCATCTACGTGGCCAACCGGATCGGCCGGCGCTTCCAGACCGGCCACGGCGCGATGGTCCGCGAGGCCAACGTCATCGGCGACGACGTGAGCATCGGGACGCACAGCATCGTGGAGCACCATGTCTCGATCGGCGACGGGGTCCGCATCCACTCGAACGCGTTCGTGCCGGAGTTCACGACCATCGAGGCGGGTGCCTGGATCGGCCCCTCGGTCACCCTCACCAACGCCCGCTATCCGCAGAGCCCGGCCGCCAAGCATGACCTCCGCGGCCCGGTCATCAGGTCCGGCGCCAGGATCGGGGCGAACGCGACCATCCTGCCCGGGGTCGTCGTCGGGCCGGGCGCGCTGGTCGGCGCAGGCAGCGTCGTGGTCCGGGACGTTCCCGACGGTGCCGTCGTCGTCGGCAACCCGGCCCGGATCGTCCGATACGTGACGGATATCGAGGCCTACCGTGCACGCTGACCCGGTCGAGGGCGAGAGGAGCACCATGCGGGTCCAGCTGGTGGATCTTGGGGCGCAGTATCGATCCATCCGCCCGGAGATCGACGCGGCCATCCAGCGCGTGCTGGACACCACCAGCTTCATCCTTGGCGACGAGGTGCATCGGTTCGAGACCGCCTGGGCACGGCACGTCGGAGCCGGTGGTGCGGTCGGTGTCAGTTCCGGGACCGCGGCCATCGAACTGGCGCTTCGCGCCCTGGGCGTGCGCCCGGGCGACGAGGTCATCACGGCTGCCCACACGTTCATCGCGACGGCCGAGGCGATCACCAACGCCGGCGCACGTCCGGTCTTCGCCGACATCGACCCGGCCACGTTCGCGATCGACCCCGACCACGTCGAGGATCTCATCACGCCCAGGACGCGCGCGGTGCTGCCCGTCCACCTGTACGGGCACCCGGCCGATATGGGCGCGCTCATGGACATCGCCGCCAGGCACGACCTGTGGGTGATCGAGGACGCGGCCCAGGCCCATGGGGCGGCCATCGGCCAGCGGCCGGTCGGCAGCATCGGGCACCTCGCGTGCTTCAGCTTCTACCCGGGCAAGAACCTCGGCGCCTACGGCGACGCGGGGGCCGTCACCGGCAACGACCCCGTCGTGCTGGACCGTGTCCGCCGCCTCCGCGACCACGGGCGGACCACCAAGTACGAGCACGTCGAGGTCGGCTTCGCCGAGCGGATCGATGCCCTGCAGGCGGCCATCCTGGCGGCCAAGCTGCCGCACCTCGAGGCCTGGACGGAGGCGCGCCGACGGCATGCGCGACGGTATGTCGAGCTCCTGTCGGAGGCGGGCGTGACGGTCCCGACCGAGCAGCGCGGCGTTCGCCACGTCTACCACCTGTTCGTCGTGCGCTCGGCGCGCCGCGATGACCTGCTCGAGCACCTGCGGGAAGCCGGCGTCATGGCCGGCATCCACTACCCCATCCCGCTGCACCGCCAACCGGCCTACGTCGCGCTCGGCTACGGTGACGTGTCACTGCCGCATACGGAGCGTGCCGCAGCCGAGGTCCTCTCGCTGCCGATCTACCCGGAACTGCCGGACGACGCCATCGCGCACGTCGCCGCCACCGTGCGCAGCGGGCCGGCATGACGGTCCGCCTGGCGCAGGTCGGTCTCGGCTACTGGGGGCCCAACCTTGCTCGCAACCTGGCCGCCGTCGAGGGCGGCGAGTTGGCGGTGCTGTGCGACGCGGACGTGGGCCGCCTGGAGCGGATGTCCAGGCAGCTGCCGGGCCCGCGCCTCGTCACCGACTACGCCGACGTGCTCGCCGACGACACCATCGATGGCGTCGTCCTGGCCACCCCGGTCGATACCCACTTCCGGCTCGCGAGCGCCGCGCTGAAGGCCGGCAAGCACGTCCTCGTCGAGAAGCCACTGGCGACCACGAGCGCCGACTGCGAGGAACTCATCGCCCTGGCCGATGCGCGCGACCTGCGGCTGATGGTCGGGCACGTGTTCGTCTACAACCCAGCCGTGCGCCGGGTCAAGGAGCTCATCGACGGCGGCGAGCTGGGCGACATCCAGTACATCTACTCCCAGCGACTCAATCTCGGCCAGGTCCGCCAGGACATCAACGCCATGTGGAACTTCGCCCCACACGACATCTCGATCCTGTGCGATTGGCTCGACGCCGAGCCGACCGACGTGACGGCGCGCGGCTTTGCGTACGTCCAGCCCGGCATCGAGGACGTCGTGTTCATGACGATGGCCTTTCCGGGCGGTGTCGGGGCCAATGTCCACATCAGCTGGCTGGACCCGCTCAAGGTCCGGCGCATGACCGTCGTCGGCAGCGAAAAGATGGTCGTCTACGACGACGTGAGCGCGGACGCCAAGATCACGATCTACGACCGGGGTGTGACCAAGCGACCGATGCATGCCTCCGAGGGCCTCGGTGCCTACCGCACCTTCGGCGAGTTCCAGTTGCTCCTGCGCGCCGGCGACGTGCTCATCCCGAAGCTGGAGTTCACGGAGCCGCTCAAGATCGAGTGCCAGCACTTCGTCGACTGCATCCGGAGCGGAGCGACGCCTCGGTCGGACGGACGGCAGGGGCTGCGCGTCGTGCGCACGCTCGAGGCTGCCCAGCGCGCGATGGCCAGAGCCTGATGTTCGACCGGGGCGGCTCAGATGAGCATGTCACCCGGGCGGTTGCCGGCGCCGACCAGGATCAGCCCGTGCGCGCCAACTTGCGTCTACTCCTGATAACGAGCCTCTATCCGACCTCTGACCGGCCTGATGCGGGACCGTTCGTGGAACAGCGCGTCCGGAAGGCACGAGCGTTCGGAGCCGACGTTCGGGTCGTGGCGGCGAAGACCTATCGCGGGTCGGTCGTCGTTCGATATCTCAGGCTGGCGTTCGCCGCATGCACCTCGCGAGGGCGCTTCGACGGAGTCGAGACGCACGCCCTCTTTCCGACCGGACTGATCGGGATGACGGCGGCTCGCTTGCGATCGATCCCGCACGTCGTGTACGCCCATGGCAGCGACGTCGCGATATCTGCGCAACGGTCCTGGCTCCATCGACGCCTCGCCCGACTCGTGGCGAGGTCAGCGGCATGCGTCGTCACCAACTCGGAGCACACCGCCGCCATCGTCAGACGACTCGGCGTCGAGCCTCACGTCATCTCGCCCGGGGTGGACACGACCCACTTTCGGCCGGGTGGGCGACGGGCGGCCAGGGAGGTGACGGCGTTGCCGCAGGGTGCGCGCATCGCCTTGTTCTGCGGTCGGATGATCGAGTCGAAGGGCGCCGTTACCTTCGCCGAGGCGCTGACGGCCCTCGACGGGTGGCTCGGCGTGATGGTCGGCAGCGGTGAACTCGTGCCCGACATCCAGCGGCGGTTTCCGGCGATCCGCATCGTCGGCGCCGTTCCGACCGAAGCCGTGCCGGTCTGGATGCAGAGCGCTGATGTGGTCGTCGTGCCGTCCCACCGAGAGGGCTTGGGATTGGTGGCAGTGGAAGCGCTGGCCTGTGGCGTACCGGTCATCGCGAGCCGGGTGGGTGGTCTCGTCGAATCCATCCAGGATGGGCGCACCGGCATCCTCATCCCGCCCGACGACGCCAACGCGATCCGCAACGCGCTGCGAGCCCTGGAAGACGACGACCTGAGGGGGCGGTTCGCGGCAGCTGCGCCGGCCAGCATCGCCCATCACTCGCTCGATCGATCCACGGAATCGATGGCCGCACTCTGGCGATCCGTGATCGGCTGATCCGGCGCGGGAGACCGTCGGGCGGCGATCCCCCTGCCATTCGTCGCTCCGATCGGACTCTCGAACAGCAGCAGCACGAGCGACTTCACGAGGCAGGTCAGGCGTTCGATCGACAGGCACACCGTCGAGCGTCTTCGTGTTTTCCTTTCGCCCCTGGGCACTCTATCGTCCGCACTACGATGGTTGAATCGATGGCTCGAAGGACCCGGCCCGCTCCGGTGTCGAACGCGAAGAACCGGTCCTGATGCCAGCGCCTGCGGGATCACTCCGCACCAGCGTTCTTGTGTCGAGGATCCCGAGCGTCGGACGCGACTCGGCCGTTCTGGCACCGAGCTACGTCGTTCCCGGTCTGGCGTCGCTCCTGTCGATCCCCGTCTTGTTCGCGACCCTCGGCCCCGCCCAGTACGGGATCCTCGCACTGATCCTCGCGGTCGCCAACGGCGTACCGCAGTTGACGACAGGCTGGCTTGAGGCAGTCGTGGTTCGGTTCGCCCACCGGCCAGAGTTCCAACTGCCCGTCCGAGGCGTCGTCGCCGCCCTGCTCGGGTCATGCCTGATGGGTGGCGTCCTATCGGCCGTCTTCATCCCAGCCGCGGACATCGTCGTGGCCGCTTCCACGGCGCTCTTGACCGGCACCATCGGTGCCTATCTCGTCGCGATAGCGCGCCTGCAGGCGTTGCTGCGTTTCCGCATGGTCAGCGTCGGGACGGTCGTGCGCGCGATCGTCGGTACGGTGGGATCCGTCGCCCTGGCGTTCGCCTTCGGCACCGCCGTGGCCGCGGCTGTCGGACTCGCGATCGGGTTCGGTCTAGGGACCGCTGTGCTTGTCATGGCAACGTCGAACGCTGCCAAGACCGCCGCCGCGGAAGCGCATGTCAAGCCCGAGCCGCCCGGTGAGTCTCGGCGCGACATCGCCGGGTACGGTCTCGGCTCTCTGGCTGTGGCGAGTCTCCTGTACGTGCTATCCGTGAGCGATCGCTTCGTGTTGTCGAGCTTTCGTCCGCTAGACGAAGTCGGTGTCTACGCGGCGACGTATGGGATCGTCGACCTGGTCTTTCGGCTCGTACCGTCCGTTCTATTCGTCGTCGTCCGGCCGCGGGTGTTTCGCGCATGGGATCGCGGTGACGCGCCCCGCGTGCTGTCGTTGGTGGTCCTCGCAGCGCAGCTGCTCGGCTGGATCCTCGCACTGCTGTCGATCAGCGTGATCCTCATCGCGAAATATGGCGACGTCCTCCCGATCGACGTCAGGCTGGCAGGGCCGATCGCGATCGGGCTCGCGGCCTTCATAGCCTCGACGACCTTTGGTCTGGTTTACGGCGCTGGGCTCCGACAAGGTCGTCTCGCCATCCATCTCGCTCTCGCGGCGGCGCTGAACGTCGGACTCAACCTCGTCGTCGTTCCGACCCTGGGCCCATTCGGTGCCGCTGCGACCACCGCGATCAGCTACGGCGCCCTGCTTGCGATGAATCTGTGGGCGCTCCGGGGGATCATGCCGATGTCCGACGATAGCGGTCTACGAATCTGGGCCGTTTGTTTCCTTGCCACCGTCGCCAACGGCGTGCTCGCCGGCACGGACCTGTGGCCCGCCGTTGCCGTCGTCTCCACGCTCATCCTGCTGGCCCTCGCGCCAAACTTGGCGCGGCTGGTGCGTACCTTCATCCGGTCCCAGGCCACCGAGGCGTCTGATCCCAGCTTGGTCGCGTCCGAACGGCTCGGCGGTGCGTCAGGGCGGCCGATGGAATAGGGCGAGCTTGCCGGACGGCGCGGCACCCGTACGCAGGAGCACGCCGTCGAGCCCGTACAGCATCGGGCCCAGCCAGTGGGCGTTGGCGGGAAGGATCCGGCAGACGGCCACGACCGCGATCCACGATGCACGCCAGAACCGATACCACCGGCGAGTCGCTCCTTCGATCGGATTGTTGGCCATGACCGCGTAGGGCTCGACGACGGCCAGGCTCAGTCCGGTCGCCACCAGTCGGTCGACGTACCGTTCCAGCGGACGTGCCCTTGATGACATCGTTGCGTCGAACGGTCGTTCGAAGGACGCATCGAACAGGATCGGCTCCGCGAGCAGCAACGAACCACCCGGGGCCACCAGCCGGCCGATGTTCTCAAGCGCCCGGTCGAACCGCGACTCATCGGTGATGTGCAACAGGACGTTGTGGCAATCCACGAGATCGTACGAACCGACGGCGGTCGGGTCGAGCTCGCTGATGTCGGCAACGTCGAACCGACCATCGGGGTAGCGGCGGTTCAGTGCCTCGACGGCGATCTCGGAGAGGTCGCACCCGTCGATCTGGGTCACGCCGAGGGTGCGCCAATGGTCCACCCAGTACCCCGTGCCGGCACCGACTTCGTACATGCGCGTCCCGGCGCGGGGTAGTCCTGCGCGAATCGCCAGCCGCGTCACCGAGCGTGCCCAGGAACGGTACAGCCAACGATTCAGTGTCGCCGGTAAGCCAGACTGGCCGACCGCCGAGAGACCGCCTCGTTCGTGGAGCTTCCGCCAATAGACCCTCGGCTGATATGGGACGGTGCTCGGAGCCGACGACGGAGGCTGGTCGTTGTCCGTCATGCTCGTTCGCCCGGCCCGCCCGGCGGCCGATCACCCGACCCCCGATCGGTCATGGGCGGGCTGGCGGCCGCAGCCGGCCGGGCGGTGATCATCCCCATGGCCAGGGCCCAGTACAGGCTCGCAAAGGTCAGGCCGCCGAGCAGGAGCGTTTCCAGAGTCCCCCCGACGACGATCGCGGCGGCGGCTGCGACAAGGGCCCACATCGACGGCTCCGTCAGGCGCCGCTCGACAGACCAGCGGCGCACGATGGTCAAGCCGGTGGCGACGACGATAGCCAGTACCGCCACGAGCCCGATGACGCCCATCTCGAGCGTCGTGCGAAGCCATGCGCTGTGCGACGTCAGACCGCGGTAGTAGGCGTTCGCGCCGGTCAGGAACGGTGCCAGGGCCTCAGCATTCGTACCGGGCCCATAGCCCGTCAGGGGCCGCCCGAGGATCGCCTCCACGCTCGCGGCCCAGATGATGCCCCGGCTGCTCGACTCAGCCCCGCCACGAACCGCGGCCGGAGGCGGCTCGGGGGTCGCTCCACCGGTGGCGGGTGCTTGGGGCAGCGCCACGTGGTTCACGACGTCTTCCTCCGTCTTGTCCGGTACGACATCGCCATAGCGTGTCTCGGCGATGTCGTACCTCGCGTTGGCGCCGATCGTGTTCGTCAGGAGCCCTGCCAGCATGACGCCCAGGACGACGAATGCGCCAACGGCAGCTCCATCGACAAACGATCGCCGCGGCAGTCCGGATCCGCGCGACCTGGCGCGCTCGACGACGATGACGGAGAAGACGAGCGCGCCCATGAGCGCCACGAACCAACCGGTGCGCGACATCGTCATGAGGATGGCCACGATGATCAACGCGATCCCGAACGGCATGGCGCGGCGAGTTCGTGGTCCGACCATCCGCCGGATGGCCAGCAGCGAGAACAACGCGATCGACAGATTGAACGCCTGGTACCCAGGGGCCAAGTACGGTCCAGAGGCGCGCGGGATGATCAGGCCCGTGAGCGATTCACCAAGGCGAAGTTCCGTGATCAAGTATCTACCTAGGGGATCACCGAACGCCGGAACAGGACCGAGAAGCCACAGAGCAAGGCTCGCCGCGGCCAGCACGAGGCCGATGACCCCCGCGGTCGCCGCGAGTGCGAAACGAGCCGTGACCGTCGTCAGCAGCGTTGGCGCAGCGATGAATGCGGTGCCGAGGGACAGGATGATCCCCCCAAGGTACGTCAGGCTCAGCCGCTGATCGGTCGACGTGATCGTCGAGATCCCCGCGGCAACCACATAGGCAACCAGCAGGATCGCCACGCTCCGCTCCGGCACCTGAAGCCGGTCGCGCCGATAGAGGCACAGCGCAAGGGTTGCGACGCTGGTTGTCATGCAGATCAGCGTCGGGATATACCGACTCTCGGCGGGCAAGATCGGTGACCCCATCAACGCAGCGGCAAACAGGAGAGCAAGGATCGGTGCCTCTGGTCGCCAGCCACTGGATAGGATGGCGCCGAGCGCAACGATCACCACCGCGAGCAGGACCGTCGGTCCTGATCCGATCGGGCCGGCCAACCAGCTCGTCAGGACCGCTGCAGTCGCCAAGCTCGCTCCGCCAAGGACCATCGCTCCGGCCGAACGCCCGTCCACTCCTGCCGCAGGCTGAGATCCGCGCGTACGGGACCATCGGGAAGACCCATCGACCGAGGGAGAGGCGTCGAGCGATCGCTGCTTGATAGCATTCACCGAAGGTACAGTCGAGCGTGAGCGGGCCGATTGTCGCAGGTTCGTGTCGCCATGCGTCAATTCTGGCGGTGCTGACACCCGAACGATGCCGACCTGGGCCTTCTGATACCCTCGAGCCATGAGGATCATCGTCGTCGGCGCCGGATACGTCGGCCTGGTCACCGGGGTCTGCCTCGCCCGCACTGGTGAGCACGATGTAACGCTGGTCGAAACAGCGCCGAACCGCCTTGCTGAGCTCCAGGCCGGCATCATGCCGATCGAGGAGCCGGGGCTCGCCGCAGCGTACGCCGAGGCAGGCGATCGCGTTACCGTCGTCGGCTCCCTCGAGGCCGCCGAGGTTCCCGACCTCGTGTTCATCGCCGTTGGCACGCCCATCTCGGACACCGGCGAGTCGGATCTACGCCAGCTGCACTCCGCGACGACCGACCTGCGCAGGTGGCCTGACGTGGATGTCTCGGTCCGCAGCACACTCCCGCCTGGGCTGTCGGCCCGGCTTCCGCAGATGCTCGGTCGCACCGACGGCGCCCGGCTCTCGACGAACCCGGAGTTCTTGCGCCAGGGCTCTGCCGTGCACGACTTCGAGCATCCATCTCGCATCATCTTCGGTCGCTTCCCCGAGACGACCGCTGCGCACCTCGCCGTGGTCGAGCGCGTGTACTCCGCCATCGAGGCCCCACGGCTGTACGTCGATGTCGCGGCGGCCGAGCTCATCAAGAACGTCGCCAATGGCTTCCTCGCCCTGAAGCTCAGCTTCGTCAACGAGGTGGCGGCATTGTCCGAGGAGTACGGCGTCGAGGTCACCGAGGTCCTCGACGGGATCGGCCTGGATCCGCGGATCGGATCCGTCTACATGCGGCCGGGTCTCGGATTCGGCGGGTCATGCCTTCCGAAGGAGCTCCAGGTCCTCGCGTCGGCCGGTCGACGGCGCGGCCTATCGATGCACCTCTCCCGGGCGATAAGCCAGGTGAACGTCGAGCAGCAGGATCGGTTCGTCCGCCAGATCGTGGCGGAGATCCCGAAGCATGAGGGCCGGGTCGGACTGCTCGGATTGAGCTTCAAGGCCGACACGGACGACCTTCGCGGCTCACCTTCCCTGCACGTCGCACGCCGACTCCTTGAGGAAGGTGTGGTGGTGACTGCATTCGACCCGGCGGTTCGTCCGGATCGCGCGGTGTCCGCAGCGCCCGGCCTGCAGGTCGCGAGTCGCCCGGCGGACGTCTTCGATGGCGCCGATGCCGTGGCCATCGGCACAGATTGGCCGCAGTTTGCGAATCTGCCTCTCGAGACACTCCGGGGCCGCATGCGGTACCCGCTCCTCTTCGATGGCCGCGGCCTGATCGCCGCCGCCGATGCCGCGGCGGCCGGCTTCCACTATCGAGGCGTTGGTCGTCAACCTCGGTCACCCATCGCCGCTGAGTCCGATCAGGGTGGGGCGGCCTCGGCATATCGACTGTCGTCGCCGAACAATTCGATCGACAGCGCGGCGAGCCTGGCCATGTCGAGGCGGAGGCGGTAGTCGAAGACGTTCGGTCCTGTGGCCCGGACGGCGAAGGGAGGCCCGAGGACCTTCTGGACGACGTTCCCCGTATCGATCCCGAGCGCGATATCGATGAATTCGCCGACCCGGCCGGCCGGGAAGTTCGTATCGATCGTCTGACCGATCGCTCTGGTCAACTCCGGGATCCGCAAGAGGGTGTTCGACGTCGTGATCTCTTGTCGCAGGGCCAGCAGGAGCTGCTGTTGCCGCCGCGCCCGGCTGAAGTCGCTGTCCCCGACTCCCTTGCGCGTCCGCACATAGGCAAGCGCCTGCTCTCCGTCCAGGCGGTGCTCGCCGACCGACAGTCGGAACCCCATGCGGCCATCCGCCCAGCCATACGTGGGATCGTTGATCACGGTCTGGTTGTCGATGGTCACCCCCCCGACCGAATCGACCATCTGACGGAACCCGTCGAGGTCGATGGCCGCGTAATACTGGATCGGGACGCCGAGAAGGTGGCTGAGCGCTCCTGCCAACGTCGGCAGCGGCCCTTCCGGGAACTCCTCAGGGTGGTTGCGAGCCCAGGTCAGCAGGGAGTTGATCTTGCCCCGGAAGGTTCGGCCATCCGGCAACTCGAAGTCGGCGATGTCGCGCGGGAAGCTGACCATGGCGATCGAACCGTCGTGCGGGTCCACGCTGACCACGAGCAGCGTATCCGTCAAGGCCGTCTGTCGTGACTCCGAGGAGTCGATGCCGACGACCAGGACGTTGACTCGGGAGGTGGGGGTCTCGGGAGTCGAGAACGGCTGAGGTTGCACGTCCTGGCCCCCGATCACGACTCCGCTGTTCGGTCCCGTGGACGCGGTGGCCTGGGGGACGACGGTCTCACCGACGAAGATGTCGCGGCCGGCCTCGTACATCGACCACGTTGCGGCCGCAACCCACCCGTGGCTGCCCGCCACGACGACGGCAAGGATCACGAGCGCTACGGTGCCGCGACGTCGCTCCGGGGTGCCTGGCCGCGAAAGGCCGGTCATCGCTTCGGTCATGGCCACCACCCGCCAGACGGCAAGAAGCACGACCGTCACGCTGACGAGGATCGCACTCGACGGGTTGACGAAGAGCCCGACGAACGCGCCGAGGCCCTGGACCATGACTGCGGCGACGACGAGTGCGACGGCCACGGCAGGGGCCGCGAAGCCGATCGCCGCCCTGCGGCGGCCGGCGTACGCCTGACCCAGACCCGGAAACAGGAACGACAGGAACGCCGCCCCGGCGGCAGAGCGGCGTCGTGAAGTGGCGTCTCGGTCGGCTGGGCGCATGCGGGCGCGATGCGATCGGGGTCGGATCAAGGGCTAAGAGGCTCCCACGCGTGGACGGTTGGGCGCTATGGTCGCACAGGCCCTACCGGCACGCGTCGAGCCGACTCCCGTCGACCCGAGCCAGCAGGACCGGCCGACCTACATCATCACCAGGCCGCCATCCACCGCGAGCACCTGGCCCGTGATGTAGGCCGCGTCGTCCGAGGCCAGGAAGGCCACGGCCTGGGCGATCTCCTCCGGCGTCCCGAACCGTCCGAGCGGGGTGCGCTCGGTGATCTGGGCCTGGAGCGCGTCGGGCAGGTCCTGGGTCAGCTCGGTCAGCACGAATCCCGGCGCGACCGCGTTGACGGTGATGCCGCGCGAGGCGAGCTCGCGGGCGGTCGCCTTGGTCAGGCCGATGAGCCCGGCCTTCGCCGCACTGTAGTTCGCCTGGCCGGTCTGGCCGGCCTGGCCGGACACCGAGGTGATGTTGATGATCCGCCCGGCGCGCGCCTTGAGCATCGGGCGGGTGACGGCCTTGGTCATCCAGAACGCCCCGGACAGGTTGGTGTCGATGACGTCGTTCCACGCCTCGGCGCTCATCCGCATGATCAGGTCGTCGCGGGTGATGCCGGCGTTGTTGACCAGGATGTCGACCTTGCCGAAGGCGTCGAGGACGGCCTTCACCACGCCCTCGGCCGAGGTCCCGTCGGCAGCGTCGGCCTGGACCGCCAGGGCGCGTCGGCCGAGCGCCTCGAGGGCGGCGACCGTGGCCTCGGCGGCGGCCGCGTTGCCGCGGTACGTGAACGCGACGTCCGCGCCCTGCGTGGCCAGGCGCAGCGCGATGGCGCGGCCGATGCCGCGCGACCCGCCCGTCACCAGCGCGCTCCTGCCGTCGAGTTCGATCATGCGTGGACTTCCGCTTGGGTGACCGCTGGTTCGTCCGGGACGACGTCGTCGAGGGGCACGTCGACCGGGCCGGGCCGGCGCATCAGTTCGACCAGGGCCGGCGGGATCGGGTCGACCGAGTCCCAGTCGACCGGCAGGCGGACATGGACGTCCTCCGGCCGGACGGCGTCGTCGGCGCCGGCCCCGCGGGCCGGGTCGGCGGTCCAGGCGATGGTCGCCGCGCCGGATGTGAAGCCCGCCCCGAAGGCGACGATCGTGACGTGGTCGCCGATGCCCAGGCGGCCCTCGGCCACGGCCTCGGCCAGGGCGATCGGCACGGACGCCGCCGAGGTGTTGCCGTAGCGGTCGAGGTTGACGTACATCCGGTCCATCGGCAGGTCCAGGCCCTTGGCCACGGCCTCGACGATGCGGACGTTGGCCTGGTGCGGGATGAACAGGGCGATGTCCGACGGCGCGAGGCCGGCCTTGCGGACCGACTCGAGGGCGGTCGTGGCCATCGTGCGGGTCGCGAAGCGGTACGTCTCGCGGCCCTCCATCCGGATGTAGTGCTCGCCGCGGGCGATCGTCTCGGCCGACGGCGGGCTCTTGGCCCCGCCGGCGGGCAGCCAGATCATGTAGGCCCCCTGCGGCTCGGTCGTCAGCTCGATGCCGAGGCCGCCGCCGGGCGCCTCGGACGCCGACAGCACGACCGCGCCGGCCCCGTCGCCGAACAGGATGCAGGTGCTCCGGTCGGTGTAGTCGAGGAAGCGGGTGAGCAGCTCCGCTCCGATGACCAGCACGTGGCGAGCCATGCCGCTCGTGATGTACGCCTGGGCCGTGGCATAGGCGTAGACGAAGCCGGAGCAGGCCGCCGACACGTCCATGGCCGCCGCCTTGTGGTTGCCGATGGCCTCCTTGACCAGGGCTGCCGTGGACGGCATCCAGTAGTCGGGGGTGAGCGTCGCCAGGATGATGATGTCGATGTCGTCGGGGTCGATCCCGGCGGTGTGGATGGCGCGCAGGGCGGCGACGGCGCCCATCGACGCGGTCGTCTCGTCAGCGGCCGCCACG
Source organism: Candidatus Limnocylindria bacterium (assembly GCA_046566045.1). Classification (GTDB taxonomy): domain Bacteria; phylum Chloroflexota; class Limnocylindria; order Limnocylindrales; family CSP1-4; genus SPCO01. The sequence continues at coordinate 90,406 of JBKHXL010000066.1, forward strand.
CGGCGCTCGCGGATGCCCGTCCGGGCCACGATCCACTCGTCGTTCGTGTCGACCATCCGTTCCAGGTCGGCATTGGTCAGGACCTGGCTCGGGACGTAGCGCCCCCAGCCGGTGATGTGGGCGTTGACCACGGGACGCTCGGGTGACGTGCTCACAGCGGTTCCACCTCGAGGAGGGGCTGCTTGGCCTTCACCAGCGTGCCGCTCTCCGGGATGACCCGGACGACCCGGCCGGCGAGGTCGGACTTGATCTCGTTGAACAGCTTCATGGCCTCGATCAGCCCGATGACCTGGCCGACCGCCACTTCCCCGCCGGCCTGGACGTAGGGCGCCGAGCCGGGCGCCGGCGACGCGTAGAAGATCCCCGTCAGGGGCGCCTTGACCGACGGGCGGCTGGGTGCCTCGCTCGAGGCCGCCCCGCCCGCGCCGGCCGATCCGGTCGCCGGGGCGCGGCTCGCCCCGCCACCGGCGTCCTCGCCGCCGCCCGTGACGACGACCGTCGAGGCGACCGCCGTCGGCTTGCGCAGGACGAGTTCCGTCGCGCCGGAGCCGATGGCCAGCTCGGACAGGTCGGAGCGCTCGAGCATCGTCGCCAGGTGGTCGATGAGCGTCAGCAGCTCGGCGTCACCGCGATCGCGCGGCCGTTCGACGGCGACGGGCGTCTCCCGCGCAGCCTCGACGGGGCCCGCGTCCGAGGCGTCGTCGTCGACGACGTCATCCTGCGGCCCGCGCCCCGTCGGCTCGTCGCTCATGGCTCCCACCGCCGGAAGATGAGCGTCGTGTTCTGGCCGCCGAACCCGAACGAGTTGCTCATCGCATAGGTGATGGACCGCTCGGTGGCGACGTTCGGGGTCAGGTCGAGGCCGTCGCCCATCGGATCCGGGTCCAGGAGGTTGATCGTCGGCGGGATGCGCCCGTCGCGCATGGCCAGGATGGTCGCGATGGCCTCGATCGCGCCGGCGGCGCCGAGCGTGTGCCCGAGCATCGACTTGTTGGCCGTCACCGCGACCCGGCCGGCGTCCTCGCCGAAGATCGTCCGGATGGCCTGCAGCTCCGCCTTGTCGCCCTCGGGCGTGGACGTCGCGTGCGCGTTCACGTGGTCGATGTCGGCGGGCGTGAGACCGGCCTTCTCGAGCGCCCGGCGCGCGGCGCGCACGGCGCCCATGCCGCCCGGGGCCGGGAGCGTGATGTGCGACGCGTCGGCGGTCGCTCCGTAGCCGACGAGCTCGGCCAGGGGCGCGGCGCCCCGCGCGAGGGCGTGGTCGAGCGCCTCGAGGACGACGATGCCCGAGCCCTCGCCGACGACGAACCCGTCGCGCCCGGCGTCGAACGGCCGCGAGGCGGCCTGCGGGTCGTCGTTGCGCGTGGACAGCGCGCGCATCGCGGCGAACCCGCCGAGGAGCGGCTCCCACACGCCGGCCTCGGCGCCGCCGGCCAGCATCATGTCCGCGTCGCCGCGCCGGATGATCTCGGACGCCTCGCCGATGCCGTGCCCGCCGGAGGCACACGCCGACACGGTCGCGAAGTTGGGACCGGTCATCCCGAAGTTGATCGCGATCTGCCCGGCGCCCGTGTTCGGGATGCCCATCGGGATGAGGAACGGGCTGATCCGGTCCGGGCCGCGCACGGCGTTGATCGAGATGCCCTCGGTCAGCGTGCCGACGCCACCCAGGCCGGTGCCGAGGATGACCCCGGTCGCCTCGGCCAGGTCGCCCTCCAGGCGCGCCGGCAGGCCGGCCGCGTCCATCGCCTCGCGGGCCGCGACGAGGCCCAGCTGGATGTACCGGTCGGTCCGGCGCTGGTCCTTGCGATCGAGCACGTTCGATGCGTCGAAGTCCTTGACCTCGCCGGCGATCCGGGCGGTCAGGCGCGACGGGTCGAAGGCGGTCACCGGGCCGATGCCCGAGCAGCCGGCGAGCAGGTTCGCCCAGGTGGTGGGCACGTCGTTGCCGACGGCCGTGACCATGCCCATCCCGGTGACGATGATGCGCCGCGTCATCGGACGAGCTTCCCGGTGCGGACCGTCGCGGCGCGGTAGACGTCGCCCGGCAGGCCGCGCGACGAGATGGCGTTCGCGGCGGCGATCGTGTCGAACTCGGTCCGGCGGATCT
>JBKHXL010000067.1:0-41164 GCA_046566045.1 Candidatus Limnocylindria bacterium
CTCAGCCGACGGCCGAGCGCTCCCGGACGGGGGACGGACTGGCTTCCGCCGGGGCGAGACGGCGCACGTGCAGCAGCGCGAGGAGCGCGAGCCCGACGTACAGGGCCAGCTCCGGGACCTCGCTGAAACGCGTGATGAGCGTGTCGGGTACCAGCGGGAGGCGGATCAGCCAGTAGATCGCCAGGGGCAAGAACCACAGGGTCAGGGCCAGGGGCGGGACCAGCAGGCGGTCCACCCGCGCGAACGGCCGAGCCAGGGTCAGCGCCAGCACGGGGAGCGCGGCCAGCAGGCCGGCCACGCCGATCTGCCCGAGGCGCACCCCCAACTCGAGGGCCCCGATGTTGTGCACGTTGGTCTCGCCCTGGACGTTGATCGCCTCGAGCGCGGCCGGCGTGGCGACGCCGATGATCCGCTGTCCCCAGGAGATCTCCTCGCCGGCGACGCCGAACACGGTCAGCGTCGCGACGGCGGCCAAGGCCGCCTGCCAGCGCAGTCCAGCAGCGCCGAGGCGGCGAGTCACGATGGCGCCGGCGACGACCGCCACGAGCAGGGCGGCGACCTGGGCCCATTCCACGACGGCGTCTTCCTCGGTCAGGGCGAAGAAGGCAACCGGAGCCGCCGCGGCGAGCGCGACGGCCAGTACGTGGAGGACCAGCGGGACGGCGAGCAGGATCCCGACGGTGCGGGCGGGCAGGCCCCAGATCCGCTCCTCGGTCGCGAGGGCGTCGACGAGATGGGCCCGGGCGGCCGCGGAGCGGTCGGCGCCGGTCGTGTGCGCGAGCGGTAGATGGCGTTGCATGAGGCTCCGACGCTGGGCCGAGGACGGTCCTCGGACGATCCCTCACGCGGCGTGAAGGGCGGCAAAGCCTATCGCGATAGTGGGATCGTGGGGATAGGCTGGCGGTGCCTGTCGGCGGATTTCGGTGCGCTGCCGCACCGACCGGGGTGGTTCGGTCGGCTCAGGTGATGACCAGATCCGCCGGCACGTCGTCGGCGACGGCCGGATAGCGCGGCCGCAGGGCGGCGATCGTGTCGGCCAGGATCGTGGCCACCGCGAGGTTCCGGAACCACTTGCGGTTGGCCGGGATGACGTACCACGGTGCGTGTGCCGTCGAGGTCCGGCTCAGTGCCGCGTCGAAGGCGGCCTGGTAGTCGTCCCAGCGCTCCCGCTCGGCAAGGTCGCCCATGGAGAACTTCCAGCGCTTCGTCGGGTCGTCGTAGCGTGCCTGGAACCGCTCGCGCTGCTCCTCGCGGTAGATCGACAGGAAGCACTTGACGATGGTCGTGCCGTTGTCCGCGAGGTGCCGTTCGAAGGCGTTGATCCGGTCGTAGCGCTTCGACCACACGCGCTTCGGCACCAGGTCGTGGACCCGTACGACGAGCACGTCCTCGTAGTGCGAACGGTTGAAGATGCCGATCTCGCCCTTCCGTGGCACCGCCTTGTGGACCCGCCACAGGTAGTCGTGGGCCAGCTCCTCGGCGCTCGGCACCTTGAATGAGGTGACCGGGCACCCCTGCGGGTTGAACGCCTCCATGACCTTGTTGATGGTCCCGTCCTTGCCGGCGGCGTCGATGCCCTGGAGCACGACCAGCACGCTGCGCCTGGATTCCGCCCAGAAGCGGTCCTGCAGCTCGCCCAATCGGCGAAGCTGGCGCTCGAGTTCGGGCGCCGCGTGCTCCTTGTCCCAGCCATGGGTCGCGCCGGGGTCCAGCTTCGTGAGGCGGACACGACGCCCGGGCTCGACCCGAAGCGCGTCGCGGAGATCGGCGGTCGGCATGCGGCGGTCCTCGAGGGCTGGTGTGTCGGGCTCGGTCGTATGATGCGACCCTACCGCATCCGACGACCCCTCCAGGAGCTCCCAGCCATGACCGCCACCGTCGGCACCATGCCCCATCCGATCTTCCTGGCCGGCCGCTGGGTGACCTCGCCGGATGTGCTCGAGGTCGCCAACCCGGCGAACGCGGAGGTGCCCGCCGGGTCGACCTACACGGCCACGCCCGAGCAGTACGAGGAGGCCGTCGAGGCCGCGGTCCGTGCCTTCGAGGTCACCCGCACGCTGCCGCCTACGAGCGCGGCCGGATCCTGCGTGAGATCAGCGCCGGGATCAAGGCCCGCCGCGAGGAACTCGGCCGGCTCATCGCGACCGAGGCCGGCAAGCCCATCCGCGACGCCCTCGTCGAGGTCGACCGCGCGACCCTCACCTTCCGCCTCGGCGCCGAGGAGGCCGAGCGCATGACGGGCGAGCTCATCCCGCTCGACCTGATGCCGAGCAGCACGGACCGGGTGGGCATCACGCGGCGCTTCCCGATCGGCCCGATCGCCGCCATCAGCCCGTTCAACTTCCCGCTCAACCTGGCCGCCCACAAGCTCAGCCCGGCCATCGCCACCGGCAACCCGATCGTGTTGAAGCCGCCGTCGGCCGACCCGCTCACGATGCTCGCCGTGGCCGAGATCATCGAGGCCGCAGGGGTGCCCGAGGGGATGGTCAGCATCCTGCCCATGACCCGTGAGCTCGGTGACCGGATGGTCGCCGACGAGCGCTTCAAGCTGCTGACCTTCACCGGCTCCCCGTCGGTCGGCTGGCGGATGAAGGAGCGCGCCGGCAAGAAGAAGGTCGTGCTCGAGCTGGGCGGCAACGCCGGCGCCATCGTCGATGCCAGCGCCGACCTCGACTGGGCGGTCAAGCGCATCCTCACCGGCGCCTACGCCTACTCGGGCCAGATCTGCATCAGCGTCCAGCGCCTGTTCGTCCACGAGCAGGTCTGGGAGCCGTTCATGGCCAGGTTCGTCGAGGGCGTCGCGGCGCTCAAGCTCGGCGATCCGCTCGACCCGACGACCGACGTCGGCCCGATGGTCGACGCCAGGCAGGCCGAGCGCACGCAGCGCTGGGTGGACGAGGCCGTGGCCCTCGGCGGTCGGATCCTCGCCGGCGGCACGGCCGACGGCACGTTCTTCCCGCCGACGGTCCTCGTCGACGTGCCGACCCACGCCCAGGTGTGCTCCAACGAGGCCTTCGCGCCGCTCGTCGTGGCCGCCCCGTTCGCGACCCTCGACGAGGCCATCGCGCGGGTCAACGACAGCATGTTCGGGCTCCAGACCGGCGTCTTCACCAACGATCTCGCGGGCGCCTGGCGGGCCTTTGCCGAACTCGAGGTCGGGGGCGTCATCGTCAACGACATCCCGACCTACCGGATCGACCACATGCCCTACGGCGGCGTCAAGGACTCGGGCCTCGGCCGCGAGGGCCTGCGCTGGGCGATGGAGGACATGACCGAGATCCGGATCATGGTCCTGGCCCAGCCCGGCTGAGCCGCTGCGGCACCCGGTTGGCGGACCGTCAGGTGCCGAGGCGCTCGGTCGCCCGGTCGGCGATGTCGGCGGCGATGGCCATCGATGAGGTCGCGGCCGGGGACGGCGCGTTGACCACGTGGATGACCCGGTCCACCCCGCGGAAGCGGAAGTCGTCGACCATCGAGCCGTCGAGGTCGACCGCCTGGGCCCGGATACCGGACGGTCCGAAGGTGAGCTGGTCCGCGCGCAGCTCGGGCACGAACCGGCGCAGCTCGGCCAGGAAGGCGCGCTTCGACCAGTCGCGCCACATCTCGGCCGCACCGGTCCGCCAGTAGCGGGTGGCCAGGCGCAGGAAGCCGCGGCTGGTCACCGTGCGGGCCAGGTCGAGGGGGCTGATGTCGCGTCGCCGGTAGCCGGTCCGGGCGAAGGCGAGGACCGCGTTCGGGCCGGCCCACACCTCGCCGTCGATGCGCCGGGTGAAGTGCACGCCAAGGAACGGGAAGCGCGGATCGGGCACCGGGTAGATGAGCCCGCGGACCAGTGCGCGGGCGTCGGGCGTGAGCGTGTAGTAATCGCCGCGGAAGGGCACGATCCGCTCGCTGCCGGCGCCCGGGGTCATGGCCGCCACGCGGTCGGCCCACAGGCCCGCGCAGCTGACCACGAGCGACGCCCGCAGCTCGCCATGGCGGGTCGTGACGGTGCTGCCCGTGGCGTCCGAGGCGAGGCCGCTGACCTCGTGGCCGGTGTGGATCGTCCCGCCCGCCGCCCGCACGTCGTCGGCGTACGCGAGGGCCACCCGCCGGAAGTCGATGATGCCCGTGCCCGGGCTCCACAGGCCGGCGATGCCCAGGACGTGCGGCTCGATCTCGCGGATGCGCTCGGGGCCGACCCGCTCGAGCCCCGCCACCCGATTGGCCGTGGCCCGCTCCTCCAGCCGCGCGAGCGCCGGCAGCTCGGTCTCGTCGAGCGCCACGACGAGCTTGCCGCACCGTTCGAACGGGATGCCGCGCTCGGTCGCGTACGCCTCCAGGGCGGCCTTGCCCTCGCGGCAGTAGACGGCCTTGCGCGAGCCCGGCGGGTAGTACAGCCCGGCATGCAGCACGCCGCTGTTGTGGCCGGTCTGGTGGAGCGCGAGCGCCGCCTCGCGCTCGAGCACCGCGAGGCGCAGCGCCGGTCGCCGAGCGAGCAGCTCGCGGGCGACCGCCAGCCCGAGGATGCCGCCGCCGATCACGGCCACGTCGACCCGGCCCGGCAGGGCCGGCATGGTCGGGGCGGACGCGCTGGCTGGCACGGACGGGCCGGCGCGCGGGCCGGCGGGCGGGCTGGCGGGGAGCATGCCCCGAAGCCTACCGAGTCCGTCGTCCCGTCGCCCGCGACGGCGGCCACGACCCTGTGCCTCCGTGTCCCAGACTGGTGCGGTGGACGTGACCCTGTCGCCCGCCCAGCATGAGCTCCAGGCCCGCGCGGCCGCCTTCGTGCGCGACGAACTGCAGCCGCGCGAGGCCGAGTTCGAGCGAGCGGGCGGTCGCGTCCCGCGCGATTGGGGCCGCGACATCCGCCGCGCCGCCATCGCCGCCAACCTGCAGGGCGGGTCGTTCCCGACGGCGCTCGGCGGCCAGGGCTGGACGGTCTTCGAGCAGGTCCTCGTCCACGAGCAGTTCGGTCAGGCCACGGGCGGCCTGTGGTCGTACGTCCCGGGCGCGTACAACGCGCTCATCCACTGCACCACCGAGCAGCGTGCCCGGTACCTCGATCCGTCACTGCGCGGTGAGCGCTCGGGCAGCTACGCCGTCACGGAGGACGGGGCCGGCTCCGACGCTCGGGCCCTGCGCGCCACCGCGGTACGGGACGCGGCCACCGGCGAGTACGTGCTGCACGGCGAGAAGTGGTTCGTCACGGGCCCCGACGACACGGACTTCATGATCTTCCACTGCCTGGTGGTGGACGGGGACCGACGGCTGCCGACGCTGTTCCTGGTCGACTACGACGCGCCCGGCCTGACCATGACCCACGATCCCGACTACATGCACACGTTCGCCGACCGGCATCCCCAGTTCGTGCTCGACGGGGTGCGCGTGCCGGAGAGCGCCGTCCTGGGCGGGATCGGCCGGGCGGATGCCCTGACCAACGAGTGGTTCGTGGAGGAGCGCATCCACATCGGGGCGCGCTGCAGCGGGGCGATGGCGCGCCTGCTGACGCTGGCCGTGGCGTGGGCCACCGAGCGGGTCCAGTTCGGCGAGCGGATCTACGACTTCCAGGGTGTGTCGTTCCCGCTCGCCGACGCCGCCGCGGACGCATCGGCAGCCCGCCTCCTGACCCGCGAGGCGGCCGTGCTGGCGGACGCCGGCGCCGACCCGAAGGTCGTCCATGCCAAGGCGTCGCTGGCCAAGCTGTTCGCCTCGGAGGCGGCCTTCCGCTGCGCGGACCGCGTGGTCCAGGTGTTCGGCGGTCGGGGCTACATGCGCGAGTTCCCGGCCGAGCGGTTCTTCCGCGAATTGCGCGTCGACCGCATCTGGGAGGGCACCTCGGAGATCCAGCGCCTGATCATCGCCCGGGCCCTCGAGAAGCGTGGCGTCAGGCGCGTCGTCGGATGACGGACATCGCCGCGCGCGACGCGATCGACCTGCGTCCGCTCTTCGCGCCACGGTCGATCGCGGTCGTCGGCGCCTCGCCGCGCAGCTGGATCGCCGGGACGGTCAGCGACAACCTGCGGGTCATGGGCAGCGCGACCCGCTGCTACTTCGTCAACCCGAACCATGGGGAGCTGCACGGCCAGCCGTGCTATCCGAGCCTCGATGCCCTGCCGGAACGGCCGGACGTGGCCCTCGTGGCGCTCAACCCGCTGCGGGCCGGGATGGTCACCCGGGCCGCGGCCGACGCGGGCGTGCCCGCCGTCATCATCCCGGGCGGCGGGGTCGTGGAGGGGGGCGAGGCCGCGGCCGCGATGCAGGCCGAGGTCGCCGCGATCGCCCGCGAGCACGGGATCGCGCTGGTCGGGCCCAACTGCATGGGCGTCGTGGACCTGACCGCCAACAGCGCGACCTACATCGGCGACGTGTCCCCGTACCTGCCCCGCGGCGGCGTGGCCGGCATCGCCCAGTCGGGATCGGTGACCGATGCGTTCATCCACTCGGGCTCGCGGGTCGGCTTCAGCCGGATCATCAGCTGCGGCTCGGAGGTCGCCCTCGACGTGTGCGACTACCTGGCCTATTGCCTCGACGACCCGGAGACGAGCAGCGTCATCCTGTTCCTCGAGGGCTTCAAGCGACCGGAACGGTTCCTCGCCCTCGCCGATCACGCCCTGGCCATCGGGAAGCCGATCATGGCCGTCAAGGTCGGGCGGAGCGACCAGGCCCAGGCCGCAGCCGTGGCCCACTCCGGCAGCCTGGCGGGGGAGGCCCGGGTCACCGACGTCGCGCTCGACGCCGCCGGGGTCATCCGCTGCGCCGACCTCGACGAGCTGCTCGAGACGGCCGAGCTGGTCGAGGGCGTGCGACGGACCGGCCGGCCGGTCGGCCGCGGCCGGACCGGCGTGGTCACCGTGTCCACCGGCGAGGCATCGCTCATCGCCGACCTCGCGCCGCGCACCGGGGTCGACCTGCCGCCGATCCCGGACGGCGCGCGGGCGGAGATCCTGGAGGCGCTGCCGACGATGGGCTACGTCGGCAACCCGCTCGATCCGTGGGGCGCCGCGGATCCGACCACGGCCTACGGCGCCTGCTTCCGGGCGATGGCCGGGAGCGACGCCTACGACGTCCTGGTCCTCGTCCACGACTTCCCGTACCGCTCCCTGCCGTCCGAGGTGGGCACCGCCAACCAGGTCACTCGTGAGCTGCTGCTGGCGACCCGCGACCGCCCCGACATCCTGCCGGTCTACGTGTCGCTGACCTCCGGGGAGCCCCCGCCGGAGACGAAGGCGCTGCTCGACACCGAGGGTGGCGGCGCACCCCTGCTGCGCGGCGCCACGGAGGCGTTCGGGGCGATCGCCGCGGTGGCGCGCTGGGAGGCCGCCCGTGCGCGACGCCTGGAGCGCGGCCCGTGGCGGCCGTCGTGGCCCACCCTCGCCGGCGAGCGTGGCAGCTACGGATCGGCGCCCGACGCGCCGGGGGACGGCCCTCCGTCGCTGCGCGCGCTGCCGGAGCGGGAGAGCCTCGAGATCCTGCGCTCGGCCGGCTGTGCCGTGACGCCGTCGATCGCGGTGCCGGACGCGGAGGCCGCCGTCGAGGCTGCACGCCCGTTCGGCGGTCACGCGGTCGCCCTGAAGCTGGACGCGGAGGCGCTTGCGCACAAGAGCGACCTGGGGCTCGTCCTGCTCGGGCTGGTCGGCGACGACGAGGTGCGCTCGGCCGCCGGGCGCCTGCTCGATCTGGCGACCCACCACGGCATCGCGGCCCGCGGCCTGCTCGTCCAGCCGATGGCCGATCCGGGCGTGGAGCTCATCGTCGGGATGCGCCGCGACCCGTCGTTCGGCCCCGTCGTACTGGTGGGCCTGGGGGGCGTCATGGCCGAGGTCCTCGACGACGTCCGCATGGCGTTGGCGCCGGTCGACCGGACGGCCGCGAGCGAGCTCGTCGGCGGGCTGCGTGGCGCGGCCCTCCTGCGCGGGGCCCGCGGCCGCCCCGCTGTCGACGTCGAGGGCGTGGTCGACATGATCGTCGGCGTGGCCGACCTCGCGCTGGCCCGTCCGGACATCGTCGAGATCGACGCCAACCCGGTCATCGCCTCGGTCGACGGGGCGCTGGCGGTCGATGCCCTTGTCGTGGTGCGCACCGATGCCTGACCATCCGCCCATGTCGTCCGCCGCCGAGCCGGTCGTCCGCACGCGCGAGACCCCGTGGGGCGTGCGCATCGTGCTCGACCGTCCGGCCAAGCTGAACGCCCTCGACGGCGCGGTCATCGCGGGCCTGCTGGCCGCGCTCGATGCTGCCGAGGCTGACGACCGCGTCCGGGTCATCGTCCTGGAGGGCGCGGGGCGGGCCTTCTCGTCCGGCTACGACCTGATCGAGGAGGCCGAGGGCGGGATCGGCGGCCCGGTCGAATGGCGCGAGCTGCTTGCCGCGGACGTGGCGGCCACGCTGCGCTTCCTCGACTCCCCCAAGCCCGTGATCGCCCAGGTCCACGGGTACGCGCTGGCCGGCGGGCTCGAGCTGGCGATGGCCTGCGACCTGGTGGTCGCCGCGGAGGGCACGAAGCTGGGAGAGCCGGAGATTCGCTACGGGTCCGCACCCGTGACCCTGCTCATGCCGTACCTCATCGGCCAGAAGCGGACCCGGGAGCTGCTCCTGACTGGCGACCTCATCGACGCCGCCGAGGCGGAGCGGATCGGCCTGGTCAACCGCGTCGTGCCGCTCGAGCGCCTGGCCGACGAGGTGGATGCGCTGGCCGATCGCCTGGCCCGCACGCCGCCCGAGGTGATGGGCCCGACCAAGCGGATGCTCAACCGCGCCATGGACGCCGCCGGCTTCCGGCTGGCGGTCGAGGCGGGCCTCGATCTCGGCGCCATCATCAACGCCGCGGACACGCCGGAGCAGCGCGAGTGGGACGCCATCGTCCGGCGCGACGGCCTCAAGGCGGCCCTCGCCTGGCGCGACCGGCGCTACGAGGCGCGGCTCGCCGGCGGCGGGGACGCCGGCTGACGGCCGGGCTCGGCGACCGTATCCGATGGTGCGCCCGCGCACCGGAACCAGGACCTTCGGCGCGAGCGTTGACCCGGAAGTACTGGACCGCTCCGGTGTGGCACTGTCGGCACACGTCGGCATTCTCGGCGCGCGTGCCCTCCGGATGGGTTGGGAGGACGACAGGTTGGAGGAATGAGGTCGATGCGTAGACATCGGAGCCCTGGCCACGGCCATCGCCATCGCGGCGGTCGCCGCGGGCGGCGCCTTCGCCAGCCACGCCATCTCGGGCGATACCGTGGCCCCCAAGGCGAACAGTCACATGTGGGTGGCCGGGGACCCCAGGTGCGGCGCGGCCGCCGAGGGCGGCTTCAACCTGAAGATCGAGGCGGAGGACCTCGGCGTCGGCGACTACGGGCCGATCACGATCACGTACTTCAATGGCAAATACGTGAGCTGGGCGATCCACCCGGACTACCTGGACACGTATGACGCGGACACCGTCATCGTCAAGGGCGGCCCGAACGCGATGATCTACCAGTACAGCAAGACGGACGGCGTGTATCCCGACACGAACCCGCCGGACGACTCGGACACGCGCCTCACGGCGCCGCGCAACTCAACTGCGCACAGCCCAAGTACTACGGCATCAGCCACATCCAGTTCTGCTTCGACCCGAAGGCCTGAACCCATACCGTATCCGCAGCCCACGAGTGCCCCGGCCGGCAGGCCGGGGGCACTTCGCCGTCCCGGCGGCTCGTACGGGGCGAGGCGGATTCCGGCATAGTGGCATCCCGTGACCACCGTCCTGCGTTTCCTCGTGCTCTTCAGCGTCGTCATCGCGGCCGGTCTCGTCACCTTCGAGCTCGTGCGTGAACCGCGATTCGGCGCCGTGATCCCCGTGCCGCGCGAGCCGGTGCTGCCCGACCTCGTCACGCTGCCGCTGACCGATGTCATCGTCGGGACGGACGAGCGTTCCGGCGAGGAGGCCCTGCGGTTCACGGCGACCATCGCCAACGTGGGGCCGGGGACGCTGTCCGTCGAGGCACGCCGCGAGAGCGGTTCGAGCGACCGCTGGGCCGTCGTCCAGTGGTTCGACGAGGCGGACGGCGACCGGACCGGGGTCCGGACCGGCGCGAACCTCGTGTTCGGCGGCCACGGCCACGAGCACTGGCACCTGCGCTTCGGCGCGGCCTACCGCCTCAGCTCGGTCGACGGCACGGACACCATCGCGGAGCAGACCAAGGCCGGCTACTGCTTCTTCGACCAGGTCCGACTCGATCCGGACGTGGACGGGGCGCCGGCCGGACCCGTCTTCGACACCCGCGGCTGTGGCGGGCGCGAGATGCTGTCGGTGACGATGGGCCTGTCCGTCGGCTGGACCGACCCGTACCAGTGGTACCTCGAGGACCAGTCGGTCACGATGACCGGCCTGCCGGACGGCCGGTACCGGCTGACGGCCATCACCGATCCCGATGGCTGGCTGCGCGAGTCCGACGAGACCAACAACGAGACGTGGATCGAGCTCGACCTCGGGACCCAGGCGGACGGACTCCGGACCGTGGCCGTGGTCGACGCCTCGACGCCGTAGATCAGGGGCGCCGCGGGTCCCACGCGGACCGCCCCAGCCACAGGGCCGCGCACGCCGCCAGCGCGCCCAGTACGGCCGAGTCGTGGCCGTCGGCGTACAGGAGCAGCCAGCCGGGAAGGACCAGCAGCGCGGCGATCGTCGACGTCCGCCAGGCGCCATCGGTCCGTCGCACCAGGCCGGCGACGACCGCGATGGCGACGGCGAGCAGGCCGGCGCCGATGAGCACGACCGCGAGGGGCTCGGTCCGCAGGACGTAGCCGACGCCGATCAGGCTGCCGCCGCCGGATCCGATGCGCACGACCAGGCCGCCGATCGCGATCCAGCACGCGACGATGGCCGCACGTGCCAGCGGCGCGGGGTGGGCCCGGGGATGGCCGGTCATCGGGAGCGCCGCCCGCGCCCGGAACGGGTCAGTCGGTCAGGCGCTCCCGTCGACGAGCCGGACGTCGGGCGCGCTCGCGCCATGTGAGGACCGCGGCGCGCGTGGCACCGGCGCCCAGGACCGCGAGGTTCGCGGCGATGAGGAGCGACAGCACGGCCAGCAGCGGTTCCATCGCCCGATGCTGCCCGTCGCGCGCGGCGCCGGTCCATCAGGCGAACGCCCTATGCGGGCGACGGTCAACGGGTGATGCGGCTCCGCTCGGGCGGGGCGCCGGCGATCGGACCGGCGCCAGGTGCACGGTGGCGGCCGTCGCTGCGACGCCGCTCGGCGCGGGTCCTGACGATCGCGAGCGCGCATCCGACCGCGAACACCGCCACGTTGACGAGCGCGATCCCGAGCACCACGAGCGTGAGGAGATCCATGACGGGCCTCGATCCGCCGGCCCCACGGGGGCCGATCTGCTGGCACCATGCCACGGCGACCGGGCGTGGGCCATGACCCGTTCGGATGCATCGCGCTGGTCCCATCGGACGGGCAGGACCGGTCGCCTGACGGCGGACCCGCCCGTGGGCGTGGTCAGAGGTCGACCCGGAGGGCGTCGGGATCGAGATCGGCGTCCCACTCGTTATCGCTCCAGCCGACGATCTCCCCGCAGTTGTCGCCGTTCCAGCGCGCGTTCCGATCGCCGGCCTCGTTGCGCCACGCGACCTGGTTCCCGCGCACCTCGTGGCCCGCGCATTCGCCCGATGCCTGGTTCCATACGTAGATCCCGACGTTGGATGCCGGCCGCGCCTCGCCGTAGACCACGTTGTCGAGGATCTTGTGGCCGACCCCACCGGCGATGAAGATGCCGACCTGGCCCACGTTGAGCAGGACGTTGTCGCGGGCGATCGAGTACGCCGACCCCTGGTCCCCCAGGGCGATCCCGGAGCCAGAAGTCGAGGTCCAGTCCGTGCCCTCGAAGTGGTTGGCCTCGATCACGAACGGCGCCTCGGCCGTGCCACCCGAGCGGAACATGCTGATGATGTCCTCGGTGTCGCCACCACGGCCCTTGTTGTTCGAGATCGTGCCGCCGATGACCTCCACCAGCTGGACGAAGTTGGCCCGGTTCTTCCCGTCGCGCTGGTGCGGCCCGACGATGTCCTCGTAGCGGTTCCACTCGATGCGGACGTTGGTCGAGTCGATGACGGTGATGGCCTGGGCGACCCGCGCGAAGTCGTTGGCCCGGATGGTCACGTTGTTGCAGCCCTCGAGGTGGATCGCCTCGACGTCCGGCCCGAGGTCGACGAACGACAGGTTCTCGATGAGGATGTCCTCGCAGTCACCCTTCTTGAAGATCGGGCCCGAGGCCGGGCGATCCAGGAAGGCGACCGCCCACGGGTCGGCCGGCAGGGTCGGCACGGGTTTGGGCGAGTGCGGCGTCGGGCCGGTCACGGCCCCGCATGCGGCGACGACGAGCGCGACGATGACGAGCGCCGCCGTGCGCCGCCCCGAACGAAGGGATCCCATCCCGCCGAGTCTAGGTGAATCGACGGGATGGGGTGCAGCTGGCGCGGCTCAGAGGCCGACCCGCAGGCTCGCCGGCGAGAGGCTCGCGTTCCAGGCGTTGTCGCTCCAGCCGGAGATGGAGCCACAGTTGCCACCGTTCCACGATGGGTTCAGCGACCCGTCAGCCGTGTACCACTGGACGCGGTTACCACGGACCTCGTGGCCCGAGCAGCTGGAGCTGTACTGATTCCAGACGTACAGCCCGACGTTCGAGGACGTCCGGCGCTCGCCGTACACGACGTTGTCCAGGATCTTGTGGTTCGTGCCACCGCCGATGAAGACGCCGACCTGGCCCACGTTGAGCAGCGTGTTGTTGCGGGCGATCGAGTAGGCCGAGCCCTCATCTCCCAGGGCGATGCCGGAGCCCGACGTCGACGTCCAGTTCGTGCCCTCGAACTGGTTGTACTCGATGATGAACGGCGAGCTCGACGTGCCGCCCGACCTGTACATGCTGACGATGTCCTCGGTGTCGCCGCCCTTGCCCTTGTTGCGGGCGATGGTCCCGCGGCTCACGTTGACCAGCTGGACGAAGTTGGCCCGGTGCTTGCCGACCCGGGCGTGCGGTCCGACGATGTCGAGGTAGCGGTTCCACTCGATCCTGACGTTGGTCGAGTTGACGACGGTGATCGCCTGGGCCACCCGGGCGAAGTCATTGGCCCGGATGGTGACGCCGTTGCAGTTCTCGAGATGGATCGCCTCGACGTCCGCGCCCAGGTCCTTGAACGTGCGGTCCTCGATGACGATCCCGTCGCAGCCGCCGACCTTGCGGATCGGACCGGAGGACGGTCGCGACAGGAAGGCCGTCGACCACGGGTCCGCGGCGTTGGTCGGGTCCGCGGCGTTGGTCGGGGCCGCGGTGGGCGCCGCGGTCGGCGCCGCGGTCGGTGCCGCCGTCGGGGCCGGTGTGGGGGCAGGTGTGGGCGTCGCGGCCGTGGTCGGCGTCGCCGTCGGGGCGACGCTGCCGCTCGCGCCTGCCGTCGGGATCGGCGTGGGCGTGGCGGTCGGCCCGACCGTCGGCGTGAGGGTCGGGAGCGGCGCCGTGGTCGTGCCCACGATCGGCGTTGGCCGCCTGGTCCCGGGCCGCGGCTCGCGCGGGGATCCGGGCTGCTTCGTCTTGAACACCTGGAAGGCCATCAGATGGACGGAGTTCACCTCCGGCTCGAGCTGGATGGTCAGGGCGCCGTCGGACACGGTCGTGGGGTAGGGGCCCCAGCGCCGCCACTCGCCGCGCTGCAGCCGGCCGATGTCATTGGCCGCGACCCGACCCTCGAGGCGCACGTCGAAGGTGTGGTGGTAGTCGGCGTAGTCCTCGATCGTGTACAGGTAGACCTCGTACGTCCCGTTGGCGATGGCCTGCCGGAACGACAGCGTGCCCTGCGCCCAGGCCGCGGATCCCAGGGCGGCGGCGACCTCGTCGGTCACGGCCGGCCGGGGGGCCACGTCATTGGTCGAGAGGTTGGGCGCGGTGGCGGTCAGTCCCCGCGACAGGGCGGCCCGGTAGCTGCGCAGCGGTCGGCCACCGATCTCCGTCGCCGGGCCGTTGATGTTGACGCCCAGCGCGTACGTGCGGGTCGGCTGCGGCCAGGTGGACACGCGGGTCCCGCTCGGGTCGATCAGGTACGCCCGCTCGGTGGCGGCGTTGGTCCAGACCGCCGACCTCCGCCCCCAGTAGAAGCGTCCGGCAGCGTCGGTGCCGCGGCCGGTGTGGACGATGACGCTGCCCCGGGCCGTGACGACGGCGCTGGTCGGGAACCGGTACGTGTTGCCGTCGCGGTCGCGGATCGTCCAGCCGGTCAGGCGGACCGGGACGTCGCAGCGGTTGATGACGTGGACCCACTCCCCGTTGACGTTGCGGTCGTCGACGCCGGGCGCGTTGAACTGGCTGGTGGTGAACCGGGCACACGGGACCGCGCTGGACACCGGGTCGACCGAGCCGGTCGCGACCGACGGCAGGGCCACGAGCATCGCCACCAGGGCGGCCGCCTTGAGCGAGGGCAGCGTGCCACGGCGCCGCGACGGGGGTGGCGTGACAGCGGCGCTGGAGGTGCCGGCGGGCGAGGCGCCGACCCACTCCGAACGGTCGGCGACGCGGACGTTTCGCACGATGGGTGTCCCTCTCCGGCTCTGCGGGACGCCGGATCAGGGCACGCGGGCGCGATCGCACTCGCGGCCCTCGACATCGGCATACCGGCTGCCTGCAGGCGTGCAGGCCCATGGTCATTGCGACCCCGCCTCACGACGGGTGTGCCCGTTCGATTCGATGGCTGCCCCGACTGTGACCCATCGGGCGCGCGCGTCCAGTGGCTCGATGGTCAGTGCCCGGACCGGGCCGTTGCCGCGCTGGTGCACGGGGCCAACGCGGTCGGCGGCAGTGCGGTGCGGTCCGGCTCAGTCGACGGCGGTACGTCGACCCATGACCCCCCAGGATCCCGGTCGTCGGCGCCGGTGCGCGGGGGCACCGGGCGGCGACGCCGCGGTCGCATCAGGCGGGTCGGTGCCGAACCTGTCGGGCGGTCGCGTCAGGCCGGGGTGATCGGCCGAGGTCACGCGGCGGGGCTGCCGCCGAGTCGACGGGCGATCGCGTCGCGAGCCAGCAACGCCACGAACCGGGTGTTGGTGACGAGGTACCGCCGGGCCAGGCGACGAGGCTCCGACCACAGGCGGAACACCCATTCCAGGCCGTGCCGCTGCATCCAGGCAGGGGCGCGCTTCAGGCCGCCGCTGTGGAAATCGAAGGCGGCGCCGACCGCCAGGATCACGGCCGCGTCGAGGTGCGGCCGTTGACGCGCGGCCCACAGGTCCTGCTTCGGGGCCCCGAGGCCGACCCACACGTAATCGGGCTGCGTCGCGTTGATCGCCGCGATCTCGGCGGCGTCCTCCTCCGGCGTCAGCGGACGGAACGGCGGGGACGAGGTCCCTGCCACCACCAGGCCCGGGTGGGCCGCGCTGAAGCGCTCGGCCAGGCGCTCGGCCACACCGGGGGCGCCGCCGTAGAAGTAGTGCCGGGCGCCCACCGGCGCCGTCCGTGCGATGAGGGCCGGCATCATGTCCGGACCGCACACCCGCTCGACGGCCTGCCCGCGCGCTCGGCCGACCCACACGAGCGGCACGCCGTCGGGCACGGCCAGGCTATCCGCTGCGCCGAACACCGCGCGCAGGATCGGATCGTCGGCGGCCTCGACGATCGAGTGGACCGTGCAGAAGTGGACGTGCAGGCGCCGCCCGTCGCCCGGTGCGGACGCGAGGAGGTCCAGCACCTCCTCGAAGGCGGCGGCCGCGATGGGCGTCCCGAGGACCGGGTAGCGCGGCAGCGGGCTGCCGCGGTCGGTGGAGGGGGGATCCGTGGCCGTCCGCTCGATCTCGTCGGCGGCTTCCGGGACCGCCGTGCCGGTCACGACTCAGCGGCCCTCGGTGCGGAGCATCGCGGGGATGGTCCGGACGATGATCTTGACGTCGAGCCAGGGCGACCAGCGGTCGATGTACTCGAGGTCCTTCTGGACCCACCGGTCGAACTCGGGCTCATGACGGCCCTCGATCTGCCACAGGCCGGTCATGCCCGGCTTCATCGACAGGCGGCGGCGGTGCCACACGTCGTAGGCCTGCACCTCGGAGGGCAGGGGCGGCCGCGGGCCGACCAGGCTCATCTCCGCGCGCAGCACGTTCCACAGCTGGGGCAGCTCATCCAGGCTCGACCGGCGCAGGAACATCCCGATGCGGGTCACGCGCGGGTCGTCCGTGATCTTGAAGGCGTGGCCGTTGATCTCGTTGCGGTCGCGCAGCTCGTCGACCATCCGATCCGCCTCGCGCACCATGGTCCGGAACTTGACGACCATGAACCTGCGACCCTGCAGGCCGACGCGCTCCTGGCGGAACAGGATCGGGCGGCCGTCGGTCACGACGATGGCGGCGGCGATGGCCAGCAGCAGCGGGCTGAGGATGACCAGGCCGGCGACCCCGCCGACGATGTCGATGGTGCGCTTGGCACCCAGCGCAAGGGCCGAGCGCGGTCCCGACAGGAGGGACACCACCGGCGTACCGTCGAGGTCCTCGACGTGGCTCGTGGCGATCGACAGGCGGGGCATGGCCACCGGCATGCGGACGATCTTGCCCTCGGTCTCGCACAGGGCGACGATCGACTCGATGAGCGCCCAGTCCTCGGTCACGAGGCAGATGGCGACCTCGTCGACGACCTCGCGGTGGATCAGGTCGGGCAGTTCCTCGATCGGGCCGAGGTAGCGCCAGCGCGCGGGCAGCTTGTCGGTCGGCTCGCCCAGGAAGCCGATGACGCGCAGGCCGAGCTCGGGATGCTCGGCCAACTTCGCGGCGAACGACCGTCCCTGCGTCCCCGTCCCGAGGACGAGCAGCGTGCGCAGGTTCTGGCCGCGCCGCCGGGCCCGCCCGAACGACCAGCGCATGAGCGCACGGACGCCGACCGCCGCGACGAGGAGGATGCCGAGGAGCACGACCATGTACGGTCGGCTCACGTCAGGGATCCTGGCCAGGTACAGGAACGAGAACGAAACGAGGGCGAAGATGACCGTCGCCCGCAGGATCACCCGAGCCTCGCTCATCAGCGACCAGCGCGCGCGCAGGCGGTACGCGCCGTGCAGCCACAGGGTGAGCACCCACGCCGATACGAACATGGCGAGGCCGTAGGCGGGCTCGGGCAGGGCTTCGGCCCAGAAGTGGCCCCGGTCACCCTGGAACATCACCTGCGACAGGCTGATGGCCACGAGCGCCGCGAAGCCAACGTCGGCGAGCATCATCGCGGCCCGCAACTGGGTGCCGTAGCGGCGGATCACAGGCAGACTCCTCCATCGCGCGACCCGGCGTTCCGCCGGCGTGGCTCCCCCACGAGGCGCGATCACCGGCCACGCGATGTGCCGCCGGGATCGGCTGGTGACGCTCGGGTGAGCGGGCGTGCACCGTATCGGATGCGGTCTCGAGGATACCCCCGGCCGGTGTAGTACGGAAGTGTCAGTTACGTGACAGGACGGTCGTACCGGTGCGCGGGAGCACCACGCCCGACCGCACAGGCGCCGTCAGAGGCGGGGGTGGGCGTCGTCCTGGGGCTCGACGCCCGGAGCCGGCGTCCCTCGCAGGGCGCTGCGCACGGACGCGAGGAACGCCAGCCAGTGGGCGGTCGCGCCGACCAGCCCGCCGCCGGCCAGTCCCAGCGCGGTCCCGACAGCGCCCAGCTGCCACGCCCCGGCGACGCCCCCGATGGTCTGGGCCATCGCGTCGACCGTGCGAGCCCGGACGCTGCGACGGGCGTCCGCCAGCACGCGCAACCCGACGCCGGGGCCGAGACCGAAGCCGGCGACCGCGTAGGCGAGCGCCAGCGGCAGGACGACTTCGCGGGCCAGCGGCCAGGTCTCGCCGAGCAGGGCTCGGCCGGCCGGTTCCGGCAGGACGCTCACGATCGCTGCCCAGGCGAGGGTCGCCGCCGCCATCAGGCTCGACACGATGACGGCAGGCCGGCGCAGGCTGGACGGGCCACCTCGCCGGGTCAGGCGCACGCCCTCCGGGACGGCCGTGATGCTGATCCCGATGAGCATTACCTGCATCGGGCCGATGAGCAGCTGGCCGCCGCGCAGGGCACCGGCCGCGACCAGGCCGCTGATGGCGACGAGGGCGTAGGTCGAGATCTGGATGGCGCCCAGCGACACCAGGGCCTCCACCACGTAGCGCCCACCGAGGTCGTGGTGATGGCGGATCCAGCCGATCGCGGCCCACATCGTTGGCATCGTCCGCGAGGCGATGTGCGCGGCCGCCGCGGTGATGCCGCCGGCACCACCCCAGATGATGATCGGCCAGGCGAGGGTCGTCGAGTCCAGCGCGTCGAGCAGCAGCAGTCCGGGGGCGAGGAGTGCCAGCCAGGCGAGGTCCAGGATGAAGGCCAGGTGCGGTTTCCCCCTGGCGATGTAGGCGAACCGCCACATGTCCTGGGCGAGCAGTCCGGGCAGCACCACGGCGAGCGACAGGAAGGCGACTCCGACCGTGCCTCCGACGAGCAGGCCGATGAGGGCGACGAGGATGCCGGCGGCCACGCCGACCGACACGGCCAGACCCGACGATCCGCGCGCCGCGGTCCGCCAGTCGGCGTTCGATGTGGCGCTGTGGCGGACCATGAACGGCTCGCTCGCGAGCGCCCGGGAGGTGATGAGCGCGACCGTGTAGGTCGTGAACGCCACGCTGAACGCGCCGAACGATTCCGGGTCGACGGAGCGGGCGACGAGGACGCCGACCGCGAAGTTGGTCAGGCTGGACAGGGCCTGGTCCGCGAAGCCCCACGACATCCGGCGCGCGGCGGCCAGACGGGTCACGCGGCCTCCGGCCGGCCGGATCGCCGGCGGAGCGCCTGCTCGTACACGTCGACAAGGCCGGCGTAGCCGCGGTCGGGCGTGTGCCGGGCCCGGAACGCGACCTGCGCCGCGGCGCCGCGCGATCGCATCTCGTCCGGGTCGGCCTCGGCGGCCAGCACGGCGTCGGCGAGTGCGCCCGCATCGCCCGGGCGCACGTGCGTGCCGGTCACCCCGTCCTCGACCAGGTCCGCCAGGCCGCCGTGCCCGGAGGCGATGACCGGGCGGCCGGCGGCGAAGGCCTCGAGCACGGTCAGCGGGCAGACCTCGTACCACAGCGACGGCACGATCAGCGCCCGGGCATCCGCGAGCGCGGCATCGACGCCGGCGGCATCGAGCCGACCCACGTAGGCGATGCCCGGATGCTGCTCGGCCGCCGCGCGCACGAGCGCCTCCAGGGGACCCGTGCCGGCGATGGTCAGCCGCATGGACGGCGGCAGCGTCCGCCACGCGTCGACCAGGACGCCGACGCCCTTCTCGACGGCCAGTCGCCCGACATACAGGAAGCCGGATCCGACGCCCTCGAGCGGCCGTCCGGGACGATCCACGAAGTTGGGCTGGACGATGGTCCGGGCGGCGGGCAGCCCGCCGTGCACCAACCGGTCGCGGGCGAACGGCGCGAGGGCGACGAACCGGTCGACGTCGCGCGTCCACGTTCCACGCACCCGGTGGATCGCGCTCATCGCGGCGACCGTCGCCGACGCCGCCCGCGAGTCGCGGTAGCACGCGTGCACCACGCCGGGGACGGCGAGTGGCAGACCGACGCAGTCCTGGCATGGGCCGCCGTCGCGGAACAGGACGGCGCTCGGGCAGATCATTCGGTAGTTGTGGAGCGTCTGGACCGTCGCCACCCCCTCGGCCCGCGCGACGGCATGGATCGCCGGGGACAGGAGCGGGAACGTGTTGTGGGCGTGGACGACGTCCGGCCGCGCGGCCCGGATCGCCGCGCGGACCTGTCGGACGCCGTCGCGCGACCAGACGGTATCGACCGCCAGACGGACACGCTGTGCGGCAGACGGCGACGACGGGATGGCGTCGTTGTCGACCTCCACCGTGGCGACGTCGTGCCCACGAGCCCGGAGGAGCGCGACCTGCGCATCGAACACGCCGTCCTCGCCGCCCGCCTGCTGGTACCGCTCGTGGACCATCAGCACCCGGCGACGGGGCGGGTCGGCGTCAGCCATCGGCGGCCTCCGCGGCCGTCGCCGCGCTGCCTGGCAGCCGGGCCGGTCGGCCGGCACGGCTCGGCCGGCGCCGGGCGGTGGGCGGGGGCGCGGCCGGCGCCGTCGCCTCGATCGGATCGGGCAGCGGGTCCGCGGCGCCCTCGTGGACGGCGCGGGCGGCCGCCAGGCCCAGGCCCATGACGGACCAGAACCAGATACCGCCCTGCGGGCCCTGGAGGTAGGGGTCGAAGGTCGCGTTGGCCAGGGCCGCCGCCCACATCACGAACAGCCAGCCGACGACCATCAGCCAGGTGCGCCGGCCATCCGCTCTGGCACGTTGGGCGGCCCGGAAGAGCACCACCGCGAACGATGCATGGAGCAGGATCCAGAGCACGAGCCCGGGCACCCCGCTGCGGGCCAGGATCTCGATGTGGCCGTTGTGCGGCGAGCGCAGCTCCTCGGCCTCGGTCGTGTCGAACCCGTCGGCGGCTGCCAGCGCGATACCGTACCCCTTGCCGGTCCAGAAGTACGGCCCGTTGATGGTGTAGTCCACGATCTCGCCCCACCAGCGCAGGCGGAAGCTGCGCGTCCCCTCGAGCGAGTCGCCGGTCGACACGAAGATGCTCGTCACGTTGTCGGTCAGCTGGCGGAACGAGAACTCGCGACGGCCGCCGAGGTCGATGCGCGGGTCGATGAGCATCCCGAGGGCGAGCAGGATGGCGACGATCAGGAACATCGCCAGCCAGCGGCTCGACTGGCGGACGAACAGGAGCACCAGAACGACCATCGACATCGCGACCAGCCCGCCGCGGTTCACGATCGAGACGACGCCGGCGCCACCGAGCCAGGGCAGCCAGGGCAGCGGCTCGGGCAGGCGCGGGCGGCGCTCGACCCGGCCGTACAGCCCGACGAGGATGAAGGCGGCCACCCCGGCCAGGATCACGCCGGCGTCACCGCCCTTGGCGAACAGGAGCGGCACGGTGGTGCCGGGGATGGTCGGGACGCTGGCGCCCAGGGCGATCGACCCGAGCAGCGACGCGGGTAGCCACACCAGCAGGTAGGGGATCGCGCGGCGGACCAGTCGGATCATCACGGCCAGGTGCTCGGCGCGGACGACCGTGGCCAGGATGATGGCGAACGCGGCATAGATCCAGGCCACGGCGTCGCGCAGCGCGTCCACCCCGTAGCGGCCGATGTACGGGACCGTCTGCACCGCGCCCCAGCCCACGAACAGGGGCAGGAGCGCCATCACCGGCGTGAGACGCCAGCGCCCGATCGAGTACACGAAGGCCAGCAGCCCGACCACCAGGACCACCTCGCCGACGAACAGCGGCGGCACGCCGATGTACGCGAACGCGCGGTTGAAGAACGCGTATCCGGTCAGGATGCCGGCCAGCGCGGCCAGGAACACGTCCACGACACGGGCGCCGCGACTGGTCAGCCACAGGCCGCCCAGGACGGCGGCGATCCCGGCTGCGGCCGGGATCGGTGCGACGGCGATGGCGATGCCGGACCCGGCGGCGATAGCCACCCCGCCGAGGCGGACGGCCGTCGTTCGCTCGAGGTCGAGCACGGTCAGGTCGGGCCACCCACGGAGGTGGGGGCACCCCGGACGGTCGCCTCGTACCACTCGATCGTCGCGCCCAGGCCATCCTCGAAGCTCGTCGCGGCGACGAAGCCGAAGCGGTCGCGGGCGCGGCTCGTGTCCAGCGCGCGTCGCGGCTGGCCATCGGGCTTGCTCGCGTCCCAGCGGATCTCGCCCGTGAAGCGGGTCAGGCGCGCGATCGTCTCGACGAGCTCCCGGATCGTGATCTCGCGGCCGACCCCGAGGTTGACCGGATCGGCGTCGTCGTAGCGGTCGGCGCCAAGGACGATGCCGTCGGCCGCGTCGTCGACGTACAGGAACTCGCGCGAGGCCGAGCCGGTGCCCCACACGTCGATGTGGTCGTCTCCCGCCGCTCGCGCGTCGACGCACTTCTTGATGAGCGCGGGGATGACGTGCGAGCTGCGCGGATCGAAGTTGTCGCCCGGGCCGTAGAGGTTGACCGGGATCAGGTAGATGACCCGCATGCCGTACTGCTGGCGGTACGCCTGGCCCTGGACCAGCAGCATCTTCTTGGCCAGCCCGTAGGGCGCATTGGTCTCCTCGGGGTAGCCGTCCCACAGGTCGTCCTCGTGGAACGGGACCGGCGTGAACTTCGGGTAGGCGCACACCGTGCCGACGGTGACGAACTTCTCGATGCCGGCGACGCGAGCGGCCTCGATGAGCTCGATGCCCATGATCGCGTTCTCGTAGAAGAAGCGCCCGGGGTTCTCGCGGTTGGCGCCGATCCCGCCGACCACCGCGGCGAGGTGGATGATCACATCCGGACGGCCGTCGGCGATGGCCTGGTCCACGCCCGACCGCAGGCGCAGGTCGTACGCCGCCGAACGGGGGACGAAGACGTCGGCCGGGTCCGCCTCGGCCAGCCGCCGGATCACCGCGCCGCCGAGGAAGCCGGCGCCGCCGGTGACCATGACCCGCCGCCCGCGCAGGTTTCCGCTCATGCGATGGCCGCCCGGTCGGCCCCGACGAGCACCGCGTCCGGGTCGAGGCCGGCCTCCCGAACGTCGGCGGCGAGCATGATCCGGACCAGCTCGTGGAACGTGGTCGTCGGCTCCCAGCCGAGCAGCCGCTTCGCCTTCGAGGCGTCGCCCAGGAGCTCGTCGACCTCGGTCGGCCGGAAGTAGCGCGGGTCGATGACCACGTGCCGCTCCCAGTCGAGGCCGGACAGCGAGAAGGATGCCTCGACGAACTCGCGGACCGTGTGCATCTCGCCCGTGGCGATGACGAAGTCGTCCGGCTCGTCGTGCTGGAGGATCCGCCACATCGCATCGACGTACTCGGGCGCGTAGCCCCAGTCGCGCCGGGCGTCGAGATTGCCGAGGTACAGCCGCTCCGCGGTCCCGGCCAGGATCGCGGCGACGCCGCGGGTCACCTTGCGCGTGACGAACGTGGCGCCGCGGCGCGGGGACTCGTGGTTGAACAGGATGCCGTTGGCCGCGAACAGGCCGTAGGCGTCGCGGTACTGGACGGTCATCTGATGGGCGAAGACCTTGGCGATCGCGTACGGACTGCGCGGCCGGAAGGGCGTCGTCTCGGACTGCGGCCGCTCGACCACGTCGCCGAACATCTCGCTCGACCCGGCCTGGTAGAAGCGGACCTCGTGATCGACGTTGCGGACCGCCTCGAGCAGCCGCAGGTTGCCCATCGCCGTGCTGTCGGCGGTGAACTCGGGCATCTCGAAGCTGACCTTGACGTGGCTCTGCGCCCCGAGGTTGTAGACCTCATCCGGCCGGACGCGGTTGAGCGTGGTGATCAGCGAGGACGCGTCCGACAGGTCCGAGTAGTGGAGGAACAGCCGGACGCCGGCCTCGTGCGGGTCCTGGTACAGGTGCTCGATACGGCCGGTCGAGAACGAGCTCGAGCGGCGGATGAGGCCGTGGACCTCGTAGCCCTTCGACAACAGGAGCTCCGCGAGATAGGAGCCGTCCTGCCCGGT
Organism: Candidatus Limnocylindria bacterium; assembly: GCA_046566045.1. Classification (GTDB taxonomy): domain Bacteria; phylum Chloroflexota; class Limnocylindria; order Limnocylindrales; family CSP1-4; genus SPCO01. Next base: position 23,496 of record JBKHXL010000067.1, read on the forward strand.
GATCCCGGTGATGAGTGCGCGTTTCATCGATCTCCCCCGTGTGTCGGTTCCGTGCTGCGGGCGCGGCGGTTCGAGTCGGCGCGGCCGTCGTCCGAGCGATCGGCCCGGACGCCGGGCCGTGGCGCGAAGTCCGCTGCGGCCGCGCCGGCGGGCTCGTCGGCCGGCCTGCCGTTGGGGTCGGCTGCGCTGCCCAGCGCCGGGGCATCGTCCACGTACAGCCCGTAGTAGGGCAGCGCATCGCTCGCGCGCAGCGTGACGTCGTTGAGCACCGCCCCGACGACGTGGGCATTGACCTTGGCCAGGGCCTCGCGCCCGCGCCGGGCCAGGCGCTCGCTGGTGCGCTGGCCGCGGATGACCAGGACCGTGGCGTCCGCGTCGGTCGCGAGGACCGCGGCATCGGTCACGGCGCCGACGGGCGCCGTGTCGATGATCACGAGTTCGGTCGCCGCGCGGATCCGCTCGAGGGTCTCCTGCATCCGGTGCGAGCCGATGAGCTCGGCTGGGTTGGCCGGGATCGTCCCCGCCGTGATGATCGACAGGTTCGGATCCTCGGTCGCATGGAGCACGTCCGCGACGTCGAGCGACTCGTCGCGGGCGAGGTCGGTCAGGCCCCGTTCGTTGCGCAGCCCGAACATCTCGTGGATCGCGGGTCGGCGCAGGTCGGCATCGATGAGGATCACCCGTCGTCCGCTCTGGGCGTAGGCCACCGCGATGTTGGATGCGACCACGGTCTTGCCCTCGCTCGGGCCCGAGCTTGTCACGAGGAGCGTGCGCAGCTGCTGGTCGAGCGACGAGAAGTCGAGGTTCGTCCGCAGCGACCGGAATGCCTCGGCAGCCGGCGACCGTGGATACAGGAGCGTGGCCAGACGGTAGAAGGACTTGCGATTCCGGTCGCCGGGCATGTGCATGATCGTGCCGAGCGTGGACAGGCCGGTCGCGTGCTCGACGTCGTCGGTCGTGCGCAGCCGGTCGTCGAGGGTGTCCCATACGAAGGCGACGCCGACCATCACGAGCAGCCCGAGGATGACCGCGATGGCGGTGTTGAGGAGCGGTCGGGGCGAGGCCGGCCCCTCCGGCGCGACCGCCGGATCGATCACGGTCAGCCGGTTGGCGTTGCTGGCATCGGTCAGCGCGAGGAGCGCCGCGTACGTCCCGCGCAGGTCGACCAGGCGACCCTCGATGAGCTGGAGCCGGGCCTCCTGGGCCGTCGTGCGGTTCCTGATGGCGACGAGGTCGGCGATCTCCGCCCGGATCGCCACGATCTGGTCCTGGATCGCGGCCAGGTCCTGCTCGACGAAGTCGAAGACCGGGTCGTCCTGGTTGCCGACCGTGCTGGCCAACCGGAGCAACTCGGCGGCCACGCTCGAGGCGAGGGCGGCGGCCTGCTCGGGGCTGTCGCCGTTGGCGTAGATGTCGATGAATGGCTGCTGGTCGCCGGTCACGACGGTGATGCGCTTCTTGAACTCCTCGATCGTCTCGTCGATGCCGGCCTGGTCGCGCACGACGGTCAGGAGCGAGCGGGAGATGGCGATCTCCCCGTAGGTCTGGGACAGGTTCATGGCCGACTGGAACTGGTCGACGTCCGGGCTCGACGACTGGAGGGCCTGTCCGACGAGCAGGCGCGTATCCGCCTCGTAGACCTTGGGCAGGACCTGGCTCAAGAGGAACGCGGCGATGCCCGCCAGGGCCGCGCCGAGCGCGATCCAGCGGCCCCACGTCCGGAGCACGGCGAGCTGTCTGCGGAGATCCACGGTTCGGCTGTCCTCGTCGGTCGGCGCCTGGGCGCAGGGCCACGACCCGCTCGGGTGTGGGCCGGTCGGTAGTATATGGGCATCATCCGGTCAGACCCGCCGAGGCGGCCGGCGCCGGTGCAGCCGGGCAACGGCAGCGGCGCGAGAGGCGGCTCCACACGTTGACATCGGCACCCGACCGGGCCAGATTGCCAGACGAGCGTTCACGGGCCTCGTTCTTGTTTCTTCCCGCCCGTGGACCCGACCGAGGAACCCCATCTCTATGGCCATCCATCAGCTCGCTCCACCCGTCGCGGCGGAGCCGGCGGGTCCGCGCCCGCCCAGGGTCACCATCGGCGTCCCCGTCTACAACGGGGAGGCGTACATCGAGACCGCCCTGCGCTCCCTCCTGGCCCAGACCTTCCAGGACATCGAGATCGTCATCTCCGACAACGCCTCGACCGACGCGACGGAGGCGATCTGTCGGCGCATCGCGGCCCAGGACTCCCGGGTGCGCTACGACCGCGCCCCGCGCAACGTCGGGCTCGTCCCGAACCACCGCCGGGTCCTGGCCATGGCGACGGGCGAGTACTTCATGTTCGCGCCCCATGACGACTGGTTCGCGCCCGACTACGTCGAGCGGGCGGTCGAGGCCCTCGACGCCGATCCGGACGTCACCTTCGCCCACGCCGTGACCGTGCTGGTCGACGAGCACGGGAACGAGATCGGTCACGAGCGGACCCGTCAGCGACTCCAGGATCCGTCCCCGAGCACGCGCTTCTGGGACGTGCTGACCGTCCAGGGTGGGATCAACTGGTACGGCCTGACCCGCCGACGGCTGATGCAGCGCATCGGCCGCTACGAGGCGGTCCCGCGCAGCGAGCGGATCGTCATCGCCGAACTCGCCCTGTGGGGTCCGTTCGCCCTGCTGCCGGCGGGGCTGTACTTCCGGCGCATCCACGAGGGCCAGGCCACCGCCCTGCGCCGCGATCGCCTGGCCGAGCTCCGCCGGCTCGACCCGGCCAAGGCGACCGGCCTTCGTGCGACGACCCCGGCGATGCTGGCCGAGTACGTGCTGCTGTTCGCCGGCGCCGTCGCCCGCGCGCCGATGAGCGTGCGCGAGCGCGTTCGCGCGTTCCTCATGATCGGTCGCTGGATGCTGGCCAAGTTCCCGCCGTTCCGCCTGCGCGATCCCCGCACCCGGGACGTGGACATCGCCCGGACCGGCCCCGGCCGTCTCCCGGGCGGCCGCGACAACATCGGCTACTGAGGGCTGTTCCCGCGACCTGCGGTAGCATCCGCGTCCGACCACCTGGGGGTCACGCCATGACCGTTCCGACCTCGCCGCCCACCGCCGCCCCGTCGCCGACCGCCGATGCCGGCGCGTTCCGGCCGGTCGCCGAGCGCTACCTCGAGCAGCTCGCGGCGCTGATGGACCAGCTCGACCTCGAGGCGCTCGAGCGACTGACCGACGCGCTTCGCCGGGCTCGTGACGCGGGCGCGACCGTGTTCATGGCGGGCAACGGGGGCAGTGCCGCGACCGCGACCCACTGGGCCAACGACATCAACAAGGCCGCCAGCCGCTCGGGTCGCCGGCCATTCCGAGCGCTGAGCCTCGCCGACGCGACGTCGTGGCTGACGGCGCTGGCCAACGACGAAGGCTACGACCGGGTCTTCTCCGGGCAGCTGCAGAACCTCGCCTCGCCCGGCGACGTCCTGGTCATGATCTCCGCCAGCGGTCGGTCGCCGAACCTGATCGACGCCGTTCGCGTGGCCCGCGAGCGCGGCATGACCACCATCGCCCTGCTCGGGTTCGACGGGGGCGTGCTGCTGGACATGGTCGATCATCCGCTCCTGGTCGCCACGCCCAAGGGGGAGTACGGGCTTGTCGAGACGGCGCACACGATCGCCGCGGACATCGTCACGACCTTCCTGATCGACGACCGCGCGCCGACGACGTGACCGGGTCCGATCCCCGGGGGCGTCCGCGCCAGGCCGTCATCGTCGCCGGCGGCCGCGGGACGCGGCTGGGCCCACTGACGGAGGACCGGCCCAAGGCGCTCGTCGAGGTCGCCGGACGACCGTTCCTCGACCACCTCGTCGGATCCATCCAGCGACGGGGCTTCGACCGGATCCTGCTCCTCCTCGGATACCGCGCCGAGCAGGTCCAGCGTCACGTGGACTCGGTGGACGGCTGGGGGGCCGAGGTCACGTGCGTGGCGACGGATCCGGCCGACGAGACCGCGACGCGCTTCCGCGCGGCCGAGGCCCACATCGACCCGCGCTTCCTGTTCCTGTATTGCGACAACTTGTGGCCGATGCCGTTCGACGCGATGTGGTCGCGCTACGCGGCGGCCGGCGCGAGCGCGATGGTCACGGTCTATGCCAACGACGACGGGTTCACCCGCGACAACGTCCGGGTCGGCGACGACGGCCTGGTCGAGGTCTACGACCGGACGCGCGAGGCCGCCGGCCTGCGCGGCGTCGAGATCGGCTACGGCATCTTCGAGCGCGACGAGCTGGCCAGGCTGGGCGACGTCGACCGATCCTTCCAGGACGCGCTCTACCCGGGGCTCATCGCCGAGCGCCGGCTGCACGCATGGGTCACCGCGCACCGCTACTACAGCATCGGCAAGCCCGAGCGCCTGGAGGCGACGGCGGCCTACGTCAGCGGGCCACCGACGGTCATCGTCGATCGGGACGGGGTGCTCAACGAGAAGGCCCCGCGCGCCGAGTACGTTCGCTCGTGGGCGGAATGGCGCTGGATCCCCGGAGCGCTGGAGGCGCTTGCCCTGCTGCGCTCGGCCGGCTACCGCGTGATCGTCGTGTCGAACCAGGCCGGGATCGCGCGCGGGGCGATGCGGCGTGCCGACCTGGACGCGATCCACGAGCGGATGCGCGCCGACGTGGCGGCGCATGGCGGCCGGATCGACGACATCTACGTCTGTCCGCACGACTGGGACGAGGGCTGCGCCTGCCGCAAGCCGAAGCCGGGCATGCTCCTGGCCGCCCAGCGCGACCACGCCCTGGACCTCACCCGCACCCCGTTCATCGGCGACGACGAGCGCGACGGCGAGGCGGCCGCCGCCGCCGGCGCCCCATCGATCTTGGTGTCCGGCCCCGACGGGCTCCTGCGCGCCGTCGAAGGCGTGCTGGCGGACACCGCGGTCACCCACGCGGGCGACCGTGCCCCGGGCCGGCGCACACCCGCCGGGGTCGGCCGATGATCCGGCGCCGGGCGCACCCGACCGGGCTCGACGGCGTCATCGTGACGCGCACGCCGCTGCGCCTCAGCTTCGCCGGCGGCGGGACCGATCTGCCCGCCTTCTACGAGCGCGCCGACGGCGCGGTGCTGTCCTCGGCCATCGACCAGTACGTGTACGTGACGGTCAAGCGGCACGGCTCGTTCTTCGACGAGCCGATCCGCGTGAACTACGCCCGAAGCGAGATGGTCGACCGGGTGGACGACATCGAGAACGACATCGTGCGCGAGTCGCTCCGCTTCCTGGGCATCGACGCCCCGATCTACGTCAGCGTCGTGGGCGACCTGCCCGCATCGTCGGGCCTGGGCGGCTCGAGCAGCTTCGCGGTGGGCCTGCTGAACGCCCTGCACGCCTATCGCGGCGAGCGGGTCACCGCCGGGCAGCTGGCGGAGGAGGCGTCGCACATCGAGATCGACGTGCTCGGCCAGACCATCGGCAAGCAGGACCAGTACGCGGCGGCGTTCGGGGGCCTCAACCTGTACACCTTCAGGCGCGGCGGGAGCACCAGCGTCGAGCCGATCCAGATGGGCAACGGCGTGGCCGAGGCGTTGTTCGAGCGCGTGATGCTGTTCTGGACGGGCCAGCCGCGCGACGCCGCAAAGGTGTTGCGCGAGCAGAGCACCAACACGCCCGACCGGATGGACATGCTCACCGAGATGCGTGAGCACGCGCACCAGCTGCGCGACATCCTGCGCGTGCCGGAGCCGGACCTGACGGCGGTCGGTCGCACGATCGACCGCTCCTGGGCGCTCAAGCGCGGCCTGGCCAGCACGATCAGCAGCTCGACCATCGATCGCTGGCACGACCTGGCCATGGAGGCCGGCGCCGACGGCGGCAAGGTCGTGGGCGCGGGCGGCGGCGGCTTCCTGATGTTCCTCGTCCCGCCCGCGTGCCGGGAGGCGGTCCGCGCCGCCCTCGCCGACCTGGTCGAGGTCCCGGTCCGCCACGAGGTCCACGGCTCGCAGGTCGCGCTGCCGTTCCTGCACACGTGACCGCTCAGGGATCGCGGTCGGCGTCGGGTCCCGTCCGGACCAGCGGGTCGTCGTCAGCCGCACGGATCGCGGCCGGTGTGCCGATGTCGATGACCCGGCCGAGCCGGACCGTGGCGACGTCGCCGGTCCGGGCGGCTCGGTCGAATGCGACGCCGGGCTCCGCATCGGCCAGGATGTCGCGCAGGTATCCGGCCCGGGCCGCGGCGGCGCCCCACACCAGCGAGGTCGTGGCCCTGCCCGGCTTGACCTCCACGCGGACGAGGCGTCCGGTGTCCCCGAGGATCGCCACGTCGGCGCGGGCGGGGTCATCGCTGTCGAACAGTCCGAGGGTCAGCGGCGCGCCGTCGAGCACGGTGCGCGCCATCGGCACGAACCCGTCCGCCGGCGACCAGATCGTGTCGGGGAAGCCGAACAGCACGATGTCCGACGGCGCGATGTCCACCATGCCGAGCGTCAGCGAGGCGCTGACCGTGGCCGGATGCCCCGTCACCACGGTGGCGCCGTGCGTCGCGGCCAGGGCGATGACGTCGTCCTTCTCCGGCCGGGTCACGATGCGCACCTCGGACGCCCCGGCGGCGGCGAACCGATCCAGCAGATACGTCATGACCGGCCGTCCGCCGACGAGCTGCACCTCCTTGGAGCCGCGCACGGCGTCGCCCAGCCGGGTCGCGTACCCGGCCGCCGGCATGATGCCCACGATGCGCTCCGTCGTCCCGATCCTCCTGCCGCGCCGCGCCGGCCCCGTGGCCACGGTGGTGCCATGAGGTTCGAGCCGACGGCGGTGGCCGGAGCGTACCTCGTCGACCTCGAGCCGCGCGAGGACGAGCGCGGCTTCTTCGCCCGGGCGTGGAGCACGGAGGAGTTCGCGGCGGTCGGGATCGACTTGACCGTGCGCGCCGCGAACATGACCTACACGCGTGCGCGGGGCACCATCCGCGGGCTGCACTACCAGGTCGCGCCTGCGCTCGAGGCCAAGTTCATCCGCTGCATCCGGGGCGCGGCGTTCTCGGCCATCGCCGACATGCGCCCGGACTCGCCCACCCATCGCGCGTGGGTCGGGGTCGAGCTGGACGCGGCCGGCCGCCGCGCGCTGTACATCCCGGCCGGCTGTGCGGCGGGCGCCCAGGCCCTCGAGGACGACACGGAGATGTACTACCTGGTGTCCGGCAGCTACAGCCCGGAGCACGAACGTGGCGTGCGCTTCGACGATCCCGCCATCGGCATCGCGTGGCCGCTGCCCGCCGTCAACGTCACCGCCAAGGACCAGGGCTGGCCGCTCCTGGCCGAGCCGAAGGAGACCCCGTGATCATCGTCGATCGTGCCCTCGAAGCCCGAGCCGCAAGCGGGGACCTGATCGAGGTCGGCCTGGTCGGCGCCGGGGCACTCGGGCGCGGCGTGGCCCGCCAGTTCATCACCGCCGCGACCGGCCAGCGCCTCGCCGGCATCGCCAACCGGACGGTCGCCAACGCGGAGGCCGCCTGGACCGCCAGCGGGGCGGACGCGCCGCTGGTGGTGGACGATCCGGCCGCGCTCGATGCGGCCATCCGCGAGCGACGCCCGGTCGTCACCGCCGATCCGCTGGTGCTGTGCGCCGCCGAGGAGATCGACGCGGTCATCGAGGCGACGGGCACGACCGAGCACGGCGCCCGGGTGGCGCTGGCCGCGATCGAGCACGGCAAGCACGTGTTCATCAACGCGGAGCTCGAGGCGACCCTCGGGCCGATCCTCGGCGTTCGTGCCGCCGAGCGTGGGGTCATCGTCAGCTCGCTCGACGGCGACCAGCCCGGGACGCAGGTCAACCTGTACCGCTGGGTCCGCTCGATGGGCTTCGAGCCGCTCCTGTGCGGCAACATCAAGGGCCTCCAGGATCACTACCGGACGCCCGAGACGCAGGCCGGCTTCGCTCAGCGCTACGGCCTGACGGCCAGGATGGCGACCTCCTTCGCCGACGGGACCAAGATCTCGTTCGAGCAGGCCGTCGTCGGCCTGTCCACCGGGATGCGGGTGGCCCAGCGGGGGATGCTCGGCTACGCGCACGACGGGCACATCGACGAGATGACCGGCCGCTACGACGTGGACCAACTGCGAGCGCTCGGCGGGATCGTGGACTACGCGCTCGGGCCGAAGCCCGGGCCCGGCATCTTCGTCTTCGCCGCGATGGCCGACGAGCGCCAGCGCGCCTACCTCGACTTCTTCAAGATGGGCGAGGGTCCGCTCTACAGCTTCTACGTCCCGTATCACCTGGCCCACATGGAGGCGCCCTCGTCGGTGGCCCGCGCCGTGCTGTTCGGCGACCCGGTCACGATGCCGGCGACGCCGACGGTCGAGGTCATCGCCCTGGCCAAGCGGGACCTCAAGGCCGGCGAGACGCTCGACGGCATCGGCGGCTACCTGACCTACGGCTCGCTCGAGGACGCCATCGTCGCCCGTGACCAGGGGCTCCTGCCGATGGGCCTGGCCGAGGACTGCCGGCTCATCCGGGACGTGCCGCGCGACCAGGCCGTGACCCGGGCCGACGTCGAGCTCCCGCCCGGTCGTCTCGCCGATGCACTCCGCCGCGAGCAGGACGAGCGCTTCGACCGGGTCCCGGCCGCGTAGCGCTCAGCCGAGTTGACGGACCAGGGTCCGCGGGACGGTGAACGCCTCCGCGTAGCCGGACGCCGCCCCGCCCTCCATGCCGCGCAGGGCGAGCAGGCCGCGGAACAGGTCTTCGCGGAACCACGTCTGCGAGCGCTGGGACGCGAACGCCGCGGGCAGGTGTCGGAGCTTGGCCTCGACGTCGGCCTCGGACAGCTCGACGTACAGGTCCGGCCGGCCGAGGTCGGCCTCGACCTTGGGGATCTCGTACTCGAGCACCAGCTGGTCGCGGAAGGTCTGGCGCACGAGGGCCGCGACCGTGGCGTGATCCTGGTGGAGGTCCGCCGCGCGCGGGCCCAGGACGAGGTCCGGCGGCTCGCCCTCGACGGCCAGGAGGTCGAACCGCTCCTTGAGCTCCGGGAGGTGCGGGAAGAACCGCTCGCGGAACGCCTCGACCACGATGTCGCGCGAGGCCGCGCCGGCCAGCAGCCGCTTGGCGCTCGCCCGGGCCTCGTCGGCCCGCTCGTCGAGCGCGCTCAGGACGACCCAGCGCACCTCGACGTCGGGGCGCTCGCGGACGAGTCGGATGACGGTCCCGCCGGCCCCGATCTCGATGTCGTCGGAGTGAGCGCCGACGGCCAGCACCCGGAGCGGTCGACCGGCCGGGACGTCGAGGCTCAGCCCGAGCATCGCGTCGCCGTCACCGCGGGGTCTTGCGCTGGTGCCAGACGGCCCACGGGGCGGTGCCGGATTCGATCAGCGCCTCCAGGTTCTGACGGTCCTTGATGGTGTCCATCGGCGCCCAGAAGCCCTCGTAGCGGTTGGCCATCAGCTTGCCTGCCTCGAGCAGGCGGCCGAACGTCTCCGGGACGAGGTCCTCGCCCGGACGCAGCGCGTCGAAGATCTCGCGGCGCATGATGAAGTACCCGCCGTTGATCCAGATGTCAGCGGTCGACACGTCGCGCACCCCAGTCACCCGGCCCTCGGCGATGTCGATCAGGTGGAACGTATAGGCCCGGGGCCGGACGGCCAGGAACGAGGCCGTGCAGTCCGTCGCCGCGAAGCCGTCGATGAGCTCGTCGAGCGGCGCGTCGGTCAGGACATCGCCGTAGTTGGCCAGGAACGTCTCGTCGTCGCCGAGGTGTTCCCGGACGGCGGCAAGCCGCTCGCCCACGCTGGCGTGCAGGCCGGTATCGACGAAGCTGATCTTCCAGTCGGTCGCGTCCTTGCCCAGGATCTCCACCTCGCCGCCCGCCCCGTGGAGCACGAAGTCGCTCGAGATCGCATCGCGGTACTGGAGGAAGTACTCCTTGATGGCGTCCGCCCGGTAGCCGAGACACAGGATGAACTCCGCATGCCCGTACTCGGCGTAGTAGCGCATCACGTGCCACAGGATCGGGCGGTAGCCGATCGGCACCATCGGCTTCGGGATGCTCTCCGAGTACTCCCGGAGTCGCAGGCCCTGGCCTCCGCAGAACAGGACGACCTTCACACTCACTCCCACGCCGTGCGAACCCCCGGCCGAAGGACCGCACCCGTCGTGCGGGTGCCCATCGTAGGTCGGCGGGTCGCGCCCGGGGAACCCGAACCGGGGAGGTGCGGTGCGTCGACGCCCCACCAGCGCCGTCGGCGGGTCACCCGTCGGTTGACAGGCCGGGCGGCGCTCCCCACGATTCGCGCGGGCGTCGGCGTCCGGGGGTCGATCTGCTCGACCCGGGGCCTCCTTGGCCCGCTCCTCGTGAGCCATCCGCATCCGATCAGAGGTTCCCGACCCGACCATGCGCGTACTCGTCACCGGCAGCGAGGGCTACATCGGCACCGTCCTCGCCCCGTATCTCATGAACGCGGGCCACGACGTGGTCGGCCTCGACACCGGTTTCCACCGCCTGGGCTGGCTGTACGGCGGCATCGACCGCTCGCCGATGTGGATCAACAAGGACGTCCGCCACCTGACCGTCGACGACCTGCGCGGCTTCGATGCCCTGGTCCACCTGGCCGAGCTCTCGAACGATCCCCTCGGCGCCCTCGATCCGAGCGTGACCTACGCCATCAACCACGAGGGCAGCGTCCGGGTCGCCGCCCTGGCCAGGGAGGCCGGCATCGAGCGGTTCATCCAGATGTCGTCGTGCAGCGTGTACGGCACCTCGGCCGGCGGCTTCAGCGACGAGACGGCGCCGCTCGAGCCCCTGACCGACTACGCCCGCTGCAAGGCCCTCGTCGAGCGCGACGTGGCCGCGATGGCGGACGACACGTTCTCACCCACGTTCCTGCGCAACGCGACCGCGTTCGGCGCGTCGCCGCGGCAGCGCTTCGACCTCGTGGTCAACGACCTGGCCGGCCACGCCTGGACCGAGCGGGTCATCCGGATGGACAGCGACGGCAGTCCATGGCGCCCGTTCGTGCACATCCTCGACATCAGCCTGGCCATCGACTGCGTCCTGCGGGCGCCGCGCGACGTGGTCCACGGCCAGATCTTCAACGTCGGCAGCAACGACCAGAACTACCAGATCCGGGGCATCGCCGAGATCATCGCCGAGGTCTTCCCGGGCTGCGAGCTGAGCGTCGGCGACAGCCGTGGCGACGCCCGCAACTACATGGTCGACTTCACCAAGATCAATGAGCGCCTGCCCGGCTTCGCCTGCCGCTACGACGTGCGCGCCGGCGCGGAGCAGCTCCTCAGCGTCTTCCGCTCGATCGACATGTCGAGCGAGCTGTTCGAGTCGCGCGCCCACACGCGGATCAAGCAGATCCAGTACCTGCTGGCCACCGGCCAGGTGGATCGACAGCTGTTCTGGCAGCCGATCGACCGGGTCGTCCCGGCTACGACGCTGAGCGCCGCCGGAGCCTGAGCCGCGGTCAGGGGCTCGGGGCGCCGGACCCGTCGCTCTCGGCGGCGAGAGCCGGCTGGAGCGCCTCGATGCGCGCCAGCTCGACACCGATCGCCTCGGCGCCCGCGAGATAGGCGTCCACGTTCGACTGCGACGCGCGCAGCGTGGACACGCTCGCGTCGAGGGCTGCCTCGTGCGCGGCGCGCAGGTCGTCGACCAGGGCCTCGGGCATGCCGGCCGACTCCATCCGGTCGATGGTCGGCAGGGCGACCGCCAGCTGCGTGTTGATGCTGCGCATCGTCCGGGCCAGGTCGTCGGCCCGGGTCGGCCGCGGGTCGGACTGCTCCACGAGCGTCTCGCCGAGGGACAGCAGGCGCTCGTCCACGTCGATGAGCGTCGATGCGTCGTGGGCCCACGGTGGCCGGGTGGCCGGGGCAGCGGTCGCCGGCGTCACGGTCGCCCCGCCGGCGCCCGCGGTCGGAAGGGGGCTGGCCGTCGGGTCGACGCCCGTGCCCAGCAGGTCCGGCGCGAGGAACGCGCCGACCACGGCGAGCACGACGATCGACAGCAGCATCCCGATCGGCTCGGGTCCGGGGAGGAGGCTCCGCCGTGCCGGGTCGCGCGGCGAGCCCGCCTGCGGCAGCACCGCGAGCATCACGAGGCGGCCTCGCCGGCATCGCGCGCGGCCTCGGCGATGACATCCGCGACGTGCTCCGCCGTGTCCCCGGAGATGCGCATGAAGACGAGCACGAGGCCGCGCTCGCCGTGGACGATCACCTGACCGTTGAACGCGTAGCTGTCGAGTTCGGCGATGGAACGCGACAGCACGACGGTGCGCGGATCGGCCTCGAGCGGCCCCCGGACGACGAACTCGGGACCGTCGAGTTCGAGCGTGTACCACGAGCCGGCGCGCAGGGCGAGACTGCCCGTCACGAAGATCGCCGAGGCGAGCGCGCGGGGCGGCTCGGGTACCGGCAGCATCATCACCGGCGGAAGTCCCACCGGTCGCGCCGGCGCCGGCGGCGGTTCCGTGGCTGCGATCGAGCGCGGTGGCAGGGGCGCCGCGGGTCCGGTCGAGCGCGCCGGGATGGCCGGGGGCGTCGCGGCGGCCAGGGGGGCCTCGGCCTCGACGGCGGGCATCGGAGGCGCGACCGGTCGCTCCGCATCATGCTCCGGGCGGATCATCCGCCGGCCGGAGATGGCCGCCGCCTGCAGCCGGACGTCCGAGCCGCACCACACGCACGTGCGGCTCCAGCCCTTGACCGGCGCCCAGCACATCGGACACTGCCCGATGGGAGCGAGCTGCAGGAGGACGAGCGCGACCGGACCGGTGACGGCGCCGATCCATGCCCAGACGGTCGCGGAGCGATGGCGGCCGCGGGCGAGGATGGCGGCGGCAGCGCCGAATGCCAGGGCCCAGGCCGCGAGCGCGATGAGGATCAGAGGGTCGATCGGGGCTCTCCGTGTCGCCCGGGCACGTCCCGGGCGGATCGATCAGATGACGGCATCGATCGCCGGTGAATCAGGAGGGTACGGCATCTGGCTGCGACCGGCTGGCGGCGGACAGCGCGGCGAGCTCGACGCGCTCGAGCAGCGGGATGGCGACCACCGCCATCGCCCACGGACACGCCTCGGCGAGCGCCGGCAGGATCTCGTCGCGCAGGTTCCAGGGCATGACGACGATCGTGTCGGGGCGCCGCTCCTGGAGCGCCTCGGGCGCGAGGATCGGGATGTGCGTCCCCGGGGTGAACCGCCCGTGCTTGTACGGATTGCGATCGACCAGGAACTCCATCATGTCGGTCCGGATCCCGCAGTAGTTCAGGAGCGTGTTGGCCTTGCCGGGCGCCCCGTAGCCCGCCACCCGGCGACCGACGCGTCGCTCGTCGATGAGGAACTCGAGCAGGTCGCGCTTGACGGCCTCGACGCGCGGGGTGAACCCGTCGTAGCCGTCCGGCCGGTCGTAGCCGTCGGCCCGTTCGCGGGCCAGCAGCCGGTCCACCGATGGCGCGGTCGGGCGCGGGCCGTCGTCGTGGGCGATCCACAGCCGCAGTGACCCGCCGTGGGTGGCCAGCTCCTCGACGTCCACCACGCGCAGGCCGTGGCGCGCCAGCGCGGTCCGGGCACTGGTCAGCGTCCAGTACATGAAGTGCTCGTGGTAGATCGTGTCGAACTCGTTGTGCTCGATCAGCCTGGCCAGGTAGGCGACCTCGATCGACGCCAGGCCGCCCGGAGCGAGCAGGATGGCCAGGCCGGCCGTGAAGTCCTCCAGGTCCGGGATGTGGGCCCACACGTTGTTGGCCACGATGAGGTCCGCGGGGCCGCCGTCGGCCAGCACGTCCGCCGCCAGCTCGCGCCCGAAGAACTCGTCGATGGTCGGGACGCCGCGCTCGCGGGCTGCGGCCGCGACGTTGCGCGCCGGCTCGATGCCCAGCGCCGGGATGCCCCGCGCGATGACGTGCTGCAGCAGGTAGCCGTCGTTGCTCGCGACCTCCACGACCCGCGAGTCGGCGCCGAGCCCCAGGCGCGCGACGGCGGCGTCGACGAAGCGCGCGGCGTGCTCGACCCAGCTCGAGCTGAACGACGAGAAGTAGGCGTACTCGCGGAACGTGTCCTCGGGCGCGATGTAGTCCGGCAGCTGGACCAGCAGGCAGCGCTCGCAGACCCGCACGTCGAGCGGGTAGAACACCTCCGGATCGCGCAGCTGCGCGGCGGTCGGGAACGTCTCGCAGGGCGGCGACAGCCCGAGGTCCACGAACAGGCGCTCGAGCGGCGCGCCGCAGCCGCGGCAGACGCGGTTCGGTCCGCCCGCGGCGGCGTCGGCCGCCATCGATGTCCCTTCGCTCATGCGCGCGCTCTCCTGCATGGTGGCGGGCGCCATCCTAGCGGAGTCGTGCGCGTCAGCCGCCGATCGATCCGCCGGGCGACGGGACATGGACCGCGACCGAGCGCAGGCCACGGGCGGCGAGCGCGTCGCGCAGCTGGTCGGGCGTCCCGGCGAGCTTCGGGAAGGTGCCGTAGTGGATGGGCATCACGTCGCCGACCCCGAGCAGCTCGACCGCCAGCGCGGCCCCGGCCGGATCCATCGTGAAGTGGCCGCCGATGGGCAGCATCGCGAGGTCGGGCCGATGGAGGTCGCGGATCAGGGCCATGTCCCCGAATGCCCCGGTGTCGCCGGCGTGGTAGATGCGGTAGCCGTCCTCCAGCTCGATCACGAAGCCGGCCGGCTCGCCGAGGTACAGGGTCGTCTCGCCGCCCGCGTTCCAGTCGCCGGCCGAGTGGTCGGCGCCGGTCATCGTGACGCGCAGGCCGGCGACCTCGACCGTCCCGCCCTTGTTCATGCCGATGACCTGGTCGCCGCCGCCGGGCAGGCGGCGGGCCAGCCACAGGGAGAGCTCGTGGACGGCCGGCCAGGCCGGGCGCAGGCGCGACGCGATGGCGACCCCGTCGCCCAGGTGGTCGCTGTGGCCGTGGGTCACGAGCAGCACGTCGCAGGCCATGACGCTGTCCGCGGACCGTGGGCTGAGCGGGTTGCCGAACCACGGATCGATGAGGACGGTCCGGCCGCCGGCCGTCGCGATCTCCACGCAGGCGTGGCCGTACCAGGTGATCGTCGTCCCGTGCGGGAGTCCCATGGGTCGCCTCCTTCGTCGGTCAGATGCTAGCGGGGCTACACTCGGGCCGTGTCCGCCGTGCAGATCGCCCAGAATCTCGCATTCATCAACTGGACCGTCCTGACGGGGCTTGCCCTCGGGTCGTACGCGGCGGTCGTCCTGCTCCGGACGCGCTCGATGGCCACGCGCGGGTTCCTTGGCTTCACGACGCTGTGCGCCATCGGATTCGGGTTCCTCGCATGGCTGAGCGACGGCGCCCTGCCCGCCTCGCTGGGCGACGCCCCGGTCGTCGTGGACCCGGCCTGGGACGGGCCGCGTCGGGTGACGCTCGGGGCGTTCGTGGCGCTCGTCGCCGCCGGCCTGCTGGCGCGACGAGCCGTCCCGACATGGGCCCCGCTCGCCGAGGCCGTGGCGCTCGCCGCCGGGGTCGCGACGCTCCTGTTCGCCGCCCTGGCCTGGGGCTCGGCCGCCGGCGCGCCGGGGATCGCGGCCCTGGCCGTGCAGCTCGGCGTGCTCGCGGCGGCCACCGGCGGCGTCTTCGCGGCGATGATCCTGGGGCACTGGTACCTCGTGACGCCGAAGCTGCCGGAGGCGCCGCTGATCCTGCTGGCGCGCCTGCTGACCGCGGTCGTGGCGCTCCAGGTGGTCCTCTTCGCGGTGTCCATCGCGATCGGGGCCGGGCCGGCCGGCGGGGCACCCCTGTCCGCCCTTACCGGCGAGTGGGCCCTGTTCGTGTGGCTGCGCCTCATCGTCGGCCTGGTCTTCCCGCTGATCGTGTCCTGGGCGGCCATCCAGACCGCGCGCAGCCGATCGATGGAGTCGGCGACGGGCCTCCTGTACATCAACGTCGGGACCATCGCATCGGGCACGATCCTGGCCGCCGGGCTGTACTTCGGCGCGGGCCTGCTGGTATGAGCGACTCGTCGATCGGCGTGCGCGTGCGCCTGTTCGCCATCCAGCGCGAGCTGGCCGGGACCCGCGACGTCGCCCTCGAACTGCCGGCCGGGGCGACCGTGGCGACGGCCTGGGACGCCCTCGTCGCGGCGCACCCGGCCCTCGCCGCCGGCCGCTCGAGCGTGCGCTTCGCCCGCAACGGCGACTATGCCGACGAGGCCACGCCGCTGGCCGACGGCGACGAGGTAGCCATGATCCCGCCGGTGTCCGGCGGCGCGACGGAGCCGCCGCGGCGGATCGTCGAGATCCGCTCGACCCCGCTGGGGGCGGCCGTCCTCGGTGAGCTCATCGACCGGCTGGCGACCGACGCCGACGGCGCCGCGGTCGGGTTCCTGGGCCGCACCCGGTCCACGCCCGGCACGCCCGCGCCGGGCCAGGAGGCCGAGGCCGCGAAGCACGCCGGCCGGACCGTCGAGTCGCTCGAGTACGAGGCCCACGAGACCATGGCCCTGCGCGTGCTGGAGACCATCGCCGACGAGATCGAGGACCGCTTCGGGGTCCGCGGGGTGGCCATCGTGCATCGCACCGGCGAGGTGCCGCTCGGCGACGTGTCGATCGCCGTGGTGGCGGTCGCCGCCCATCGCGGCGACGCCTTCGACGCCGCCCGCTACGCCATCGACGAGACGAAGGCCCGGGCGCCGATCTGGAAGGCCGAGCGCTTCGCCGACGGCCACCTGTGGATCGGCCACCAGGCCCGGACCGGCCCGGAAGGTCACGGAGGGTCTTGACACAGAGGTAAGTGCAGTTACTGTAACTGTACTTACTACACAGGTGTCCACGTTGCCCAAACCCACACGCATCTTCGACCGCGACCGCGAGTGGCGGGATCTCGAGTCATTCGCCGTCGGGCCCCTCGCAGGACCTCGCATCGCCGTGGTCTACGGCCGTCGTCGCCAGGGCAAGAGCCTCCTGTTGCGTGCGCTCGTCACGGAGCACGACGGGCTCTACCACCAGGCGCTCGAGGAGGAACGCGAGCCAGCACTGGCGCACGTCGGCGATCTGGTCGCGGGGGCGGCCGGGATCGGTGGTTCGGTCACCTACGCCGACTGGCGGCTGGCGTTCCGCGAGCTTGTCCGTCAGGCGGGCGACGGTCGCGTGATCGTGCTCGACGAGTTCCCATACCTGACGGCGAAGTCGCCGGAGTTGCCATCGGTCATCCAGGAGGCATTCGATGCCGCCGCCTCGGAGCAGGCGCCGTCGTTCCGACTGATCCTGTGCGGGTCCGCGATGTCGGTCATGTCCAGCCTGCTGTCCGGGCAGAAGGCTCTGCGTGGACGCGTTTCTGCCGACACGCTCATCAAGCCGTTCGACTTTCGGGAGGCGGCGGCGTTCTGGGGGATCGCCGATCCCGAGGCCGCGTTCCTGGTGCACGCCACGGTCGGAGGGACGCCGGGCTATCGGGCGCTCCTGGATCACCCGGCGCCCCAGTCGGCTGGGGAATTCGAGCGGTGGCTGTTCGCCGGCATCCTGAACCCATCGAGCGCGATGTTCCGCGAGGCGGACTACCTGCTGACGGAGGACCCCGCGATCTCGGATCGGGCCCTCTACCAATCCGTCCTGGCTGCGATCGCCGAAGGTCGATCCACGAGGAGTGCGATCGGCAGTGTCCTGGGTCGCGACGACAGCGCCCTCCGCCACCCGCTGCTCGTCCTGGAGCGCGCATCGTTCATCCGCCGCGACGAGGACATCTGGCGAGCGAAGCGCCCGATCCTGC
>JBKHXL010000068.1:0-26862 GCA_046566045.1 Candidatus Limnocylindria bacterium
CCCTCGTCCGGCTTCGGCTGCTGCGCCTCAACGGCACGTGGTCTCGCTATTGGTCCGAGCGCTTCGCGGCAGCCCTCCGGCCCTGGCCCTCAGCGGCCTGATCCAGCACAGAGAATGGGATGCTTCCGTCGGCCGGTGGATTTCGTCGGCATGGCAACACTCTAGCGGGCGCGCTTCCGAAGCGTGACTCAATGGCGGAAGTGCCGGGTCCCCGTGACCAGCATGGTGCCGCCGGCCGCGTCCACCACCGCCACGGCCTCGGCGTCGCGCAGCGAGCCGCCCGGCTGGACGAAGGCGGCGACCCCCGCCGCCAGGCACGCCTCGATGGCGTCGGGGAACGGGAAGAGCGCGTCGCTCGCGCAGGCGGCCCCCGTCGTGGCGTCGGCGCCGAGCATCGCGTGGGCCTTGGCCACGGCCTGGCGGGCCGCGTCCACGCGAGAGGTCTGCCCGCTGCCGATGCCGACCAGTCGCCCGTCCCGGACGAGCACGATGGCGTTCGAGGTGACGCCGCGGACGAGCCGCCAGGCGAGGTCGAGGTCCTCGCGCTCGGCGGCCGTCGGCGTGCGCTGCGTCACGCACGACCAGGCCGCCGGGTCGTCGTCGGCCACGTCCGGCGCGGTGACGAGGACGGCACCGCCGGCCGTCCGGATCGAGGCGACCGGGGACACGGCGCCGGCCGGGACCGGCTCGTCGCGGACCAGCGCCTCGTCGACCAGGACGCGCAGGTTGGCCTTGCCGCCGAGGATCGCGAGGGCCTCGGCGGTGTAGCCGGGCGCGATGACGATCTCGAGGAAGATGGCGGTGAGCGCCGCGGCGACGGCCGCGTCGACCTCGCGGGTGAGGGCCACGACCCCGCCGAAGGCGCTGACCGGGTCGGCCTCGAGCGCGGCCGACCACGCCTCGAGGAGCGTGTCGCGCTCGGTGGCGCCACACGGGTTGGTGTGCTTGACGATGACCACGCCCGGGCCGCGCAGGGCCCGCCCGAGCTGCGCCGCGGCGGCCGCATCGAGGACGTTGTTGTACGACAGCGCCTTGCCCTGGAGCGGCGCGCGGTCCACCCCGAACGGCCCGTCGGCCGCGCTCGACCCGGGCCGCCGGTACCGAGCCGCGGGCTGGTGCGGATTCTCCCCGTAGCGCAGGGTCTCGACCTTCTCGAGGGCCAGGGTCAACGTCGCCGGATACGGGTCGTCCGACGCCGGCAGCAGGCCGGCCGCCACCATCCGGCCGGGCAGCTCGGCCGCGATGCGGGCGTCGTACGCCGCCGTGTGGGCGAACGCCTCGAGGGCGAGCGTCCGGCGCAGACCGTCACCGATGCCGCCCGGCTCGTCGAGGGCGGCGACGACCTCGTCATAGCGCGCCGGCGAGGTGACGATCGCGACGCTGGCGTGGTTCTTGGCGGCCGCGCGGACCATCGACGGGCCGCCGATGTCGATCTCCTCGATCAGCTCGTCCAGGGTGATCCCGGGTCGCTCGAGGGCGGCGGCGAACGGGTACAGGTTGACCACGACGAGGTCGAAAGGCGCGATCCCGGTGGCGTGCAGCTGCTCCCGGTGGTCGGCCAGGCGGCGGTCGGCCAGCAGGCCGCCGTGGATGCGCGGGTGCAGGGTCTTGACCCGGCCGTCGAGCATCTCGGGCGAGCCGGTCACGGCCGCGACGTCGGTGACCGGGAGCCCGGCCTCGCGCAGGGTCCGCGCCGTGCCGCCGGTGGACACCAGCTCCCACCGGCGCGCCACCAGGGCGCGGCCGAGCGCCGTGAGCCCGGTCTTGTCGCTGACGGACAGGAGGGCCCGCCGCGGCACCGGGACGCGCGCGTCGGCGCGGGCGGGATCGATGCGGGCGCGCCGCCCGTCGAGGACGACGGCGTCGGCCGCCAGCAGCCCCACGATGCGCGGCAGGAGCCGGTGCTCGACGGCCTGGATGCGCGCCCGCAGGCTGGCCTCGTCGTCGCCGGCCAGGATGGGCACGGCCTCCTGGGCCACGATGGGCCCCCCGTCGAGGGTCGCATCCACGAGGTGGATCGTGACGCCGCTGACCGCCGCGGCGTGGTCGAGCGCATCGCGCACGGCGTGGGCGCCCGGGAAGGCGGGGAGCATGCTCGGGTGGGTGTTGACGATGCGGCCGGGGTGGGCCCCCAGCACGGCTGGCCCGACGATGCGCATGTAGCCGGCCAGGACCACCACGTCGGGACGGGCCCCGGCCAGGACCTCGGCGAGCGCCGCGTCGTCGCCGCCCGCGACGAGGGCAGTCTCGATGCCCTGTTCGGCGGCCCACGCGAGGGCCGCGCACGGACGGTCGGCGAAGACCAGCGCGATCGCGCCGCCGAGCTCGCCCCGCTCCGCGGCCGCGACCAGCGCGCGCAGGTTGGACCCGGCCCCGGACACGCCGACCGCGATGCGGCGCGGCCGGCTCACGAGCCGGTCTCCAGCGACCCTTCCCGGTATCGTGCGCCACCGAGCGCCGCGACGGGCACGACCGCGCCGACCACGGTCGTCGGCACGCCGCTCGCCACGAGCGACGCCACGACGGCATCGGCGTCGGCCGGCGGCACCACCGCGATCATGCCCAGGCCGCCGTTGAACGTGGCCCGCAGCTCCTCGGGGTCGAGGCCGCCCAACGCTCCCAGCAGGTGCATCACCGACGGCATCGACCAGCGCGCCGGATCGAGTCGGGCTCCGAGCCCGTCGGGCAGGGCTCGCGGCGCGTTGCCCGGGAGGCCGCCCCCGGTGATGTGGGCGAGGCCGCGGAGATCGCCCGCGTCGCGGGCCGCCAGGACGGCCCGCGCGTAGATGCGCGTCGGCGTCAGGAGGACCTCCCCGACCGTCGCCATCGCCTCGTGGGGAGCCGCCTCGAGGAGCGCGTCGGTCGCGGCGTCACCGAGCGTCCGGCGCAGTCGCTGCTGGTACGGCTCGCCGAGGTCGAGGTCCCACTCCGCCACGAGCGCCCGGACCAGCGCGTACCCGTTGGCGTGGAGCCCGGACGCCGCCATGCCGAGGATCCGATCGCCGGCCCGCACGGCGCTGCCGTCGATCACCCTGCCTCGTTCCACCACCCCGATGCAGCACCCGGCCAGGTCGAACGCGTCCGCCTCCATCAGCCCCGGGTGCTCAGCGGTCTCGCCGCCCACCAGCGCCGCCCCGGCCATGCGACAGCCGGCGGCGACACCGGCCACCAGCTCGGCCACGCCGACCGGGTCCAGCCGGCCGACCGCCACGTAATCGAGGAACGCGAGCGGCTCGGCGCCGGTGCACACCACGTCGTCGGCGCACATCGCCACGAGGTCGATGCCGATCGTGTCGAAGCGACCGACCGCCGCCGCGATGGCCGTCTTGGTGCCCACCCCGTCGATCGAGGCCACGAGCAGCGGCTCGCGATAGCCGGCCGGGATGGCGAACCCGCCACCGAACCCGCCGAGGCCGCCGACCACCTCCGGCCGGCGGGTCGATTCGACGTGGGCGCGCATGAGGTCGACCGCACGCTCCCCGGCCGCGACGTCCACGCCAGCACGCGCGTAGGCCGGGCGGGGGCCGCCGCGCTCAGCCACGGCCGGCGACGACCGGCTCTTCGAGCATGAACTTGCGGCTCGTCGCGTCGTACGGCACGGGCTCCGGGTAGTTCCCGTCGAAGCAGGCGAAACAGAACCGGTCGTACGGCAGGTCGAGCGCGGCCAGCACGCCGCGGATCGACAGGTAGCCGAGCGAATCGGCCCCGATGAAGTCGCGGATCTGCGCCTCGCTGTGGGTCGACGCGATGAGCTCCGTCTCGATCGAGGTGTCAATCCCGTAGAAGCACGGGTGGTAGATCGGTGGGGCGCTGATGCGGACATGGACATCGGTCGCGCCGGCCTTGCGCAGGAGCTCGACGATGCGCTTCGTCGTCGTGCCGCGCACGATCGAGTCGTCCACCACGATGAGCCGCTTCCCGGCCACCACCTCGCGCAGGGGATTCAGCTTGATGGTCACGCCCCGGTGCCGCAGCCCCGCCGACGGCTGGATGAAGGTCCGGCCCGCGTACCGGTTGCGGTACATCCCCTCGCGGTACGGCAGACCGCTGCGCTCGGCGAAGCCGGCGGCGGCCGGCGCGCCGGTGTCGGGCACCGGCATGACCAGATCGGCCTCGGCCGGGTGCTCCAGCGCGAGCTGCTCGCCCATCCGGCGACGCGCCTCGTACAGGTTGCGCCCCTCCATGTACGAGTCGGGGCGGGCGAAGTAGATGAGCTCGAACACGCACAGGGCCGGGGTCGCCGCCGCGAACCGGACGCTGCGCGGCGGCTGGCCGGGCTCCAGGATGACGATCTCGCCGGGCTCCACGTCGCGCACGTACTCGGCGCCGACGATGTCGAGGCTGGCGGTCTCGGACGACAGGCACCAGCCCGTCCCGTCGTCGTCGCCGAACAGGCCGGGCTCGCCGGTCCGCCCTCCGCCAGCGGCGCGCGCGGCGGCCGGGATGCGGCCCAGGACGAGCGGGCGGAAGCCGTGCGGGTCGCGCACGCCGATGACCGAGCGCTGGTCGAGCACGACCAGGCTGTACGCGCCCCGGACGCGCGGCAGGACGCGCATGAGCGCCTCGACCGTGTCCGCGGCGGGCTCGTCGGCCAGCAGCGCGGTCAGCAGTTCCGTGTCGGTCGAGGCCGGCAGGCGGGCCCGCCCGCCGGTCAGCTGGGTCAGCAGCTCGCGGGTGTTGACGAGGTTCCCGTTGTGACCGATGGCGATCGCGCGGCGCGGGCCCTGGCGGTAGGTCGGCTGGGCGTTCTCCCAGATGGTCGAGCCGGTCGTCGAGTAGCGGCAGTGGGCGATGGCCAGGGTGCCGCGCAGGCTCGGCAGGCGGCGCTCGTCAAGCACCGTCGAGATCATGCCGAGGTCCTTGTAGAGCATCAGCTGCTCGCCGTCGCTGACCGCCACGCCGGCCGACTCCTGGCCGCGGTGCTGGAGCGCGAACAGGCCGAGGGTCGCGATCGACGCGGCCTCGCTCGGCTCCGCGGTCGGCAGGACGACCCCGAACACGCCGCACATCAGGCCTGCGCCTCCCAGCCGAGCGCCCGCGGCAGTCCGTGCTCCCAGGCGTGGCGCAGGTCCTCCACCGCCACCTCGAGGGCATCCGCCACCCGGCTCCCGCGCTCCTCCGCCGCACCGGTGGCGCCCGCGCCGGCGAGCTCCACGACGAGGCGGGGACCGCCCACGACCCCGAGCTCCTCGACCGGCAGGCCGTGCTGGCGGGCCAGCAGGACGAGCGCCGGGACGTGCCGCGGCGTGGCCGTCACCACGATCCGCGACGGGCTCTCGCCGAACAGCGCGGCCGCCGGCGAGTGCGCGACCGCGACGCGGGTCGTCGCCCCGAGGCCGCTCCACAGGCTGGCCTCGGCCAGGGCGACGGCCAGGCCGCCGGCGCTGACGTCCTGGGCGCTGACGACCAGACCACGCTCGATGGCCTCGCGGACGCAGGCCTGCACGGCCGCCTCGCGGCCGAGGTCGAGGCTCGGAGGCCCGTCCTCCACCGCGACCCCGGCAAGCCCCGCGTAGGCCGAGCCGGCCAGCCCGGGCGTCGCCTCGCCGAGCAGGAGGATCGCGTCACCCTCCTGGACGAACGCCGGTCCGACGAGCCGCGCGACGTCGTCGAGCAATCCCACGACGCCGATCTCCGGGGTCGGAGCGATGGCCCCCGTCGGGGCCTCGTTGTACAGGGACACGTTCCCGCCGGTGACCGGCAGTCCGAGCGCCCGGCACGCATCGCCCAGGCCGCGGACGCCCTCCCGGAGCTGCCAGAACGCCTCCGGCCGGGTGGGGTCGCCGTAGTTCAGGCAGTTCGTGATGCCGAGCGGCCGAGCTCCCGTGATGGACACGTTGCGGGTCGCCTCGGCGACGCTCAGTGCCGCGCCGAGGTACGGGTCCAGCGCCCCGACCGCCTGGTTCCCGTCGGTGGCCGCCACGAGGGCCTTGGTCGTGCCCTTGACCCGCAGGACGGCCGCCCCGCGGCCGGGCCCGATGACCGTGTCGGCGCCGACCGTCGAGTCGTACTGCTCGAACACGGCGCGGCGCGAGGACAGGTTGGCCGATCCGAGCAGGCCCAGGAGCACGGCGCCCGGATCCATGCCTCGCTCGGGCAGCCGATCGATCGGCTCGTCCGCCGCGCCGGGTGCCGGCGCCGCCCGGCGGTGGGCCGGGGGCGTGGCGAGACGGTCGTGGACGATGGCGTCGCTGGTCAGCGCGCTGGCCGGGACCCGCGCGATCTCGCGCCCCTCGCTGGTGATGGCGATGTCGCCGTCGTCGGTCACGCGACCGATGACCGCCACGGGCAGACCCCAGCGCTCGCACACCTCGCGGACCGCCTCCCAGCGATCCGGTCGGACGGCCGCGCACATGCGCTCCTGGCTCTCCGAGATCATGACCTCGAACGGCTCCATGTCGGGCTCACGACGCGGGATCGCGTCGAGGTCGACGAGGATGCCGGTGCCGGCCCGGTCGGCGGTCTCGGACGTGGCGCACGTGATGCCGCCGGCGCCGAGGTCCTGGAGGCCCTCGACCAGGCCGCGCTCGATGAGCTCGAGCGACGCCTCGATGAGCAGCTTCTCGGCGAACGGGTCACCCACCTGGACCGACGGCCGCTTGGACGGATCGTCGTCGGTGAACGTGGCCGAGGCGAGGACGCTGGCGCCGCCGATGCCGTCGCGACCGGTGGTCGAGCCGAACAGGACGACGAGGTTGCCCGGGCCCGGCGCCGCGGCCAGGGTCAGCCGGCGCTCCTCGAGCAGGCCGATGGCCATGACGTTGACGAGCGGGTTCCCCTGGTACGACGGGTCGAACACGAGCTCGCCACCGACGGTCGGGACGCCGACGCAGTTGCCGTACCCGCCGACGCCGCGCACCACGCCGTCCACGAGGTGGCGCGTCCGCGCGTCCCGTGGGTCGCCGAAGCGCAGCGCATCGAGCAGCGCGATCGGGCGCGCGCCCATCGTGAAGATGTCGCGCAGGATCCCGCCCACCCCGGTGGCGGCGCCCTGGTACGGCTCGACCGCCGACGGATGGTTGTGCGACTCGATCTTGAACGCGACCGCCAGCCCGTCCCCGATGGAGACGACGCCGGCGTTCTCGCCCGGACCGGCGACCACGCCGGCGCCCGCCGTCGGCAGGGTCCTGAGCAGCGGCTTGCTGCTCTTGTACGAGCAGTGTTCGCTCCACATCACGCTGAACATGGCCAGCTCGAGGTCGTTCGGGTCGCGGCCGCCCAGGCGCTCGCGGATGGCCGCCAGCTCGTCGTCGGTCACGCCGAGCCGACGGTGGAGCGGCTCGACCGGGTGCGCTGTCACGGTCACCGGTCCGCCCCCGTCGCGACCGGCACCGGCCGATCCCCCGCGGCAGCCCGGGCCGCGCTGTCGACCAGCGAGCGGATGATCCCCGCGCCGTCGTCCGACCCGAGGATGGCCTCGGCGGCCCGCTCCGGATGGGGCATCAGGCCCGCCACGTTGCCCGCCGCGTTGATGACCCCGGCGATGGCGCGCAGCGAGCCGTTCGGGTTGGCCGCGCGGTCGTCGTCGGCGGCACGCGTGCCGTCGGCGGTCACGTAGCGGAAGAGCACCCCCCGGTCGGCCTCGAGGGCGTCGAGCGCGGCGCCGTCCCCGAAGTAGCAGCCCTCGCCGTGGGCGATCGGCATGCGCAACGGCTGCCCGGCCGCGGCCAGTGCGTGGGTGAACGGCGTGTCGAGGCGCTCGGCCGCGATGTGCACGTCGCGACCCAGGAACCGCAGGTCCCGGTTGCGCAGCAGCGCGCCCGGCACGAGCCCCGCCTCGGCGATGACCTGGAAGCCGTTGCAGATGCCGAGCACGAGGCCGCCCGCCCCGGCGAACGCCGTGACGGCGCGCATCACCGGGGAGAAGCGCGCGATCACGCCGGCCCGCAGGTAGTCGCCGTAGGCGAAGCCGCCCGGCAGCACGACCGCGGCGACCCCCTCGAGCGACGCCTGCTCGTGCCACAGCACGATCGGCTCGGCGCCGGCCTGGCCCAGGGCGTGGACGGTGTCGCGGTCACAGTTCGAGCCCGGGAACACGACGACGCCGACGCGCACGCTCATCCGGCCGCCTCCCCGACGGTGGACGACGCCCCGGCGATCGATTCGATGGCGTACGCCTCGATCAGCGGATTCGCCAGGAGCTCGCCGGCCAGCCGCTCCGCGACCGCGCGCGCGGCCGCCTCGCCATCGGCCTCGATGGTCAGCTCGACCCGCCGCCCGACGCGGACCGCGCTGACCCCGCTGATGCCCAGGTGGCCGAGGCTGCCCTCGACGGCGCGGCCCTGTGGGTCGAGGATGCCCGGCTTGGGGGTGACGTTGACGGCGAAGCGATGCGTGCTCATCGGGCGATGACGTCCTCCTCGCGGTAGCGGTCGAAGCTGGCGCCGGTGATCCGCTCGAAGGCCTCGACGTAGCGGGCCCGCGTGCCGGCCACGACCTCGTCGGGCAGCGCCGGTCCGGGGGCGGTCTTGGGCCAGTCCAGGGTCTCGAGATAGTCGCGCACGAACTGCTTGTCGAAGCTGGCCTGCGGGCGCCCGGGCTCGTAGGCGGCGGCGTCCCAGAAGCGCGACGAGTCGGGGGTCAGGGCCTCGTCGATGAGCAGCAGGTCGTCGGTCCCCGGGCGCATCCCGAACTCGAACTTCGTGTCGGCCAGCAGGATGCCCGCGCGGGCGGTCACGGCGGCCGCGTACCCGTACAGGCGCAGCGCGTGGTCGCGGATGCGCTCGGCCACGTCCTCGCCGACCTCGTCGGCCATGGTGTCGTAGCTGATGTTCGCATCATGCTCGCCGGCCTCGGCCTTGCGCGCCGGGGTGAAGATCGGCGACGGGAGGCGATCGCTCTCGCGCAGGCCGGTCGGCAGCGGGATGCCGCACACGGTCCCGCCGGCCCGGTACTCCTTCCAGCCCGACCCGGCCAGGTAGCCGCGCACGACCGCCTCGATCGGCACGACCTCGGTCCGCTCGACCAGCATCGCGCGGCCACGCAGGCCCTCGCGCTCGCCCACGTCGGTCATCAGCAGGTGGTTCGGCACGATCCGCTCGGTCTCGTCGAACCAGAAGCGCGACAGCCCGGTCAGGACGCGGCCCTTGTCGGGGATCTCGGTCGGCAGGACCACGTCGAAGGCGCTGATCCGGTCGCTCGCCACCAGCAGCAGCCGACCGTCGGGGAGCTCGTACAGGTCGCGCACCTTGCCCGAGCGCACGAACCGGTCAGTCGCGAGCATCGCGCACCTCCGCGGCCGGTGCGGCCCGTGGGTCGAGCCGATCCAGCCGCGCGATGACCTCGGGCACGTGGCGCAGGAAGGCGGTCTCGTCGAAGCACGCGTCGAGGTCGGCCAGCGACAGCTTCTGGGCGACCGTCTTGTCGACGGCGATCAGGTCGCGCAGCGGCACGCGCTCGTCGGCCGCGCGCAGCGCCGCGGCCTGGACGATGGCATAGGCCTCCTCCCGCCCGATGCCGGCCCGCTCGACGAGGGCGACCAGCACCCGCGAGCTCGCGTGCAGGCCGAGGCCCGCGGCGATGTTCTCGCGCATCCGGTCGTGCCGCACGAGCAGCCCGTCCATCAGCCCGGTCATGCGCACCAGCATGTAGTCGAGCACGATCGTCGCGTCGGGCAGGATGACCCGCTCGGCCGAGGAGTGGCTGATATCCCGTTCGTGCCACAGGGGCTGGTCCTCGAAGGCGGTCTGGGCGTATCCGCGCAGCAGGCGCGCCAGGCCGGCGATCCGCTCGGACAGGATCGGGTTGCGCTTGTGGGGCATCGCGCTGCTGCCCTTCTGGCCGGTGCGGAACGGCTCCTGGAGCTCGCCGATCTCCGTGTGCTGGAGGTTGCGCACCTCCGTCGCGATGCGCTCGAGCGAGCCACCCAGGATGGCGATGGCCGCGAGCAGGGCGGCGTGCCGGTCGCGCTGCACGATCTGGGTGCTGACCGGGTCGGCGTGCAGGCCGAGGTCGGCCAGGACCTCGGCCTCGAGGTCCGGGCCGAGGTGGCTGTACGTGCCGACCGGCCCGGAGATCTTGCCCGTGCCGATCTCGTCCACGGCGATGGCCAGGCGGGTGCGGCCGCGGTCGATCTCGAAGGCCCAGCCGGCGAACTTGAGGCCCATCGTCGTCGGCTCGGCGTGGACGCTGTGAGTCCTGCCCATCATCGTCGTCGCGGCGTCGGCCCGGGCGCGCGCCACGAGGGTCGCGACGAGCCGGTCCGCGTCGCCGAGCAGGCGCTCGCCGGCGGCCCGCAGCTGGAGCGCCAGGCCGGTGTCGACCACGTCGCTGCTGGTCAGGCCGAGGTGCAGGTAGCGCCCCTCCGGCCCGACGGTCTCGGCCACCTGCGACACGAAGGCGATGACGTCGTGGTCGGTCGTGCGCTCGATCTCGAGGATCCGCTCGACGTCCACCTTCGAGCGCGTCTCCAGCGCCTCGAGAGCGGCGGCGGGCACCTGGCCGCGCTTCGCCTGGGCGCGCGCGACCGCCAACTCGACCCGGAGCATCGACTCGAAGCGGGCCTGCTCCGTCCAGACGGCGCCCATCTCCGGGAGCGTGTAGCGCCGGATCATCGCGCGCTCTCGACCACGGCCCGCGCCAGGCCGATGTCGTGTCGCCGCTGCAGGCCGTCCCAGTGGATGCGCTCCGCGGCCGCGTCGGCGGCGCGTCGAGCCGCTGCGTCGTCCGGCCCGCGCCCGACGACGGTCAGGACACGCCCGCCGCGGGTGCGCCACGTCCCGTCCGCGTCGCGCCCCGTCCCCGCGTGGAACACGAGCGCCCGGCCGGCGGCGCCTCGTCGAGGCCCGCGATGGCGGAGCCGGTCACGGGTGACGCCGGGTAGCCGGCAGCGGCCAGCACGACCGCGACGACCGAGCCCGGCAGGACCGGAAGCCCGCCGCTGGCGGCCGCCCCACCCACGCGGGCCCGGCGCAGGCGTCCGGTCGCCGCGGCCAGCAGGAGCGGGCCCAGCGCCGACGCCAGGCGCGGCACGATCGCCTGCGTCTCGGGATCGCCGAAGCGCGCGTTGAACTCGAGCAGGCGCGGACCGCGGGGGGTGAGCATGAGGCCGGCGTACAGCGCCCCGCGGAACGGCGTCCCGCGCCGGGCCAGCTCGGCGAGCACCGGGCGATGGAAGCCGTCGAGCCAGGACTCGGCCGCGTCGTCCGGGACGTTCGGGACCGGCGAGATCGCACCCATGCCGCCCGTGTTCGGACCCGCGTCGCCGTCGGCCAGGCGCTTGTGGTCGCGCGCGAGCGGGAGCGCGATCGCGTCGAGGCCGTCGGCCAGGGCGATGCAGCTCAGTTCCGGCCCGTCGAGGCGCTCCTCGACGACGAGCGGACCGTCCAGCGCGGCGATCGCGGCCAGCGCCTCGTCGAGGCCGGCGCACACCGTCACACCCTTGCCCGCGGCCAGGCCGTCGGCCTTGACCACGAGGCCGCGGCCGTCCGCGGCGAGCGCGGCGGCGAAGGCGCGGGCGTCCTCGATCGCGTCCGCGGCGAACGCGCGACCGCGGGCCATCGGGACCCCGGCGGCCTCGGCGATCTCGCGGCAGAAGGCCTTCGAGGCCTCGATCCGGGCCGCGGCGGCGGACGGGCCGAAGACCGCGATGCCCGCGTCGGCCAGGGCGTCGGCGACCCCGGCCGCGAGGGGCGCCTCCGGGCCGATGACGACCAGCTCGGCCGCCACGGTCCGCGCGGCCGCGACGACCGCGGCGCCGTCGAGCGGATCCACGTCGGGCAGCGCGACCACGCGCGGCTCGAGGCCGATGCCGGCGCTCCCCGGGGCGACGTACACGGTGTTGACGCCGGGCTCCCCGGCGAGCTTCCAGGCCAGGGCGTGCTCGCGTCCGCCACTCCCCACGATGAGGATCCGGGTCGGCATCACGAGGCGCCCGCTGGTCATGCCGGGAGCCCGCTCCGGTGGCGCATCGGACGCCACGCCCGCTCGATCGTCTGGCTGCGTTCCGGCCCGACGGAGACGAGCACGATGGGGACGCCGGCGTGCGCCTCGATGGCGCTCACGTAGCGGCGGGCCCGCTCGGGCAGGTCGGCCAGCGAGCGGACGCCGTGGATCGGCTCGTCCCAGCCCTCGAAGTCCTCGAAGATGGGGGTCGCGCGGGCCAGCGCGGCGCCGCTCGACGGCCAGACCTCCACCCGCCGGCCGTCGATCTCGTAGGCGACGCAGACGCGCAGCGGGTGGACGCTGGACAGGATGTCGAGCTTGTTGAGCATGATCGAGCTGACGCTGTTCACGGCCACGGCGTAGCGCAGGGGCACCGCGTCGAACCAGCCGACCCGCCGCGGTCGACCGGTGACCGTCCCGAACTCGTGGCCGCGCTCGGCGATCCCCGCGCCGACCTCGTCGTGCAGCTCGATCGGGTACGGCCCCGAGCCGACCCGGGTCGAGTACGCCTTCATCACGCCGATGACCTCGTCCACCTGGAGCGGACCGATCCCGCCGCCCGTGCACGCCCCGCCGGCGACCGGGTTGGACGAGGTGACGAACGGATAGCTGCCGTGGTCGAGGTCGAGCAGCGTGCCCTGCGCGCCCTCCAGCAGGACGTGCTCCCCGCGGGCCAGCGCGGCCTGGACCAGCCAGGTCGTGTCGTCGAGGTGGCCGCGCAGGCGCTCCCCCCAGCCGGCCGCCTCGTCCACCAGCGCGTCCAGCGCGAACGGCTCGCTCCCCATCGATCCGAGGAGCAGGTTCTTGTCGGGCAGGAGGCGCTCGATCCGGGCGCGCAGCACGGCCCGGTCGAGCAGGTCCTCCATGCGCAGGCCGAGCCGCCACGCGCGATCCCCGTACGTCGGCCCGATGCCGCGCCCGGTCGTGCCGACCGCGTCGCCCCCGAGCCGCCGCTCGTTGGCCTGGTCCAGGGCCACGTGGTACGGCATGATCACGTGCGCGCTGCGGCTCACGCGCACGCGCGCGACATCGATCCCGCGCGCGGTCAGCATGTCGAGCTCGTCGATGAGGGTCACGGGGTTGACCACGACCCCGTTCCCGATGACCGAGGTGATGTGCGGGTAGAGCACGCCCGAAGGGGTGAGCCGCAGCTTGAACACCTCGTCCCCGCGCACGACCGTGTGCCCGGCGTTGTCGCCGCCCTGGTAGCGCACGACCATGGCCGTCTGCTCGGCCAGGAAGTCGGTCGTCTTGCCCTTGCCCTCGTCGCCCCACTGGAGCCCGACGATCACGGTGGCCGGCATCGGTCAGGCGTCTCCCATGGTCCGGGCCAACAGAAAAGGCCCCCGGCCGAGTGGCCTGGGACCCGGGTACACGTCTCCCGCGTCGCGCCGCCGAACGCTTCGGCGGATCGCCATCGACTGGTCGCTCGGGCGCCTCACGGGACGTCCGACGCGCCCTCCATGCGCGATCTCTGGCCTCCTGGGATGACGGGGCTGCCTCGCTCCCGCGAGGACCGCCGGAGTATAGCAGGGGGGTCGACCCCGGCGACGCGGTGCCGGCGTGCCCCGGTACCTCCGGGCGCGGGTGGCCGGTACCACCGTCGGGTCCGATGGGGCGGTGGGCGGCGGTACGGTTCGGACGTGATGCGCCTGCTTGCGGTCCTGGCTCTGGCGGCTCCGGCTGCCCTCGGGATCCTCATCGTCGCGGTGCCCGACCTCGTGCTCGCGTCGCTGGATGCCGGCGGCCGCACGCTCGTGACCGCGATCGCGACCGCGGCGGTCGGCGTGTCGATGACCGCGCTCCTCGTGGCGGGCTGGTTTCGGTTTCGGTTCGCCGGCCTCGTCCGCGCGGCAGAGCGCATCGCCAGCGGCGACTACACGAGCAGCGTCGGGCAGCGTCACACCGGTCTCGAGCGCCGCCTCGCCGTCGCCATGGACGAGATCGCGACGGCGCTCGCCGACACCACCGACCGGGCCACGTTCGACCGCCTGACCGGCGTCGCCAATCGCCAGTCGCTGCTCGCCAATCTGTTCGCCGAGGTCGAGCGGGCCAGTCGCTACGAGCGACCGCTGTCCGTCGCGTTCGTCGACATCGACCACTTCAAGGCGGTCAACGACACGTACGGGCACGCCACCGGTGACGTGGTCCTCCGTGGCGTCGCCCAGACCATCGCCGCGAACCTGCGCGCGTCCGACCTCATCGGCCGCTATGGTGGCGAGGAGTTCATGCTCATCCTGACCGAGACCGGCATCGAGGACGGCGCGGCCCTGACCGAGAAGATCCGGACCCTCGTCGAGCGGCAGCGCTTCACGGCCGACGGCGGCGTCGAGATCTCGGTGACGATCTCCATCGGCATCGCCGGCGGCGCCGGCAAGCAGCTGCGCATGGAGGCGCTCGTGCGCGACGCCGACGCGGCGATGTACTCGGCCAAGTCGCTCGGCCGCAACCAGACCTACATCTTCGCCGAACCCGACGACGACGCCCGCGTGCCGCGGGCGCCGATCTCCGCCGCCGGCCGCGCCCGCGCCATCGAGATCGGCCAGCAGGCCCGCGACGCCGCGACGACGGCGCTGGCCGACGTCCTCGCTCCGCTGCCCAACCATCGGGGGCAGGCGTCGCCGCTCATCGCGACCATCGCGGTCGCCCTCGCCCAGCAGCTCCAGCTCCCCGACGTCGATGTCGACCGCCTGCGCGTGGCCGCGCTGCTGCACGACGTGGGCAAGATCGCGATCCCCGAGGAGATCCTCGAGAAGCCGACCTCGCTCAACCCGGCCGAGTGGCGGACGGTCGTCCAGCATCCGCGCATCGGCCAGGTCATCCTCGAGCAGTCCGCCGCCCTCAAGGACGCCGTGCCGATCATCCTCCACCACCACGAGCGCTACGCCGGGCATGGCTACCCGTACGGCCTGCGGGCCAACGAGATCCCCCTGGGGGCGCGCATCGTGGCCATCGCCGACGCCTACGAGGCGATGGTCAACGATCGACCGTACAAGGCCGCGATGTCGCACGACATGGCCATCGCCGAGCTGCGTCGCCACGCGGGAACGCAGTTCGATCCCGAGCTCGTGACCCTGTTCTGCGACCTGTACGCGTCAAGCCCGCCCGTGCCCGACGCGACGGCCAGGGCCATCGCCACGGCCCGCCAGGCACATCATCGACCGACCCTGGTCACGCCGCCCGCGAGGCCGGGCCGGCGACGGCGCCGGTCGCCGGTCGCGTCGGAGTCCGAGCCCCACGACGCCCCGACCGGCGTCACGTCCCAGCCGGAGGCCGCCTCGGCGACGATGGCCGGCGAGGCATCGATCGACGTGGAGCCGACGATCAGCGCGGCCGATCGCATCGCCGCCCTGACCGCGCCGCTCCCGACCGCCGATCGCTCCCGCCGCGGCTCCGCCGCGGGCTGACCGCCCCGGTCCGGCTCGACCCGACGTTCACCGCCGGGCCCCGCATCGCCGGGCGTTCACCCGTCGCCGACCCCGGCGGCGATCGCTCGATACGTCCGCGGTGAGCGGCGCCCGCTACGGTGCCCGTACCCGCTGATGGCCCGCCGCGATGACGCAGGGTCGGGACCGGCGCAGCCGGCCGACCGGGAAGGAGCACGGACCGTGAACAAGGTCCTGTTGACCGGGCGCCTGACGCGCGACCCGGAGATGCGCAGCCTGGCCTCGGGCAAGAACGTCACGACGTTCACCGTGGCCAGCAACGAGTTCATCGGGGGCGGCCGCGAGAAGGCCGAGTACCACCCGGTGGTGACCTGGGACAGGCTGGCGGAGATCGCCGGCACGTACCTCGGGAAGGGCCAGCAGGTGGCCATCGAGGGCCGCCTCCAGACGCGCTCGTGGGACGACGACCGGGGCCAGCGGCACTGGAAGACGGAGGTCGTCGCCTCGCACGTCGAGATGCTCAGCGGGCGGCGCAAGAAGGACTACGAGGCGCAGCAGGCGGCCGACTCGCTGGCCGCCCAGGCCGAGCGACTGGGCGAGGCCGCCGCCGGCGACCCGATCCCGGAGGTGACCGAGGCCCAGGACGAGCCCGACGACGACGAGGAGGCCGGCGCCGAGGCGGCGTGAGCCATCCCACGCGACGGCGGGGCGTCTCCCCTCCCGCTCCGCCGTCGCGCCCCGGTCGGCCCCGGACGGCCCGTAGGGCGTCCTGGGCGCCGAGGGTCGCGGTCGTCAGGCGGACGGCCGGACCCTGATCCGCAGGTGCTCGAAGCCGCGGAACTGGAAGGTCCGACGGCGAACGGGCGGGCCGTCCAGCTCGATCGCCGCCTCCGACCGGATGAGCTCGGTCAGGGTGGTCTCGAGCTCCAGCCGCGCCAGCGGCGCGCCGATGCAGAAGTGGATGCCGCCCCCGAACGACAGATGGCCGGTGTCGCCGCGCGCGATCTCGAAGCGCGCCGGCTCCGGCCAGCGACGCGGATCCCGATTCGCCGCGGCCAGCACGAGCGCCACGCGCGAGCCGACCGGGATCTCGATCCCGTCGATGACGACGCCGGGTTCCAGGACCCAGCGGCCGAACCACTGGAGCGGCGGGTCGAAGCGCAGGATCTCCTCGATGGCGGTCCGGGCGCCCACCTCGCCGGCGCGCAGGCGCCGCCACTGGTCCGGGTCGGCGGCGAGCAGGGCGATCCCGTTGGCGGTGGCATTGACCGTCGCCTCGTGGCCGGCCATGAGGAGGACCATCGCGGTCGACACGACCTGGTCGTCGGTCAGCCGCTCGCCGTCCACGGTCGCGTCCAGGAGGGCGCTGAGCAGGTCCCCGGCCGGGCGCCGCCGTCGCTCGGCCACGACGTCGAGCAGGTAGCGCCGGAACTCGCCGGCGGCGCTGTCCGAGGCCGCTCGCTGCGCCTCGCACGGCGCCGGCTCGTACATCGCCACGACCTCGTCCGACCAGTGCCGGATGCGCAGGCGGTCCTCGGCCGCGACCCCGATGAGATCGCAGATGATGCCCAGGGAGAACGGCTGGGCGTAGTCGTCCACGAGATCGATCGAACCCGCCTCACGGCCCGGCGCCAGCAGGGCGCGGGCACGCTCCACGATGCCGCCCCGCAGCCCTTCGATCGTCCGTGGGGTGAACGCCTCGGTGACGAGGCGCCGCAGCCGGGTATGGACCGGCGGCTCGACGTTCAGCAGCTCCCAGCGCTCGAATGCGGCGAACTCCTGCCAGCGTGGATCGCGCCAGACCGGGATGCCGGGCGGCAGCCCCAGGGCCTCCGGCGTGTGGCGATGGGTGAAGGTGACGCCCAGGCGACGGTCCCGGAACGCGGCGTGGACGTCGGCGTGGCGGGTCAGGTACCAGAGCGGGTCGCCGTCGCGTCGCCACGCCCCGCTCCACGCGCGGACCCGGTCGTAGGCCGGGTAGGGGTCGGCGATGAACCGCGGGTCGAGCGGGTCGAACGGGATCTCGTCGTCGGGCGGGTGGTCGGTCATGCGCCGCACCGGCCTCCGTCGTCGCTAGCCGACCGTGACCGGCGTCGCGAGGCGCTCCGCGACGCTCCGCCGGACGGCGACCGGACCGTCGACCGGCGCGCTCGGGGTGGCGGACCCGGCGCGGCGCTCGCGAACGCGCACGCGCTGGACGATGCTGGCCAGCAGCGGCGCGGTGACGATCGTGACGGTGGCCGCGCCACGCTCGCGCGGGAGCCCGCGCACGGCGTCCAGCGCATCGATGCGGGCGGACACGGAAGGCACGGCGACAGTCTACGGGAGCGCGGCTCGCTCAGGCTCCCGCGTCGTCGCCCCGGTCGCCGTGGACGTCGTACAGCCGGCGGCGCGGCAGGCCAGTGGCCGCCGCCACCTGGCGGGCCGCCTCGCTCCGACCGGCGCCGGCCTCCACCAGGCGCTCGACTTCCGCCAGGGCCATCGCCAGGCGGTCCTCGGCGGCCGGACCGCGGGCCGCATCGCCGGTCGCGGGCGCCATCCCGACCACGAGCACGAACTCCCCGCGCGCCGGGATCGATCCGTCCGCGACGGCGGCCGCCAGGTCGCCGAGCGACCCGCGCTCGACCTGCTCGTGGATCTTGGTCAGCTCGCGACAGACCGCGCCCGGTCGATCGGGGCCGCAGGCGGCGGCGAGGTCGCGCAGCGTGGCGGCCACGCGCCCCGGCGCCTCGAACACGACCGCGCCGCGCGGATCGGCCGCGATGGCGGCCAGGCGCTCGCGCCGATCGCGCCCGGAGCGCGGCAGGAACCCCTCGAACACCCAGCGCGGTCCGGCCGCGCCCGAGGCGGCGACCGCCGCCAGCGCCGCCGACGCGCCCGGGATCGGCACCACCCGCCCACCCTCGGCCGCCCACGCCGCGACGAGGTCCATGCCCGGATCGCTCACGCCGGGCGTGCCGGCGTCGGTGACGAGGGCCAGATCGGCGCCGCTGCGCAGGTGCTCGAGCAGGGCGGCCAGGCGACCCGGGTCGCTGCGCGCGTGGAAGCTCGTCATCCGGCCGCCGATGGCGTGCCGATCGAGCAGCCGCTTCGTCAGGCGCGTGTCCTCGACGGCGATGAGCGGCACCGCCGCGAGGGTCTCGAGCGCGCGCAGCGTGACGTCGCCGAGGTTGCCGATGGGCGTGGCCACCACGTACAGCACGCCGCCGGATCCGGTCACCGTCGCGCGGAGCCCGGGCGCCGCCGCGGGTACAGGTAATCCACGCCGGCCGTCCGCGGTCCGAGCTTGGCGATGGGCGGGACCTGCCGCTTGAACTCCGCGCCGGCGACCATCCGGTCCACCCGTTCGACCAGGTCGCGCCCGAAGCCGAGCGCGACGACCTCGTCGACGCTCCGTCGCTGGTCGATGCGCCAGAACAGCAGGCGGTCGAGTTCCGGGTAGCTGAAGCCGGCCTCGGTCTCGTCGGTCTGGCCCGGCCACAGGTCGGCCGACGGCGGCTTGCGGATGATCTCGTCCGGCACGCCGATCTCGGCCGCCAGCTGGCGGACCTGGCTCTTGTACAGGTCGCCGACCGGGTTGAACGCGCAGGCGTTGTCGCCGAACACGGTCGTGTAGCCGATGAGCGACTCCGTCTTGTTGCCCGTCCCCACGACCAGCCCGCCGAACGTGACCGACCGGTCGTACAGCACGGCCATCCGCATGCGGGCCATGAAGTTGCCGCGGCGCAGCGCGGACGCGTCGCGGTCGGGACCGTAGAAGCCATCGACCATGGGGCTGATGTCGACGAGCTCGGAGGCGCAGCCCAGCCGGCGCACCACCGCCTCGGCGTCGGCTCGCGACGCCGGGGACGAGGTCCGGTACGGCATGAGCACGCACAGCAGCCGTTCGGCCCCGATCGCCTCCGCCACGAGGTAGGCGACGAGCGCGGAGTCGATGCCGCCCGACAGCCCGAGCACCGCCCGCTCGAAGCCGGCCTGCTCCAGCTGGCCGCGGATGAACGCACCGATGACCCGTCGTGCGATGCCCGTGTCGATGGCCAGCTCGGCCGGCAGATCGAAGGCGGCCGAGGCCCGATCCGCCGTCATCGCTCGGCGGCCCGGAACCCGATGGGTCCGGGCTCGGGTACGTCGGGCGCGACATCGAGCCCCGGGTCGGCCCCGGGTTCGCTGGTCGTGTCGACGGCCAGGCCGGCCCGCTCCGCGACGATGCGGGTCAGCTCGCGCACGTGCAGCTCGGGCCGCTCGTCGCGCAGGAGCGGGAGCGCGATGCGCTCGCGGCGCAGGTCGGCCGGGTCGATGTCCACGCTGAACAGCCCCTCGTCGTAGAGCGGCGCCGAGAGGATGGCGGTGCCGGACGGGGCGATGACCTCGGAGCCGCCCCAGAACGAGATGGACTCGTCCACCCCGACCCGGTTGCAGAAGATGACGAACGACGTGGTCAGCTGGGCGTAGGTGCGCATGAGCGTCCGCCACGACGTCGCGGTGCCGAGGCCGACCTCATGGGTGGCGGCGAGGTCGCGACCCGGCGACGACGACACGTTGATGAGGATCTGCGCGCCGTCGAGGGCGAGCACCTGCGGGACGGCCAGGTGCCAGAAGTCCTCGCACACCGCCAGCCCGACGCCGGGACCAAGGCGCGAGGGCACCGCGCGCAGCAGGTCCCCGGCGGCGAAGAAGCGGCGCTCGTCGAACAGCCCGTACGTCGGCAGGAACAGCTTGCGATGCACGTGGCGGATCCCGCCGTCCTCGACCAGCGCGGCGGCGATGAACAGGCGGTGGTCGGCCGACTCCTCGACGAACGAGACCACGGCCGACAGGCCGGCGGTGGCGCCGACCAGCCGGGTCAGGCGCGGGTCGTCGAGGCGCATGGCCACCTCGGACGCGAGATCCTGGAGCAGGTAGCCGGTCAGCCCCAGCTCCGGGAAGACGACCAGGTCGGCCCGGTCGGCCCGGGCGGCCGCCAGCAGCTCGTGGTGGCGCGCGAGGTTCGCGTCGAGGTCGCCGAGACGGGGCGCGATCTGGGCCAGGGCGACGCGCAGCGTGTCCATCGAACGGAGCATACGCGAGGCCCCACGCGGGGGCGCTCGGCCCGGGCCGCCACCCCTGCGCCGAACGGCGCTCGCGGGATGACGCGACGGCAGACGGATGCTAGGCTTCCCGGCACCTGACGGCACTGGGGGAACTGGTGCCGCATGGTCGAGTTCGCCTGCGTGACCGGACAGGGAGGCTCATCGGTCCGAGACGCCGGCGGCCAGGAGGAGGAGTCCAGCGTATGACCGGAACATCACGACGTCTGCGACGGTTGGCGGCCCTTGCCGCCACGGTCGCCGTGGTCGCCGCGGCCTGTTCAGGCGCCACGACGACGACCGCGCCGTCCGCGCCGGCGACGACCGCGCCCTCGGCGCCGACCGAGTCGATGGCGCCCATCGAGCCGATGGCCTATCCGGCCGAGGGCGAGGCCCCGTGCGGCCAGACCGAGGCCCCGGACGCCGAGCATTCGGCCTACACCGGCAACTTCAAGCGCATCAGCTCCACCGACGGTCGCACCGTCGTGTTCGAGCTGTGCAATCCGGACGTCGCCTTCCTGTCCAAGATCGCGTTCACCTCGTTCGCGATCAACGACACGGCGTGGCTCGAGGCCAAGGTCGATCCGTCGAAGGCGGACAACCAGGCCATCGTGTCCGAGGTGAACGGCACCGGGCCGTTCAAGCTCGACGCCTGGAACCGCGGCTCCGACGTCACCATGTCGCGCAACGACGCCTATTGGGGTGACAAGGCCGCCGCGTCCAAGCTGATCGTGCGCTGGAGCACGGAGGCCGCCCAGCGGCTGGTCGAGCTCCAGTCCGGCACGGTCGACGGCATCGACAACGTCGGGCCGACCGACTTCGCGACGGTCGAGGCCGACCCGAACCTGGCCCTCTACCCGCGCGAGGGCCTGAACGTGTTCTACGTCGGCATGAACAACACCTACGCACCGTTCGACAACGAGCAGGTCCGCCAGGCGATCGCCATGGGCATCGACCGGCAACGCATCGTCGACAACTTCTACCCGCCCGGGTCAGAGGTGGCGTCGCACTTCACGCCGTGCTCGATCCCGAACGGCTGCGCCGGCGAGCCGTGGTACGAGTTCGACGCGGCCAAGGCCAGGCAGATGCTGGCCGATGCCGGGTTCCCGAACGGGTTCACCACGAAGATCAGCTACCGCAACGTGGTCCGCGGCTACCTGCCCGACCCGGTCGTCGTGGCGACCGACCTGCAGGCCCAGCTCAAGACCAACCTCGGCATCGACGCCGTGATCGAGGAGCAGGAGGCCGGGACGTTCCTGGACAACGCTGACGCCGGCCTGCTGGACGGTTTCCATCTCCTCGGCTGGGGCGCGGACTATCCGGACGCCACGAACTTCCTCGACTTCCACTTCGGTGCGGGGTCGTCCAAGCAGTTCGGCAACAAGTTCGACGACATCACCTCGGCCCTGGCCGAAGGTGGCGCCGGCGCCAACGACGCGGAGCGCGAGCCGGCGTACGTCGCCGCCAACAACGCCATCAAGACCCACGTGCCGATGATCCCGATCGCGCATGGCGGCTCCGCCGTCGCGTTCCGCGCGGATGTCACGGGCGCGCACGCGTCGCCGCTCGGCAACGAGCACTTCGCGTCGATGACCCCGGGCGACCGCGACCAGCTGGTGTGGCTCCAGAACGGCGAGCCGCCCGGCCTGTACTGCGCCGACGAGTCGGACGGCGAGACGCTCCGCGTCTGTGAGCAGATGATGGAGCCGCTGTACGGCTACGAGATCGCCGGCACGGCCGCGATCCCGGCCCTGGCCGAGGTCTGCGAGCCGAACGAGGCGCTGACCGTGTGGACCTGCACCCTCCGCGAGGGCGTCAAGTTCCACGACGGCTCGGACCTCGACGCGAACGACGTGGTCCTGACCTACGCCGTGCAGTGGGATGCGGATCATCCGCTGCACAAGGGTCGTGACAACTCGTTCACGTACTTCCCCGGCCTGTTCGGCGGGTTCCTGAACCCGCCGCCGCCGACCCCGGAGGGCTAGGCACTCCGTCAGTCCCCTCGAAGGGCGTCGCCTCCGGCGGCGCCCTTCGAGCATCCATCGCGGGTCCACGCCCGCGCCACGCGCACACGCTGAGGGTGAGCGACCCGGATGACCCGCTTCATCATCCGCCGGCTCCTGTCCTCGATCCCGGTCCTGTTCGGGATCATCTTCCTCGTGTTCGTGCTCGCTCGGGTCATCCCGGGTGATCCGTGCACGGCCACCTACGGCGAGAAGGCGACCCCCGAGATCTGCGCCGCGTTCGAGCAGCGCTTCGGCCTCGACAAGCCGATCCACGAGCAGTTCTACATCTACGTCGGCGCGATCGCCCAGGGCGATCTCGGCACGTCCATCAAGTTCGGACGCCCGGTCACGGACCTGCTCCTCGAGCGATTGCCCATCACCGTCGAGCTGACGGTCGTGGCCCTGGCCTTCGCCGCGGTCTTCGGGATCACCCTCGGGGTCGTGTCCGCGACCCGGCGCAATTCCCCGGCGGACGTGGCGACGATGATCATCGCCAACCTGGGCGTCTCCACCCCGGTCTTCGTCCTCGGGCTGTTCCTCGCCTTCACCTTCGCGGTCCTCCTCAAGGACACGCCGTTCGCGCTCCCGCCGTCGGGCCGCCTGTCGCCCGGCGTGAGCGTCGTGCCGCTGGCGGAGTCGTGGGGCCTGCAGGACCTCGGCGGACCGCCCCGGGCGCTGCTCGACTTCGTCTCGAACATGTACGTCGTCAACACGCTCGTGACCGGCCAGTTCGGAGCGCTGGCGGACGTCCTCAGGCACCTGATCCTGCCGGCCATCGCGGTCGGCACGATCCCGCTGGCGATCATCGCCCGGATGACCCGCTCGAGCCTGCTCGAGGTCCTCGGCCTCGACTACGTCCGGACGGCCCGCGCCAAGGGCCTGCGCGAGTCCGCGGTCATCGTCCGGCACGGCATGCGCAACGCGCTGCTGCCGGTCGTGACCGTCATCGGCCTGAGCCTCGGGGCGTTCCTGTCCGGGGCCATCCTGACCGAGACCATCTTCAACCTGACGGGGATGGGTCGGACCCTGTTCGAGGCGATCACCGGCCGCGACTACATCGTCATCCAGGGCGTCACCATCGTGGTTGCGCTGGCCTACCTCGTGGTCAACCTCATCGTCGACGTGTCGTACGCCATGCTCGACCCGCGGATCCGCCTGTCGTGAGCGTGACGGGCGGCTCGGACGCTCGGACCCCGCTGGCCCTCGAGGGCGAGACCGCCGCCGACCAGGGTGGGTCCCTGCGCCGCGACACCGTGCGCAACATCCTGCGCCAGCGCGTGGCCGTGGTCGGCATGTCGATCCTGGGCTTCCTGGTCCTCGTGGCGATCTTCGCGCCGCTCATCGCGCCCTACGACCCCATCACCTCGATGCTCGACCTCGGCCGACCCGGGACCCGCGGGAGCAGCCCGTGCGTCCACCTCCTGGGCTGTCCGACCGACCAGCCGCAGTACATCATGGGCCTCGACTCGAACCTGCGCGACGAGTTCAGCCGGGTCGTCTTCGGCGCCCGGGTGTCGCTCCTGATCGGGTTCCTGACCGTCGGCTTCGCCATCGTCGTCGGGACGACCATCGGCGCGGTGGCCGGCTTCGCGGGCGGCGTCGTGGACAACGTCCTGATGCGGATCATGGACGTGATGCTGTCGTTCCCGAGCCTGATCCTGGCGATCGCCATCGTGACCGTCCTGGGCGGCGGCCTGATCAACGGCATGCTCGCCATCGGCATCGTGTCGATCCCGATCTACGCCCGGGTCATGCGCGCCTCCGTCCTGTCCGTGCGCGAGACCGACTTCGTGACCGCGTCGCGCGCCCTGGGCGAATCGTCGCGGGGGATCCTCGTCCGGCGCATCCTGCCCAACGCGCTGACGCCGCTCATCGTGCAGGGAACGCTCGGCATCGGCGGCGCGATCCTCGAGGTCGCCGCGCTGTCGTTCGTGGGCATCGGCGCGCAGCCGCCGCTGGCCGAGTGGGGCGCCATGATCGCCAACGACCGCAATCTGTTCTTCTCGGCGCCGCACCTCATCTTCTTCCCTGGCGTGGCCATCACCCTGAGCGTGCTCGCGTTCAACCTGATCGGCGACGGCCTGCGCGACGCCCTCGACCCGAGGCTCAACCGATGACGACCGACGGCGCCCCGGTGATCGAGGAGGTCGTGCCCGAACGACGCCGTGCGGGCGCCGGCAGCGAGCGACCCCTGCTCGAGGTCAAGGGCCTGCGCACCTCGTTCTTCACGCGGGACGGCGTGGTCCGGGCCGTCGACGGCATCGACTTCTCGGTCGACCGCGGCGAGATCATGGGGCTCGTCGGCGAGTCCGGCTGCGGCAAGAGCGTGACCAGCCTGAGCATCCTGCGCCTCGTCAGCCGACCGGGCCGCATCGAGGCGGGCGAGATCCTGTTCGACGGGCGCGACCTGCTGACCCTGTCCGACGACGAGATGCGCAGGATCCGCGGCGACCGGATCAGCATGATCTTCCAGCAGCCGACGTCGTCGCTCAACCCGGTCTGGGATGTCGGCCGCCAGATCGAGGAGGTCCTGCGCATCCACCGGGGCCTCAAGGGCAAGGTCGCGAGCAGCCGGGCGAAGGAGCTGCTCACGATGGTCGGGATCCCCGATCCCGAGCGGCGCCTGCGCAACTTCCCGCACGAGATGTCGGGCGGCATGGCCCAGCGCGTGATGATCGCCATGGCGCTCGCCTGCGAGCCGGAGCTGCTCATCGCCGACGAGCCCACGACGGCGCTCGACGTGACGATCCAGGCCCAGATCCTCGACCTCATGCGCAACCTGCGTGACGAGACCGGTACCGCGATCGTGCTGATCACCCACGATCTCGGCGTCGTCGCCGAGATGTGCGACCGGGTCGCCGTGATGTACGCCGGCGAGATCGTCGAGCACACCGACGTCCGTTCGCTGTACGAGGAGCCCCTCCACCCCTACACGCGCGGCCTGATCGGCTCGATCCCGGTCGTCGGGACCATCGTCGACGAGCTGGCGGTCATCCCGGGCAACGTGCCCAATCTCGTCGATCTGCCCAGGGGCTGCCGGTTCGCTCCACGCTGCGTCACGCGCATCGAGGAGGACGTCGTGCTGGCGACCGAGGTCCACCCGGAGCTCCTGCCGGTGCGCGACGGCCATGACGTGCGCTGCTGGCTGTACCACGATGCGGCGGGCAGGCTGCTGCCGCGCGACGAGCGAGTGCGGGCGTGACCGACGTGACGACGACCCGCGCCGCGGAGATCCGGCCCGCGACCGGCACCGAGTCGAGCGGCCCGCTCGTGCAGGTCCGCGACCTGGTCAAGCACTTCCCGGTGCGCGGCGGCATCCTGCAGCGGACGATCGGCATGGTCCAGGCGGTCGACGGGGTGAGCTTCGACAT
Organism: Candidatus Limnocylindria bacterium; assembly: GCA_046566045.1. Classification (GTDB taxonomy): domain Bacteria; phylum Chloroflexota; class Limnocylindria; order Limnocylindrales; family CSP1-4; genus SPCO01. The sequence goes on from JBKHXL010000068.1 coordinate 25,713, forward strand.
CCGGCGGGGTGAGACCCTGGGCCTCGTCGGCGAGTCCGGGTGCGGCAAGACGACGGTCGGGCGGCTCCTGCTCCGACTCATCGAGCCGACGTCCGGGACCATCCACTTCGACGGCACCGACATCACCGCCATCGGCGGGGCCGCCCTCAAGCCGTATCGCCGCCGGATGCAGATCATCTTCCAGGACCCGTACTCCAGCCTGGATCCGCGCACGCCCATCGGCGACAGCATCGGCGAGGGGCTGCGCATCCACGGGATCGGCTCCCCCGCGGACCGCCGCGCCCGGGTGCGTCGGATGATGGACTTGGTCGGCCTGCAGTCGTACCACGCCCGGCGCTACCCGCACGAGTTCAGCGGCGGCCAGCGCCAGCGCATCGGCATCGCCCGCGCCCTGGTCCTCGAGCCGGACCTGGTCGTGTGCGACGAGCCCGTCTCCGCCCTCGACGTGTCGATCCAGGCCCAGGTCCTGAACCTGCTGAAGTCGCTCCAGCGCGAGCTCGGCCTGACCTACGTCTTCGTGGCCCACAACATGGGCGTGGTCGAGCACATCAGCGATCGTGTCGCGGTGATGTACCTCGGGCGCATCGCGGAGCTGGCCGACCGACGCGAGCTGTTCCGCAAGCAGGAGCATCCCTACACCGCCGCCCTCATGTCGGCCATCCCGGTCCCGGATCCGACCGCCCGGCGCCAGCGGGTCATCCTGACCGGGGACGTGCCCTCACCGGTGAACCCGCCGAGTGGCTGCCGCTTCCACCCGCGCTGCCCGCTGCGCACCGAGCTCGGCGACCCCGAGGTGTGCGTCACGACCGTGCCGCCCCTGATCGACCTCGGCGGCGGCCACGAGTGCGCCTGTCACTTCCGCACGCCGGAGACCTTCGCGACGGGCTCGACCGCCTGACGACGCTACAATGGCGGCTTATGCAGGCGACACGGCGCGCCCGGCGAGGCCGGCGCGGAACGAGCGCGCTCCTGGTCGCCCTCGCCCTGGTGGTGGCGGGCTGCGACCTGACGACCCGACCGACCATCCCGCCCGACGGCACCGCGGCTCCCCTCCCCTCCGGGCCCACCCTGCCGCCGTCCACGGCCATCCCCTTCGAGCCATCGGTCTATCCACGGGACGAGGCGGCGCCATGCGACGAGCTGTCCGCAC
>JBKHXL010000069.1:0-6322 GCA_046566045.1 Candidatus Limnocylindria bacterium
CCGGGAGGCCTGTGGTACCATCCGCCTTCGCGCCCGGCACCCAGTCGTGCCGTGGTGCCCGAGCCCACCACCGATCCACAGAGGTTCGCCAACTTGGCCAAGACGCCCCGCACCTGGTCGGGCGCTCGCACCCCGTCGGGACTCAAGCGTGTCCGGCAGGCGGCGCGCCGCCACGACATCCTCGGTCCGCGCCGCAGCGCGGCGAAGACCTATGTCGCCAAGGCCCTCACGCTCGCCACCGATCCGGTGGACGGCGTCGACCCGACCGAGGCCCTGACGGACGCCCTGTCGGCGCTCGATCGAGCCGCCAAGGCCGGCGCGATCCATCCGAATGCCGCGGCCCGCCGCAAGTCGCGCCTGACCCGCAAGGTCAATGCCGCGCTCGGTGGCGCCCAGGTCCAGACCAGCGCCAAGGCCATCAAGCAGACCGGCAAGGCCGCCGCGGCGAAGGCCGCCAAGGCCCGCATCGCGGCCGGCAAGTCGGCCAAGGCCAAGGGCGCCCAGACGGCCGCCGGCAAGGCTCGCGCCGCGCTGAGCAAGACGGCTCGAGCGGAGGCGGCTGCCGCCGCCGCTGCCGCGAGCGAGGCGAAGGCCGCGGCCGCTGCTGCCAGGCCGGCCGCCACGGCTGCGGCCGGGAAGACCACGACCAAGGCAGCCGCGAAGCCGGCGGCCAAGCCGGCGGCCAAGCCGGCGGCCAAGGCCGCGGCCAAGCCGGCCGCCAGGAAGCCGGCAGCGAAGAAGGCCGCGCCCAAGAGCTAGGTCGTCCCGGCCCGCCGCTCGAACGCCCCGGGCACCGCCCGGGGCGTCGTCATGTCCGCGGCGGCGCCACCGAGCCGACGGCCGTCCCGGGCCGGTCGCGCGGGCGAGTGATCGCGTACAGGCCGGCGCCGACGAGGCCGCCAAGGGTCGTCACCCCCAGGATGAGCGCGGCCGCCGAGCCCTGCTGGCCCCAGTAGAAGGACGTGAACGACGCGACGTCGGTCAGGCCGGCCGCCTCCAGGTCGGGACCCCGACCGAGGTCCAGGTAGCGCTGGTAGACGCAGTCGCCACCCGGCTCGCAGGTGATCGGGCCGCCGAGGCCGGGGTCGCGGTAGCCGTTGTCGGCGAAGAAGAAGAGGGCCTTCACGCCGAGCAGCAGGACGGCCATGGTCAGGCCGGTCAGCAGCGCGGCGAACAGCCCGTTGGCCAGGATCCGGCCCAGCGGACCGGCGCGGCGGTCCGAGCGCTGGTTGGCGTAATAGCCGATGAGCATCCCGGACGGGAGAGCCAGCAGCCACACGATCGGCTCGATCGGGATGATGAGCAGGAAGCTGATGGCGATGGTGATCGCCATGCCCATGCCGACATACGCGGCCGTGAGCGCCCCGCGATCGACCAGCCGCGGCGTCAGTCGGTTCACGAGCCCGAGAGGGCCGTCCGTCCCGGGTAGCGCGCCGCGTCGCCGAGCTCGCCCTCGATGCGCAGCAGGCGGTTGTACTTGGCCACCCGCTCGGAGCGCGAGGGCGCGCCCGTCTTGATCTGGCCGGTCCCCATCCCGACGACGAGGTCGGCGATGGTCGTGTCCTCCGTCTCGCCCGAGCGATGCGACACGACGGCGGACCAGCCCGCCCCGCGGGCGAGCTCGATGGCCTCGAGCGTCTCGGTCAACGTGCCGATCTGGTTGAGCTTGATCAGCACCGAGTTGGCCGCACCGAGCTCGATGCCGCGGGCGATCCGCGCGGTGTTGGTCACGAGCAGGTCGTCGCCGACCAGCTGGACCGTCGAACCGAGGCGGGCCACCAGCTGCTGCCAGCCGGTCCAGTCGTCCTCGGCCAGACCGTCCTCGATCGACACGATCGGGTAGCGCGCCGCCCAGTCGGCCCACAGGTCGACCAGCTCGCCGCTCTCCAGCGTGCGACCCTCGCGGGCCAGCACGTAGCGGGTCGTGGCGCCGTCCTGGCCACTCCCCTCCTCGACCAGCTCGGTCGTGGCCGGGTCCAGCGCGATCGCGACGTCCTCGCCGGGCCGATAGCCCGCCTGTTCGATGGCACGCAGGATGACCTCGACGGCGGCCTGGTTGGACGGCAGTGACGGCGCGAAGCCGCCCTCGTCGCCCTGGCCCGTGGCGTGACCCTCGTCGTGGAGGATCGTGCGCAGGGCGCCGAAGATCTCGGCCCCGGCCCGCAGCGCGTCGCTGAACGTCGCGCTGCCGACGGGCATGACCATGAACTCCTGGAAGTCGGTGGAGTCCTGGGCGTGCTTGCCGCCGTTGAGGATGTTGAACATCGGGACCGGCAGGGTCCGCGCGGCCACGCCGCCGAGGTAGCGGTAGAGCGGCAGGTCGTATGCCGCGGCCGCGGCGTGGGCGCAGGCCAGGGACACGCCGAGGATCGCGTTGGCTCCGAGCTCGCCCTTGTTCGGGGTGCCATCGAGGTCGATCAGCAGGTCGTCGATGCCCGCCTGGTCGGCGGCGTCCATGCCGAGCAGCTCCGGGCCGATGCGCTCGACCACGTTGCTGACGGCCTTGAGCACACCCTTCCCGCCGTAGCGCGCCCGGTCGCCGTCGCGCAGTTCGACCGCCTCGTGGGCGCCGGTCGAGGCACCCGACGGCACCGCCGCGCGGCCGACCGAGCCGTCGGCGAGGACGACATCGACCTCGACCGTGGGATTGCCGCGCGAATCGAGGATCTCGCGGGCGTCGATGAGGTCGATGGTCGTCACGCGGGCGTCTCCGTTGGGGCGACCATCGGCTCGCTCAGGACGGTCACGCCCGGCAGCTCGCGGCCTTCGAGGAACTCGAGCGAGGCGCCGCCTCCGGTCGAGATGTGGGTCATGCGGTCGGCCAGGCCCTGCTGGGTGATGGCCGCCACGGAGTCGCCGCCGCCGACGACGACCGTCGCGCCGCCGTCGGCGGCATCGGCCAGCATGCGCGCGACCGCCTTGGTGCCGTGGGCGAAGGACGGGATCTCGAACACCCCGAGCGGGCCGTTCCAGAACACGGTCTTCGCGCCGGTGAGGGCCTCGACCATGAGGTCCTGGCTGGCCTTGCCAAGGTCCACGATGTGCCAGCTGGCCGGGATCTTCTCGGCCTGCAGGGTCTTGTACTCCGTACCGCGCGTGACCTCCTTGGCCACGATGACGTCCACGGGCAGCACCACCCGGACGCCCTTCGCCTCGGCCGCCTCGAGGATCCGCCTGGCATCGTCCACCCGGTCGGGCTCGGCCAAGCTCTTGCCGATGGCCTTGCCCTGCGCCAGCAGGAAGGTGTTGGCCATGCCGCCACCCAGGACGAGCAGGTCGACCGAGTTGAGCAGGTTGTGGATGACCTTGATCTTGTCGCTGACCTTGGCCCCGCCGAGGATGGCGGCGAACGGGTGGGCCGGCGCCTCGAGCAGGTTCGACAGGGCCTGCAGCTCGCGCTCCATCAGCAGGCCGGCATACGACGGCAGCAGCCGCGCGATGCCGACCGTGGACGCGTGGGCCCGGTGCGCGGTCCCGAACGCGTCGTTGACGTAGACGTCGGCGTAGGCGGCGAGCTTGGCCGCGAACTCCGGGTCGTTCTGCTCCTCCTCCGCGTGGAAGCGCAGGTTCTCCAGGAGCAGGACCTCGCCCGGCCGCAGCCGCTTGACCGCGTCCTCCGTGCCGACGCCGAGGGCATCACCGGTGACCGGGACGTTGCGGCGCATGAGCTCGCCGAGACGGATGCCCACGGGACGCAGCCGCAGGCTGTCGGCGACCTTCCCGTCCGGGCGGCCGAGATGGCTGGCCAGGATCACCCGGGCGCCCTGCTGCAGCAGCAGGGCGATGGTCGGGAGGGCGGCGCGGATGCGCGAGTCGTCGGTGACCTTGCCGTCCGCCAACGGGACGTTGAAGTCGACCCGGACGAAGACCCGTTTGCCGGCGACGTCGGCGTCGCGGACGGAGCGGGCGTCCATGTCAGGCCGCGACCGGCAGCCGCGCTGCGACGAACGCGATCAGATCGGCCACCCGGCAGCTATAGCCCCACTCGTTGTCGTACCAGGCGATGACCTTGACCATGTTCCCGCCGAGGACCATGGTCGAGTCGCCGTCGATGATCGACGAGCGCGAGTCGCCCTTGAAGTCCATCGACACGAGCGGCTCGTCGCTGACGCCGAGGATGCCCTTGAGCGGGCCGGCGGCCGCGGTGCGGAATGCGTCGTTGAGCTCCTCGACCGAGGTCTCCCGGCTGACCGTCGCGGTGAAGTCCACGACGCTCACGGTCGGGGTCGGCACGCGCAGGCTGAAGCCGTCGAACCTGCCCTTCAGGTCCGGGATGACGAGGGCGAGCGCCTTGGCCGCGCCGGTCGTCGTGGGGATGATGTTCTGGCCGGCGCTGCGGGCGCGGCGCGGGTCCTTGTGAGCCACGTCCAGGATGCGCTGGTCGTTGGTGTAGCTGTGGATCGTGTTCATCAGGCCCTTCTCGATGGTCACGAGGTCGTGGACCACCTTGGCGGCCGGCGCGAGGCAGTTCGTCGTGCAGCTCGCATTGCTGATGATGTGATGGGCGGCCGGGTCGTACTTCTCGTCGTTCACGCCGAGCACGACCGTGATGTCCTCGCCCTTGGCCGGGGCGCTGATGATGACCTTCTTCGCACCGGCATCGATGTGGGCCTTCGCCTTGGCCGCGTCGGTGAAGATCCCCGTGCTCTCGAGCACGATGTCCACGCCCAGGTCGCCCCACGGCAGGTCGGCGGGGTCCTTCTCGGCCAGGATCCTGATCTCACGGCCGTCGATGACGATCGAGTGGTCGCCCGCCTCGACCTCGCCGTCGTAGCGCCCGTACGTCGAGTCGTACTTGAACAGCAGGGCGTTCATCTCGGCGTCCACGAGGTCGTTGACCGCCACGACCTCGACGTCGGGGGCCCGCTCGATGAGGGCCTTGAGCGACTGGCGGCCGATGCGGCCGAACCCGTTGATACCGACGCGCGTCGTCATGGGGTGTCTCCTCCTGGGCGGTCGACGGACCGCTCGTGGGCGGGCGCGACGGGCCGTGGGACGACCCGGCGTGGTGGATCGGATGAGTGGCGTGCGCCCCGCGGGGCGTCGCTCGGCCATTCTAGCAAAGGGCTCCGCCCCGACCGAAGGTTCGGTCGGCCCACCGTGGCGGGACGTTCGGCCCGAGGCGCGCCGGACATGGGACGACCCCCGCCGGCAGGCCGGCGGGGGTCGTCGTCGGTTCGAACCGACGCGGCGGTCAGCCGCCGATCTTGAAGACCTTGCCGCCGCACACCGGGCAGGTGCCCTGGAGCGCGGGCTTGCCGTTCTTCATGGTGATGCGCTGGGGGTTCTGGACTTCGACCTTCTTCTTGTCCTTGACGCAATAGGCCTCGGCCATGCTGGGCTCCTCCGTTCCGGTGGGAGCGTCACGGGATCCCATGTCCCGTATCCGCTCGGCTGGTGCGCTAGTTGTCGACGGTCCACAGCGACGGCCGCCAGCGGTCCGTCCCCGCAGCTCGTTTCTGGGCGTCCATCGCGGCCAGGATGCGCAAGCTCTCCAGGCCGGTCTCGACGCACGCGGCCTCCGCCGCGTCCTTGGTGTCGCCCGTCACGAACTCCCCCGTGTTCCGGTTGGCATACACGGCACACACGACGCCGGCGCGGCACCGGGCCAGCATGGCGAGCACGAGCAGGGCTGATGCCTCCATCTCGAAGTTCATGACGCGCTGGCGCGCCATGTCCTCGGCGAGGTCAGGGTAGCGGATGGGCAGCTGCGGGATCGGACGCCCCTGGGCGCCGAAGAACCCTGGTGCCGTGGCCGTCACCCCGACGTGGTACCGATGACCGAGCCGCTCGGCGGCCTCGATGAGGGCCATGGTCGCCTCGAGATCGGCGACGGCCGGATACCCATCGTGGACGAAGAAGCTCGTCGTCGACTCGAGTCGGACCGCCCCGGTCGTGATGGCCAGGTCGCCCAGGCTCATCTCCGGCTGGAGCGCACCGCACGAGCCGACCCGGATGAAGGTCGGACGTTCCGTGATCGCCAGGATCTCGGCGACCACGATCTCGACGTTGTCCGTGCCGATGCCGGTCGCGACGACCGACACCCGCTGGCCGCGGTACGAGCCGGTGACCGTCGCGAACTCCCGGTGTCGGTGCTCGAGTTCGATGGAGTCGAAGCGCGAGCCGATGCGGGCGGCACGGTCGGGGTCACCGGGGAGGAGGATGTACTCGGCCAGGTCTCCCGGTCCGAGTCCGATGTGGTACTGCCGTTCCCCTTCTGGGATGGCGATCCGCCGGTCCCGGGGCTGTTCGACGCGGGATTCCGCGTTCGGCAAGACCTCTCCTCGAGCGTGGTGCGTGCTTCGCTGGCGCGAAACTTCGG
>JBKHXL010000070.1:0-32388 GCA_046566045.1 Candidatus Limnocylindria bacterium
GGCGGCGGGGCGGGGCGGGGCGGCGGGCCGGCGGGGCAGGGCGGCGCGGCGGGCCGGAGCCGGCGGGCCCGGGGCCCGAACCCGATCGGGAATCAGGCGGAGGCGATCGGATCGGCGGCGGGCGACAGGTCCTGGCCGGCCGCCATGACCGGCATCCCGGCCGACTCCGGTCGGGCGCGCAGGACCGGCTCGCGGCCGTCGGCCACGGCGATGCTGGCCGCGACGAAGCCATCGAACAGCGGGTGCGGGCGCTCCGGCCGGCTCTTGAACTCCGGGTGGAACTGGCTGGCGACGAACCACGGGTGATCGGCCAGCTCGACGATCTCCACCAGCCGCCCGTCCGGCGACTGGCCGGACAGGATCAGCCCCGCACCCTCCAGCGTCTGGCGGTAGCGGTTGTTGACCTCGAAGCGGTGTCGGTGCCGCTCGTAGATGACCTCCTGGCCGTACACCGCGGCCGCCTTCGAGCCGGGCATCAGCCGCGCCGGATAGAGGCCGAGGCGCATCGTGCCGCCCTTGTCCTCCATGTCGCGCTGGTCGGGCATGAAGTCGATGACCGGATGCTCGGTGAACATGTCGAACTCGGTCGAGTTGGCGTCCTGGCTGCCGACCACCTCACGGGCGAACTCGATGACGGCGCACTGGAGCCCCAGGCACAGGCCGAGGTACGGGATCCGCCGGTCGCGCGCGAAGTGCGCCGCGAGGACCTTGCCCTCGATGCCGCGATGGCCGAAGCCGCCCGGGACGAGGACGCCGGCCGCACCGGCCAGCCGTTCCGCGACGTTGTCGGCGGTGAGCGCCTCCGAATCGACCCAGCGGACCGTGGCATCGACGCCGTGCGCCCAGGCCGCGTGGCGCAGGGCCTCGGTGACGCTGAGGTACGCGTCGGGCAACTCGATGTACTTGCCGACCAGGGCGATCTCCAGGCTCGGCTTGGGCGCCTTGATGCGCTCGACGAGCGCGCGCCAGGTGGCCAGGTCGGGAGCGGCGTCGGGGTCGCCCAGCCCGAGGTCGCGAACGATCAGGCGGCCCAGCCCCCATGCCTCGAACTGGAGCGGGACCTCGTAGATGGTCTCCGCGGTCTCGGCCGGGATGACCGCCTCGGGCGCCACGTCGGTGAACAGCGCGATCTTGTCGCGGATCTCGTCACTGACCGGCTGGTCGGAGCGCAGCACGATGACGTCGGGCTGGATGCCGATGCCGCGCAGTTCCTTGACGCTGTGCTGGGTCGGCTTCGTCTTCAGCTCGCCGGTCGCGGCGAGGGCCGGCAGCAGCGTCACGTGGACGTACAGGACATTGGCTCGGCCCACGTCCTTGCGCATCTGGCGGATGGCCTCGAGGAACGGCAGGCTCTCGATGTCGCCGACGGTCCCACCGACCTCGACGATCACGACGTCCGGATCGCCGTCGCGGGCGACGCGCGCGATGCGCTCCTTGATCTCGTTGGTGATGTGTGGGATGACCTGGACGGTGCCGCCAAGGTAGTCGCCGCGGCGCTCCTTGGCGATGACCGCCTGGTAGATGCGCCCGGTCGTGACATTGCTGAGCTGGCTCAGGTTGGCGTCGATGAAGCGCTCGTAGTGACCCAGGTCGAGGTCGGTCTCGGCCCCGTCGTCGGTGACGAACACCTCGCCGTGCTGGTACGGGCTCATCGTGCCCGGATCCACGTTGATGTACGGGTCCAGCTTCAGGATCGAGACGCGGAGGCCCCTCGCCTTGAGGATCCTCCCGATGCTGGCGGCGGTGATGCCTTTGCCGAGACTGCTCGTGACGCCGCCGGTCACGAAGACATACTTCGCCATGGGTCAGGGGTCCTCCGGGGTTTTTCTGATGCTACAGAATCCCGGCCCGTCGCGCGAATCGGTGCAATCGGCAGGTCCGCATGGGCCGACGCGGCGGCGATCGCCGGGCGGAGGTGCGAGACTCGCGGTGTCGCGACCCGAGCCGCGCCCCCGGATCCGCAGTGAGGGCCCCATGCCGACCGTTGTCCCGCTCTACCTCGCGACCGCCGCGGTCTTCTTCCTGATCGATCTCGTCTGGCTCGGCGTCGTCGCCCGCGGCTTCTACCGGGAGCAGATGGGACCGCTCATGGCCGACTCGATCAACTGGCCGGCGGCCATCGTGTTCTACCTGCTGTGGGTGGTCGGGCTGATCTACTTCGCCGTCCTGCCGGCGCTCGGCGCGGGGAGCTGGCCGCGGGCGCTGCTGGTCGGGGCGGCATTCGGGTTCATCACCTACGCGACCTACGACCTCACCAACCTCGCCACCCTGCGCGACTGGCCGCTGATGCTGACGCTCGTTGACATCGCCTGGGGGACGGCGCTTGGCGGCGTGGTCGCGACGGTGAGCTACCTCGTCGGACGGAACGTGCTGGGGATGTGAGTGACCGGCATGGTCGGGCGGCACTCCCCAGCGAGGTGTGCTTGAGAGGCTGCAGATGAAGGCCGAAGCGGGCGGTCGTGGGACCGTCGCGGGAGATCCGTGCCTCGGAAGCACGCTTCGGGGCGCTGGGGCCCGCCCGGGTGGGCACGCCGGGCCCTGTGGCCGCCTTCAACCCCATTCTGCAGACTGAGAAGCACGCTCGGCACGCGCGGGGGCGTGGGTGGCGGCACGCACGAGGCGCGCTCGGGGCGCGCTCGCGGGGCACGCTCGGCGCGCTCGGGCACGCCGAGGCACGCCGAGGCGCGCACGGGACTCACTCAGACCGTGACGACCACCTTGCCGTGGGAGTGGCCTCGCCCGACGTGGCGCATCGCCTCGGCGATCTGGTCGAGCGGCCAGGTGCGCTCGACCACCGGCCGGACGCGCCCGGCCTCGACGTGGCGGATCACCTCGGCCAGGTCCTCGGCCCGGTCCACCGAGGCGAGCGGCCGGAGCCGCTGTCGCACGAACCGCGACCCGATCGACGCCGCCACCAGCCGATCCACGCCGCCCAGCCAGCGCCCGGCCGTCGCCGGGGCCGGGGCGACGAGCACGAGCGTGCCGTCGTCCGTCAGGACGCGACGGAGCTCCCCGATCGAGCGATCCCCCACCGCGTCCAGCACGACGTCGAAGCGTCGGCCGGCGGCCGGATCGAGCGGATCCGTGGCGGTGTAGTCGATGACCTCCCGGGCGCCCAGCGAACGCGCGAGCTCCGCGCTGGCCGCGCTGCACACCGCGGTCACCTCGGCGCCGACGGCGACCGCCAGCTGCGTCGCGTAGGAGCCGACGCCGCCCGTCGCGCCGATGAGCAGCAGCCGCTGGCCCGGCCGGACCTCCCCGAGGTCGCGCACGGCCTGGAGGGCGGTCACCGACGACGTCGGGAGCGCCGCGGCCTCGATCCAGTCCAGCGACGGCGGCCTGGCCACCAGGCGATCGACCCGGGCGACGGCATACTCGGCGTGCGAGCCCGTGCCGGTGCCGACCACCTCGTCGCCGGCCCGGAACGCGGTGACCCCCGGACCCACGGTCTCGACCACCCCGGCCAGCGCCTCGCCGCGCACCCGCAGCCGGGGCGCGCGCAGGCCGTACGCGAGGCGGATGATGAGGGGGAGGCCGCGCATCAGGCGCCAGTCGCCGATGTGCACGCCTGCCGCCCGGACCCGGACGAGGACCTCGCCGGCCCGCGGGACCGGCCGATCGATGTCCGCGAGACGCAGGACGTCGACATCGCCGTAGCGATCCTGGACGACCGCCCTCATCGTTCCGGACCGTCGTCCGGGTAGCGGAACACGTCCTCGAGGGCGACGTCGAAGGTGCGCGCGATCCGGAACGCCATCTCGAGCGTCGGCGAGTAGCGCCCCTGCTCGATGGCGATGACGGTCTGGCGGGTGACGCCGATCCGGTCGGCCAGCTCCGCCTGGGTCATCTCGCCGTGTTCGAAGCGCAGGCGCCGGATGTCGTTGGTGACGCGGGTCGGTCTCACCATGCCGGCAGTCCGCGGCGGTAGGTCACGATCTTGGCGACGGTGCCGACGACCCCGGAGGCCGCGAACGCGAGGTACATCGCGCCGGCGATCCAGAAGTGGTCGACCTCGAGCAGGACCAGGATGAGCACCCCGAACATCGCGGCGGCGAGGGCCAGGCCCGTGGCGTACTCCCCGTAGCGACCGATCTCGCGGTCGCGCTCGTCCTCCTTGCCGGCGTCGTCCGGGGCGCTCGCGACGATGAGGATGTGGGCGAGCACGGCGGCGACCACGGCCGCTCCGATCGAACCCAGCAGCGGGAGCTGGTACTCGATGTCGGCGACCGGGAGGCGGCCGGCCTCCCCCGCCATGAGGACCACGTAGATCGCGGGGAAGACGACGGCGATGACCGCGTAGACCCAGCTGCTCTTCTCGGCGAATGACACGACCCTGGCTCCGATGTCTACGATGTTTGACATCGACAATGTATAGGTCGGCTGACAGCGTGTCAAGACTGTTTTACATCTGCCGTGGGCCCTGGGCCCCTGGTGGCCGCACCGGTCAGCGCGGCGGTGGCCAGGCCCCCTCGGGCGGATCGACCAGGCCCTCGCCCCAGGCCTCCGGGCCGCAGAACCAGCCGCGCGGCGGTGGAGCGCCCGGGGGGACGAGCGGGATCGCCGCGGGATCGACGGCCCACGCGGCGAGGGTCGCGGCCAGCCAGGCCTCGATCTCGGCGAAGCGGGTCCAGCGCTTGAACGGCCAGCCCGCGTCCACGCAGATGCGTTCCAGGAGCCGCTTGGCGAAGACGTGGTCGCTGTATCCCGCCGCGTAGCGGTCGCTCTCGCCGTCGCCGATGAACGCGACCTGGCGACCGGCGGCCCGATGGGCGAGGACGCGCGCCCGCTTGCACGTCCCGCACACGAGGCAGGTCGGATGGCCGTTGGGGAACTCGATCCGCGCTCGATCGCCCTCGAACGTGGTCCGCGCGGTCACCACGGGGACGTCCGGCACACCGAGTCGGGCGAGGGCCGGCTCGATGAAGAAGCCGAAGCCGTCCGACACGATCTCGATCGGGATGCCGGCCGCCTGCGCGCGCCGCACGAACGGCACGAATCCCTCGTCGTGGGGCTGCGCGGCCGCCGTCTCGAGCAGCGCCACCGGGTCGGCCCGGACGAGGTCCATCTCCCAGGCCATCAGCCGGCGGGACCCCATCCGGCCGGCGTCGTACAGGGCTGCCGCCTCCTCCCACACGCCGGGGACGTGGGCGGCCATGACCTCGTCGGTGACGTCGGTCAGCGAGATCGTGCCGTCGTAGTCGATGAGGATGGCGAGCGGCGGCTCCCCGTGACGCAGCGGCGGGACGGGCGGCTGGACCGAGGTCATCGCCGGAGCATGGCAGGCCGCGGCAGGCGCCGCCGCGACGGCCCCCCGGGCCCCCCGGGCCGCCCGGGCCGCCCTGGCCGCGACGGCCGCCTGGCCCCGAACCTGGTCAGGGCGACCCCGGCCACGATGATCGCGCCACCGACGACCTGCCCGGCGCGGATCGGCTCGGCCAGCACGAGGAAGGCGAGGATGACCGCGAGGGCCGGGACCAGCGACTGCATCGCGGTGATGCGCGTCGGCCCGACGAGCCGGACGCCGTGGAACACGATGACGTTGGCGAGCGCCGCGGCGAGCAGGCCCGAGTACGCCACCGACAGGGCGACCTGGGGCAGCGCCCCGGAGGGGATGTCGTCGATGCCGCCCGGGGCCAGCAGCTGGCCCAGGCCGATCGGTGCGAGCACCAGCGTGCCGCCGAGCGTGGCCCACGTCGTCAGCACGAGGGGCGAGTGGCGGCGCAGCACCCGCGCCCCGACCGCGGTGTAGGTCGCCCAGCAGACGGCGGCGGCGAGGGTCAGGGCGTGGCCGATCGGCGCCCCGGACAGCTCGATGCCGACGCCGGCCGCGATGACCAGGACGACCCCCGCGAACGACAGCGCGACGCCGACCGCCTTGGTCGGCGACAGGGTGTCCACGCCGATCAGGACGGCGACGACGGCCGTGGCGACCGGGGTGGCGGCGATGAGCAGCGACGAGTCGCCCGCCGGGATGGTCTGCAGGCCGACCGTCCAGAGGATCTGGTAGACCCCGAATCCGATCCCCCCGAGGACCATGATCCGCACCGTCTCCGGGCGCGGCAGGCGGATCGAGCCCTCGGTCCAGCGCAGGAGGCCGAGCAGCGCGACCGACGCCAGGGCATAGCGCAGGAAGGTGAAGGCGACCGGCGGCAGGAGCGTGATGGCGTCCTTGACCACGATGAAGTTGCCCGCCCACGAGACCATCACCGCGAGCACGGCGAGCTCGGTCACGCGTCGCCCGGCCACGCCGGGGCCGGCGGGACCGGACAGACCGACGCCCGCCGAACGGTCGGCGGGCGTCATGGCTTGGTCGGGGAGGGCCCGTCGGCGTCAGCCGAGGACCGGTCGGACGCGATCAGGCGCCGTCGCGGTCGAGCTCGAGCAGCTCCTCGTCGGCCTCCTCGGTGACCTTCAGCCACACGAACAGCCCGGCCAGGACGGCGAGCGGGATGACGATGAGCGCGGCGAGGGTGATGCCGAGCGCGACGGCGACGGTCTTGAGAGCCTTCATGGCGGACCTCCTTGCGGTGCTGCGGATGGGTCGTCTGGGGGTGCGGGTCGGGGACGCGGTCAGGCCCGCGCCGTGGGGGCGTCCGTCGGCTGGCGCAGCCGCGGAGCCGTGGCGATCATCGCCTCGATGTCGTCGGGGGTGAACTCGGCCAGCTCGTGCCGCGCGCCGGCCTGGCCGCTCATCAGCAGGCGGACGACGAACGCGCCGCCCTGCTCGAAGAAGAAGACGTCGCGCGGCTTCTGCTCGTCGATGTAGCGGCCGAGGACCCGGAACGCGGTCTCGTAGTGGCCGGCCACGTGGGGCGGCGGGGGTGGCGTGGTCCGCCCGCGGCGAGCCACCGCCTCCTCCATGAACCGGGCGATGTCCTCGTCCAGGAAGGTCAGGGTCTCCTTGGTCTGGCTCCCGAGGGTGTCCGACCAGGTGCCGGAGTCGGCTCCGGACGTGACCAGACCCTGCACGATGAACCCATCCGGCGCCTCGACGAGGAGGACGTCCTTCATGCCGCGCTGGTCGAGGAACGCCCCGATCGAGCGGAAGACCTCCTCGAAGTCCTGGCGCGGGCTGCCCTCGTAGATTCGCATGTGGGACCGTTCCCTCCGATCAGGAGCCGGTGGTCCGGTCCAGCAGCCCGTGCGCCTTCGCCCGATGCTCGCTCACCCGGAAGACCCCGTTGGCGCCGAGTGTACCGAGCGCCCCGGTCACCAGCAAGGCACCGCTGACGACGGCGGGCGCGGGCGCGGCGCTCCCGGTCAACGCCGACCAGGGGCCGGCGGTCCGAGATCCGGCCCCGCGCCGGCGACCACCCGTCCACCCTGGACGACCAGCCACGGACCGGGCTGGCGGCACAGGACGGCCGGGTCGGCCAGCGGATCGGCGTCCACGACGATGAGGTCCGCGACCGCGCCCGGGGCGACGGTCCCGCGGTCGGGGAGACCGAGCGCCGCCGCGCCGCCGCTGGTGGCCGCCGCGATGGCCTCGGCGGCGGTCAGGCCGGCGCCCGCCATCCGGACGAGTTCGGCGGCGTTCGTCCCGGGCGGGCCCGAGTCGTAGCCCATGGCGAGGGTCACACCGGCGGCATGCGCGGCCCGCAGGGTGCGGTACGCCTCGTCCAGCTGGCGCTTCGCCTGGTCCACCAGGGCCGGGGCGAAGTCGTCCGCGAACCGCTCGGCCAGGTCGTGGAAGGTGGACAGGGTCGGGACGAGGACGGTCCCGCGTACCGCCATCTCGTCGAGGAGGGCCGGCTCGCGATGGAGGCTCAGGCCGTGCTCGATGGTGTCCACCCCGGCGCGGACCGCCAGCCGGGTGCCGTCGAGCCCCTCCGCGTGCGCCGCGACGCGCAGGCCGAGCCGGTGGGCCTCGTCGACCGCCGCTTCGAGCTCCTCGGCCGTCATCTGGGCCGGCTCGGGGTCCTCCCGCAGCACGGATCTGGCGCCGGTCGCCATGACCTTGATGTAGTCGGCGCCACGCCGGAGCTGCCGCCGGACGGCGCGCCGCATCTCCCACGGGCCGTCCGCCTCCTCGTACATCGTCGTGAACAGGCGACCGCCGGGCGCCGTGGCCGTCACGATCCGGCCGCAGCTGACGATGTGCGGTCCGCTCGTCAGGCCGAGCCGGATCGCCTCGCGCAGGACGAGTGCCTCGTCATCGAACGCGCCGACGTCGCGGATCGTGGTCAGGCCGGCGCGCAGCCACGCTCGACCCGCGTTGGCGAGCACGAACCAGCGCAACTCGTCGGCCCGCGGCTCCTCGCCCGAGCGCCGCGGCGGCGGACCGAACCCCGGGCTGCGCTCGGTGTCGGAGAGGGCGTGCACGTGGACATCGATCAGGCCGGGCAGCACCGACCGGCCGGCCACATCGAGCGCGTCCGCGGGCAGGGTCGCGCTCCCGTCCAGGTCGGTGATGGCGTGGATCCGACCGGCTCGCAGCTCGATCGCGACCCGCTCGCGCGGTGGTCCGCCGCGGCCATCGATCAGGCGCGCGCCCCACAGCGTCAGCGGCGTGTCGTCCACCATCGAGGCGCATGGTACCCGGCCGGTACCGCCCCATCAGCCGCGCAGGCGGACCGCGATCTCCCCGGCCACGCGCGCGTCGTTGACGATCAGCGCGGTGTTCGCGGCCACGGATGCGCCGTCGGTCAGGGCGGCGATCCGGGCGAGCAGCCAGGGCGTCAGCGCCGGGCCGTCGACGCCGGCCCGGGACGCCTCCGCGACCGCCCGCTCGACCGCGGCACGGGCCCGGTCGTCGGGCAGGGCGACGTCCGCGGGCACGGGCGTGCACACGAGGATGCCGCTGCCGAGCCCGAGGGCGAGGTGCGTCGTGACGATCGCCGCGGCGGCCTCCGGATCGGGCGCGCTGAAGGGTGAGCGGATGCCCGACGAGCGGGCGTAGAACCCCGGCAGCTCGTCCTGCCCGATGGTCAGCACGGGCACGCCCTGGGTCTCGAGGTACTCGAGCGTGGCCGGGACGTCGAGGATGGCCTTGGGACCCGCGCAGACCACGGCCATCGGCGTCCGGCCGAGCTCCTGGAGGTCGGACGAGATGTCGAACGTGGCGGCCACGGCCCCGCGGTGGACGCCGCCGATGCCGCCCGTGGCGAAGACCCGGATCCCGGCCGCACCGGCGGCGATCATCGTGGCCGACACGGTCGTGGCCGCCCAGCCGCCCTCGGCCAGGGCGACGGCCAGGGACGGGCGGGCGGCCTTGCGCACCGAGCCGGCGGGCGCGGTGGCGAGCGCCTCCAGCGCCGCGTTCTCGAGGCCGACGAGCAGCGCGCCGTCATGGATCGCGACCGTCGCCGGGATGGCGCCGCTCGCGCGGACGGCGGCCTCCGACGCCGCCGCGACCTCGAGGTTGTGCGGATACGGCAGGCCGTGGCTGATGAGCGTGGACTCGAGCGCGACGACCGGCCGGCCGGTGGCGAGGGCGTCGGCCACCTCGGGCGACAGGCGAAGGCGCTCGGTGACGGTCTGCGCAACGGGCATGGCCGAAGCGTAGCGCTGCCGCTATCGTTCCGCCCATGCCGAGCCGCCGGGGCGTCCGCCCCATGACGCCCGCCGACATCCGCTCGATCGAGGTCGTCGAGGAGCTGGACCTCTCCCCGGACGGGACCGTCGCGGTCGTCGTCCGCCGGGTGATCCGCGGTATCCGCTACCACGGCCACCTCGTGGCCATCCCGCTCGACCCGCGCCGGGACATCGCGCGGCCGCGGATCCTGACCAGCGGCGCCGTCCGCGACACCCGACCGCGGATCAGCCCCGACGGCCGCACGGTCGCCTTCGTGCGGACCGATCCGGCCGACGACGACGCCCCGGCCGCGCTCCACCTGCTGGCGATCGACGGCGGCGCGGCGCGGCGGATCCGCTCCGGGGCGCACGGCGGCGTGGGCGAGATCGCCTGGTCGCCCGATGGGACCCGTCTGGCCTTCACCGCGGACGTCGATCCGCCCCGATTCATCGTCGGGCCCACGACCCGGGCCGGCGCCGTGGCCGCGAAGGACGCCCCGACCGCGCGGGCCCGGCACATCACGCGGAGCGACTGGCGCTGGGACGAGGAGGGCCACCGCGACCGCTGGTCCCACCTGTTCGTCGTGGACGTCGGCCGCGACGGGCGGCCGATCCGCGGCGCCCGTCCGCGCCAGGTGACGAGCGGCGACTGGGGCGTCTCGGACATCGCCTGGCATCCGGACGGGCGGACCGTGGCCTTCACCGCCGACCGCGGCCCGGAGCCCGACCTCGTGCCGCACACGACGATCTGGGCGGTGGACGTGGACGAGGCCGGGGAGCCGCGCGAGATCCTGGCGCCGGGAGGTTGGGCCAACCACCCGAGCTACTCGCCCGACGGACGGTGGGTGGCGGCCATCGGGGTCGCACCGGCGCTGCCGCTCGACGACATCAGCCCGACCATCCTCCTCGCCCCGGCCGACGGCAGCGCCGCGGGGGCGCCCATCGACCTTGCGCCGGGCCTCGACCGGCCCATCGGCAGCTGGGTCGACAGCGACATGACCGGCTGGATGGTGTCGGGGCGGCACGGCCCGTGGTGGGCGGACGCGTCCACCGTGGTCGCCACGGTGTCGGACCGGGGGCGATCGCACGTGCGCCGCTTCCGCATCGACGCCGAGCACGGCCGGCCGACGACGTCGCCGCGACCGCTGTCGGCGGACGAGATCGAGACCTGGCCGCAGGCCGTCACCCAGACCGTCGCGCTGAGCCGGAGCGGCCTCGTGGCGGTGCTGGCCACGAGCGGCACGCGGGCGAGCGAGCTCGAGACGGTCACCTGGCTGGACGCCGGGGAGCGGCCGACCTACGCCTCGCGCTCCCGGGTCGGGTCCGCCTGGCAGACCCGCTTCGCGCCGGTCGAGATGCGCCGCGTCGAGGCGCCCGGCGACGACGGCAGCACCATCGACACGTGGATCTGCTCGCCGGCCGGGGCCGGCGATGGGCCGTTGCCGACGGTCGTGGACGTCCACGGCGGCCCGCTCGGCGCGTGGGCGCCGACACCGCACATCGAGGTCTGGCTGCTCGCCTCCGCCGGCTATCGCGTGGTCCTGCCCAACATCCGCGGCTCGACCTCCTACGGCCGGGAGTGGATCCGGCCGCAGCTCGGCGACTGGGGCGGCGTCGATGCCGCCGACGTGCATCACGCGGTGGACCACGTGCTCGACCTCGGGCTCGCCGACCCGGACCGCCTGGGCGTCATGGGCCTGAGCTACGGCGGGTTCATGGTCAACTGGCTGGTCGGCACGACCGACCGCTTCCGGGCCGCGGTGTCGGAGAACGGCGTGACCAACCAGGTCTCCGACTGGGCCAACTCGGACAGCGGACCGGAGTACGACCGCGCCTCGCTGCTCGGCGACGTGTTCTCGCCCGAGGGCATCGACAGGCTGTGGCGTCAGTCCCCGCTGCGCAACGTCGCCGGCGTGCGCACGCCCCTGCTGATGCTCCAGGCCGAGGCGGATCATCGCTGTCCGGCGGCCGACAACGAGCAGTTCTTCATCGCCCTGCGCCACCTGCGCCGCGAGGTCGACTACGTGCTGTACCCCGAGGAGTACCACGTCTACGGGTCGTCGGGCCGGCCGGACCGCCGGATCGATCGCAACGAGCGCATCCTCGCCTGGTTCGAGCGGCACCTCGGCGGCTGAGGGACCGCGGGGCGTGACGGTCCATCGGTCCGGGCCGGCCATAGCCCCACCGGTGGTCTGGTCATGCCGGCGCCGGTGCCGCAGGCTGTGGCCATGCCGGTGACCCGTCGCCTCGCGCCCGCCGCGCTCGCCGTCCTGCTGCTCGCCGGGCTCGCCCCGCGTGGGGCCGCCGCGGCCGAGCCCGACTTCCCGGCCGGGCACGAGGGTTACCACACGTATGCCGAGGTCGAGGCCGTGACGGCCGCCGTCGCCGCCGCCCATCCGGACATCGCGCAGCGCTTCTCGATCGGGCGGAGCCACGAGGGCCGCGAGCTGTGGGCGATGAAGATCTCGGACGATGTCGCCACCGATGAGCCGGAGCCCGAGGTGCTGTTCGACGGCGGCCACCACGGCGACGAGCACATGGCCGTCGAGATGGCCCTGGCGATCATGCGCTGGCTGGTGGACGGCTACGGCACGGACCCGCGCATCACCCGGATCGTCGACAACCGCGAGGTCTGGATCGTCTTCTCGATGAACCCGGACGGCGCGGAGTACGACATCCGCGGCGGAAGCTACCGCTTCTGGCGCAAGAACCGCCAGCCGAACGCGGGCTCGAAGTACGTCGGCACGGACCTCAACCGCAACTACGACTACCGCTGGGGCGGCGGCGGGAACACGAGCACCAACCCCCAGGCCATCACCTATCGCGGGCCGTCGGCCTTCTCGGCGCCCGAGACCCGGGCGATGCGCGACTTCCTGCGCAGCCGCGTCGTCGGCGGGCGCCAGCAGATCCGCACGTACGCGACCTTCCATGAGTACGGCCGGTTGGTCATGTGGCCGTACGGGTACACCTCCAGCGACGTGCCGGGGGACATGAGCAGGGCCGACCACGACGCCCTGAGGGTCATCGGGCGCACGATGGGCTCGCTCAGCGGCTACCGGCCGCAGCAGGCGTCGGACCTGTACATCACGTCCGGGACGTCGCGCGACTACGCCTACGGCAAGTACCGGATCTTCGCCTACACCTTCGAGCTGTCGAACGACGACTACCTCGACGACTCGCGCATCGCCAGTGAGACTGGCCGGAACCGGGCCGCCGTGCTGTACCTGCTCGATCGAGCGTCGTGCCCGCACGGGGTCCTCGGCGCGCACGTCGCGACCGCCCGGTGCGGTGCCTTCGACGACGACCTGGAGGTGTGGGCCGGCTGGACCACGAACCCTGACGGGACGGACACGGCCACGACCGCCGCGCGCGGCGCGTTCGCGCGGTCCGATCCCGCGTCCACGAGCTCCAGCGGGCCGAAGCAGCTGGGGACCGTCCCGTCCGGCTCGCGAGCCTTCGTCACGGGCGCGACCGCGGGCAGCTCGGCCACCGCGAACGACCTCGACGGCCGGACGTCCATCCGCTCGCGCCCGATCGTCCTGCCGGCGACGAGCGGACAGCGCCTGTTCTTCCGCTACGTCTTCGCCCACAGCGCGACGTCGTCGGCCGCGGACGGCCTGACCGCGTACGTCGAGGAGCAGGACGGCGATCGGGTCCCCGTGTGGAGCGTGAGCGGTGCGGCGCGCGACCGCGACGGCGCGTGGACCCCCGCCTACGCGTCGCTCGATCCGTGGGCCGGGCAGACCATCCGGCTTCGTTTCGTGGCCGTCGACGGCGGTCCGGGCAACCTGCTTGAGGTCGAGCTCGACGACATCCGGGTGATGCGCCCGTCCTAGCCCGGCCCGTCCTCGCCCGCCCTCGCCCGTCCGGCCCGGCGGGCCGGTTCAGCCGGTGGTGATCTCGGTCGTGATCGGCACCGCCCGCTCCAGCGCGTCGCACACCGGGCAGTGCTTGATGCCCCAGACGGCGATCGACTCGAGCGTGGCGTCGTCCACGCCCGCGGCGGCGATGCGGACCGCGACCCGGCCGCGCAGCGGGCCGGCCGGCACGGCTGCATCGATGCCGAGGATCCCGCGGTCGTCCGACTCGGAATCGACGGTCACCTCGAGGACGTCGAGGCTGATCCCGAGGGTCGCCGCGCGCATCGCGATGAGGGTCGCCACGCAGCTCGCCTCGGCGGACCGCAGCAGCCAGCCGGGTGACGGGGCCGTCGCCGTCCCGCCCACGGACGGGACCATGTCGGTCGTGATGCTGACGCCATCCGGCCCGGTGACCCGGACCACGAGGCCGTCTACCACGGTCGCCACCGCCGGGCTGTCGGTCGACCGCGCATCCTCGGGGTGGGCGCTCAGATACTCCACCGCGGACCCGATGGCGGTCCGGATCCTGTCCTGGCTCACGTCCTCACCTCCGCATCGCGCGGGCGAACCCGCGCCTGGCGCGGACCACCCGCGCCGTCCGTCGATGGGCCCGACCTCGCATCGGCCGCGCTTGACAGGGTAGCGCGCCGAGGTCACCCGAGGGGCAGCTCCGCGCGCGGGACCGTGAGCTGACGGGCGGCCGCGCGATGCCCGGCCAGGGCGGCGCGCTGGAGCGAGGCGGCGACGGAGCGACCGGCCGCCCGGGCAGCGAACCAGCCGACCAGGAAGCCGGCATCGAACGCGTCCCCGGCACCGGTCGTGTCGCGCGCGACGATGTGCTCGGTGGCGACCTCGAAGCGCAGGGTCGAGCCGCCATCGCGGGCGAGGACCGTGGCGCCCTTGGAGCCGCGCTTGACGACGGCCATCGGCGCGAGCTCGAGCAGCGCATCGGCCGAGCGACGGCCGACCAGCGCCTCGGCCTCCGCGGCGGTCGCCAGGACGAGGTCGGGCGCCACGGTCTCGAGCAGCGAGCGGGCGGCGCGCCGGCCCTCCGCCAACAGCGGCCCGATGGAGGCAAGGTCCACGCTCACCAGGGCGCCCGAGGCGCGCGCCAGCTCGACGGCTCGCAGGCCCGCCCGCCCGAGCGGCTCGCCCAGCAGCGAGTAGACGGGGAGGTGCACGGCATCGGCCCCGGCGAACCAGCCGGCCTGGAGGTCCTCCGGGGCCAGCCGGTCCGCGGCGCCGCGGTCGGCCACGAACGAGCGCTCGCCGTCCGGCGCGACCAGGACCCCGATCCGGCCGGTCCGAACCCCGGCCACGCGCAGGACGCGCGGCGTGACCCGGTCGGAGCGGAGGGCGTCGACCAGCGCGCGGCCGGTCGCGTCGCGTCCGACCGCGGCGATCATCGTCGACCGCCCACCGAGGCGGGCGACCCAGCGGGCGGTCGTGGCCGCGGAGCCGCCCTGCGCCAGCAGGACGTGGCCGGGCACGTCCGTGCCGGTCTCGAGGGCGCGCGACGGGGCCAGCACGACGTCGAGCATCAGGTCGCCGAGGACGACGATGCGGGGGGCGGGCGGGGCGGGGCGGCGTCTCGGCCGGGACGGTCGAGGCGGGCGAAGGCTGGGCATCGCCGGAGGATAGCGCGGGAGCGCGACCTACAATGGGCATCCACCCGGCCTACCCACCCCGATCCCCTCCCGGAGTCCAGCCCATGACGACCGTGCAGCCCGACCTCGACCGCCTCGCGATCGACACCATCCGAACGCTCTCGATCGACGCCGTGCAGCAGGCGAACTCCGGCCACCCCGGGGCGCCGATGGGTGCGGCACCGATGGCCTACACGCTGTGGACCCGGTTCCTGCGCCACGCCCCGACCGACCCGTCGTGGCCCGACCGCGACCGATTCGTCCTGTCCGCCGGGCACGCTTCGATGCTCCTGTACTCGCTGCTGCACCTGACCGGCTACGACCTCGCGCTCGATGACCTCAGGGCCTTCCGCCAGTGGGGGTCGCGGACGCCGGGGCACCCGGAGTACGGCCTCACGCCGGGGGTGGAGGCGACGACCGGGCCGCTCGGCCAGGGCTTCGCGAACGCGGTCGGGATGGCCATCGCGGAGCGTCGGCTGGCGGCCGAGTTCGATCGCGACGGCCACACGGTCATCGACCACCGCACGTACGTCATCGCGTCGGATGGCGACCTCCAGGAGGGCATCGCCTCCGAGGCGGCCTCGCTGGCCGGCCACCTCCGCCTGGGCAAGCTCATCGTCCTGTACGACGACAACGGCATCCAGCTCGACGGGCCGACGACGATGGCCTGGTCCGAGGACGTGCGTGCCCGCTTCGATGCCTACGCGTGGCACACCCAGCTGGTCGAGGACGGCAACGACATCGCCGCCATCGAGGCGGCGATCGAGGCCGCTCGGGCCGACCGGCGCCCGTCGCTCATCGCCGTGCGCACGCACATCGGCTTCGGCAGCCCGAACAAGCAGGACTCGCAGAAGGCGCACGGGTCGCCGCTCGGTCCCGACGAGGTCCGGCTGACCAAGGAGGCCTACGGCTGGGATCCGGATCGGACGTTCCACGTGCCGGACGACGCCGCGGCCGTGTTCCGCGCGGCCGTGCCGGCCGGCGAGCAGCTCGTGGCCGACTGGGAGGCGCGCATGGCGGCCTACGCCGAGGCCCATCCCGCCCTGGCGGCCGAGCTCCGACGGCGGCTGGCCGGGGAGCTGGCCGACGGCTGGGACGCCGGCCTGAAGGTCTACGAGGCCGGGACCGAGGTGGCCACCCGCAACGCGTCACAGGACGCGATCCAGGCCCTGGCGGGCGCCGTGCCCGAGCTGTTCGGCGGCGCCGCCGACCTGTCCGAGTCGAACCTGACCGACGTCAAGGGCGCGCCGGACGTCTCCGCGGAGGTGGCCGGTCGCAACATCCGGTTCGGTGTCCGCGAACACGCCATGGGCGGCATCGCCAACGGCATCGCATACCACGGCGGGTTCATCCCGTACGACGCCACGTTCCTGACGTTCAGCGACTACATGCGTGGGGCCGTGCGCCTGTCCGCGCTCGCCGGGCTGCACGTCATCCACGTCTGGACGCACGATTCGGTCGGACTGGGCGAGGACGGGCCGACCCACCAGCCGGTCGAGCACTATGCCGCCCTGCGGGCGATCCCGAACCTGTGGTTCGTACGCCCCGGCGACGCCAACGAGGCGGCCGCCGCGTGGGCCCTGGCCGTGTCGCGCGGCGATGGGCCCGTCGCGCTCGCCCTGACCCGGCAGAAGCTCCCCACCCTGGCCGGCACGGACCGGATCGCGCGCGAGGGCGTGGCCCGCGGCGGCTACGTGCTGCGTGCCGCCTCGTCCGAGGAGACCGGCGAGGAGCCGGGGCTCATCCTCATCGCCACCGGCTCGGAGCTGCAGCTCGCGGTCGCGGCCGCCGAGGCCCTGGAGGAGGACGGCATCGCCACGCGGGTCGTGTCACTCCCCTGCTGGGAGCGCTTCGAGGCCCAGGACGAGGCCTATCGCGAGTCCGTCCTGCCGTCGGGGGTCCGGGCCCGCGTCTCCGTCGAGATCGGCGTCTCGCTCGGCTGGGAGCGCTGGGTCGGTGACGCGGGAGCGATCATCGGTCTCGACCACTTCGGCGCGTCGGCGCCGGCGGGCACCATCTTCGAGCACTTCGGGTTCACCGCGGACCGGGTCGCGGAGATCGGCCGGCGGGTGGTGCGCGACGGCCTGCGCGGCCGGATCCCGACGGTCGACGGCGGCCACTTCGGCCACCAGGCCGGCGGCCATCCGACCGTCGGCGAGGGCGACTCCGGCACGGACCGGACAGCCGCCTCGGACCCCGGCCACAGCTGATCGTTCAGGACCGGAGGCGTGCCCCGGTCGGGTCGTGGAAGGGCGCCGCGCTGACGCGGCACGGAACGGGGTCGCCGCCGATCTCGACCTGCCAGCTCGCCCCGTCGACGACGCCGCGGACCCAGGCCAGGCCGACCGACCCGCCGAGGGTCGGGGCGATCCCGGCACTGGCCACGAAGCCGGCACGCTCGCCGTCGCGGAGCATCGATTCGCCGTGCCACAGGACGGCGTCGGGGGCATGGACGGAGACCAGCCGGCGACCGCCATCGTCGGCTGACGCGCCCGCGCGCAACGCCTCGAGCGCCTCGCGGCCGACGTAGTCGGCAGCCTTGCGCCGCGAGACCGTGACGGCGAGACCGCTCGCGAACGGGTCGTCGAGCGGCCCGATGTCGTGGCCCCAGGACCGGAAGCCGCGCTCCAGGCGCGCCGCGTCGAAGGCGAACGAGCCCGCCCGTCGCAACCCGAGGTCGGCCCCGGCGGCGACCACGTGCTCGTCCAGGTCGGCGACGAACTCCGTCGGCACGGCCAGCTCCCACCCGAGCTCCCCGGTGAACGAGACGCGGAACGCCCAGGCCCGGGAGCGCCCGACCTCGATCTCGCGCGCGGCCAGGAACGGCCAGGCCTCGGCCTCGACGTCCTCGTCGGTCAGTCGAGCCAGCAGCTCGCGCGAGCGCGGTCCGGCGATGTGGAGCGTCGCCCAGCCCGAGGTCAGGTCGGTGACGACCGCATCCGGCGGCAGCCCGTTGCGCAGCAGCCACTCGCAGCGGCGCTGGGTGAGCGTGGGGGCCAGGACGAGGAACGTGTCGTCGGCCAGGCGCGTGATCGTCGGGTCGAGCTCGATGCCGCCGCGCTCGTTGGCGATGACCGTGTAGACGATGCGCCCCACCGGCACGCCGATGTCGGAGGTCACCAGCCGCTGCAGGCCGTCGAGCGCCCCCGGGCCCGCGACGAGGAACTTCGCGTACGTCGTCAGGTCGTACAACGCCACACCCTCGCGCGTCGCGCGGACCTCGTCGCGGACGGCCGGGAACCACGACGGCGTCGCATAGTCGTATCCGATCTCGGGCGCGCGAGCGCGGCCGGCGAGCGCCGGCTCGAACCACAGGGGGCGCTCCCAGCCCCCCACCTGGCCCATCGCGGCGCCGGCCGCGCGGTGGGCCGCGTCGAGCGGCAGCCGGCGCAGGCCGCGCGCGGTGTACGGCTGCTTCCCGGGCCAATGCATCGCGTACAGCCCGCCGAGCGATTCGACGGTCCGCTCCGCCAGCCATCGACGCTGGTTCGCCCAGGCCCCCGTCCGCGCGACGTCGACCTCCACGAGGTCCATCGTCGGGTGGCCCTCGACGATCCACTCCGCGGCGGCCTTCCCGACGCCGGGCCCGAAGATGATCCCCTGGGAGTTGAGTCCGGCGGCGACGAACAGGCCGCCGACCTCGGGCACGAAGCCCAGCTGGACGTTCGAATCCGGGGTGAACGACTCGGGGGCGCGCAGGTAGTGGGCGAAGTCGATGTGCTCCAGCGCCGGGACGCGGCGGCGCGCCTGGTCGAGCACCGGCGCGAAGTGGTCCCAGTCGGGCCCGAGTTCCACGAACCCGGTCGTCGGCACGGTCGCGGGGAGCATCGGCTTGCCGTTCGGCTCGAAGGCGCCGATGACGAACCGGTCGCGGTAACCGCGGATGTAGAGGTAGCCGTCGAGGTCGCGCAGGAACGGCAGGCCGGGCGTGGCCGCCTCGACCGGCTCGGTCATGACCCACACGTGCTCCGCGGGGTACAGCGCGACGCTGGCTCCGGCCAGCCGCGCGAGCTCCGATGTCCACAGGCCGGCGGCGAGGACCACGACCTCCGCGTCGATGCCGGCGGGCTGGCCGTCCGGCCCGAGCACGTCGAGGCCGGTCACGCGCCGAGCGTCCGGGGCGCGGCGGATCCCCGTCACCGTGGTCGACGGCACGTAGCGGACACCGCGACCGACCGCGGCCGCGGCGAGCGCGAGCGCCGCTGCCCCCGGGTTCACCGTCCCGTCCGTCGGGAACAGCACGCCGCCGACGAGGTCGTCGGTCACGGCGGCGGGCCACAGCTCGCCGATGCGCTCGCGGTCGCAGCGCTCGACCTCGATGCCGGCGTCACGGGCCATCGAGATGCCGTAGGCGATCTCGGTCATCCGCGCCTCGGTGCGGGCGACGGTCAGGGCGCCGTTGCGGCGCAGGCCGGTGGCGACGCCGCTCTCGCGCTCGGCCCGCTCGTACGTCTCGGCGTTGATCCGCGACAGCGCGGTGAGGGCGTGCGAGCCGCGGACCTGCGACACGAGGCCGGCCGCATGCCAGGTCGTGCCGTTGGTCAGCCGTCCGCGCTCGACGAGCACGACATCGGTCGCGCCGGCGTCTGCCAGGTGGTAGGCGATGGAGGCGCCGATGATCCCGCCGCCGACGATGACGATGCGGGCGTGCGACGGGAGCGGCGAGGCGGGCAGCACCGCCTCGACATCGAGGTCGCGATCCGCGAGGTGCTCCGGGGCGGTCACCCCGACAGCGTAGCGACCGGACGCGGCGCCGCCGTCGCTGTTGCGTGTTCCACATCGGGTCCGGCGCCCGCCCCGGGGCTATGCTTTCGCCATGCGCGTCGCGTTCGCCGCCGACCATGCCGGAGCCGCCTTCAAGGACGAGCTGCGGGCTCGCCTGGAGCGCGCCGGACTGGGGCACGAACTGATCGACCTCGGTGGCGACGGGTCCGATCCCGAGGATGACTACCCCGACTTCGCCGCCAGGCTCGGGCTGGCCATCCAGCGCGGCGAGGCCGATCGAGGCATCCTCGTGTGCGGGTCGGGGGTCGGGGCGAGCATCGCCGTGAACAAGCTGGTCGGGCTCCGGTCGGCCGTCTGCCACGACACCTATTCGGCGCACCAGGGCGTCGAGCACGACGACATGAACGTGCTGACGCTGGGAGCGCGGGTGATCGGCGCCGAGCCGGCGTTCGAGTGCGCCGTCGCCTTCCTTGGCGCCACCTTCAGCGGCGAGCCGCGGCACCGCCGTCGGCTGGACAAGGTCCTCGCCATGGAGGCGCGAGGGATCGCCGCCGAGCAGGACTGAGGCGGCTCGAGCGCTCCCGGGCGACGGGCGCTCGCGGCCGGGCGCTCGCGGCCCTGCCCTGACGGCCGGGCCCTCGCGGCGGGGCGACCCGCGCCGTCCGGGACCCTCGCGGCCGGGCGACCCGCGCCGTCCCGGGCCCTCGCGGCCGGGCTCTCGATGTGATGTCCTTGTTTCGGCGCCGACGCGTCCTCCGCCGGACTGATGTCCCTCCACTGCATCGGCGGGCCGGGTCGCTGGGCGCACTGGGTGGACTGGGCGCGCTGGGTGGGCTCGGCGCGCCGGGTGGGCTGGGTGGGCTGGGCGCGCCGGGTGGGCTGGGTGGGCTTGCGGCGTTGGCGGCCCCGGCGGTGCCACGTTCGCGTGGTGGGACGAGCCGACGGACGGGCCAGGACCGCCGCCGCCATCCGCCGACCAGCCACGGTCGCGCCGCCACTCCGCCGGCGCTCCGCCGGCACCCGCCGGCACCCAGCCGGCACCCAGCCGGCACGCCGGTTGATGCAGTGGAGGGGCATCAGGTCAGCCGGGCGTGGCCGCCCGCAGCCAAAGGACATCGGGCCCGTCGACGCCCGTGCGGCGTACCATACGGACCCACGTCGCAAGCGTGGGGCCGCCCCAGCATCACGCCCCCGGCGAGCGTGTCACGGTCCGTTCACGAACCGACGCCATCCTTGCGGAGACCACGATGACCGACCCCACGTCGACGGCCCTCAGCGTCCCGGTCCTCGCCCTCGGCGAGGCACAGGCCGCCTACGATGCCGCCGTCGAACGGGCCCGCACACAGGCCTGGGCGAACCGCCTGTTCGACCGCGACACGACCCTGTGGACGCTCGACGAGCGCGTGGCCGACGCCATCGCGGAGCGCCTCGGCTGGCTCGATGCCCCGGCCCACTTCACCGGGCAGATCCCGGCACTGGAGGGCTTCGGCGACGGCATCGTCGAAGCGGGCTTCACCACCGCGGTCGTGGCCGGCATGGGGGGCAGCAGCCTCGCGCCCGACGTCCTCCACCGCACCTTCGGCAGCCAGGACGGCTATCTCCAGCTGCGCCTGCTCGACTCCACGGACCCGGCCAACGTCGCCGCGGTGTTCGACGACCTCGACCCGCTCACCACCCTCACGATCGTGGCCAGCAAGTCGGGCACGACCACGGAACCCAACGCGTTCCTGGCCGAGGCCTGGGCCCGGGCGCAGCGGGCCCTCGATGCGCACGGCCACGAGATCTACGAGACCCCCGGCGCGGTCGTGGCGGCCATCACGGACCCGGGCAAGAGCCTGGACGCGATCGCCCACCACGACCTGTTCCGCGCGGTGTTCCTCAACCCGCCGGACATCGGCGGCCGGTACAGCGCGCTCACCTACGTCGGCCTCGTCCCGGCCTCGCTCATCGGCCTCGATCTCGACGCCCTGCTGGCCAGCGCGTCGGCCATGCTCGGCGCGTGTCGTGAGCCCGATCCTGCGGCCAACCCGGGCCTGTCGCTCGGCCTCGCGATGGGCGCCCTCGCCGTCTCCGGCCGCGACAAGCTGACCTTCCTGACCGACGACGAGATCGGCGCCTTCGGGGCATGGGCCGAACAGCTCATCGCCGAGAGCACGGGCAAGCGAGGCGTCGGCATCGTCCCGGTGGACCTGGAGCCGCTCGGCGAGCCCGCCGCGTACGGTCCGGACCGGGCGTTCGTCCGCATCGCCCTCGCCGGCGCCGCCGACAGGGCCGGCCGCGATCGCCTGGCCGACGCGCTCGAGGCCGCGGGCCACCCGGTCATCCGCATCACCCTGGCCGACCCGATCGACCTCGGCGCCGAGTTCGTGCGCTGGGAGGTGGCCACGGCCATCGCCGGCGCGGTCCTCGGCATCGATCCGTTCGATCAGCCCAACGTCGAGGAGGCCAAGCAGCTGACCCGCGACGTGCTCGCCCGGGCGGAGCGTGGGGAGCCGCTGACCGCCGAGGTCGCGCCCCTTGCCGTCGCGGACGGCGTCACCCTCTACGGCGACACGGCCCTGCGCCTGACCACGGCCGACGGCGGCCTCGCCGGGGAGCTGACCCGCCACCTGGCCCGTGCCCGCCCCAACGCCTACCTCTGCCTCCAGGCGTTCATCGCCCCGACGGCCGAGCGCGACGAGGCGATGGCCCGCATCCGGGCCGTGCTGCGCGATCGGACCGGGAGGGCCACGACGGCCGGCTACGGACCGCGCTTCCTGCACAGCACCGGCCAGCTCCACAAGGGCGGCGCCCCGATCGGCTGGTTCCTCCAGCTGACCGCCGACCACCCGACCGACCTACCCATCCCGGGCTGGGGCTACACGTTCGGGCAGCTCATCGACGCCCAGGCCGCCGGCGACTTCGCCGCCATCGACGGCCACGACCTGCCCATCCTGCGCGTCCACCTCGGGGCGGATGTGGACGCCGGGCTCGCCACCCTCGAGCGGGCGCTCGGCGCCGCGCTCGATGCCACCGCCAGCACCACCTCGGAGGAGTGACGCACATGCGCATCGGGTTCATCGGCCTCGGCCGGATGGGTGCCAACATGGTCCGCCGGCTCGTGCGCGACGGGCACGAGATCGCCATCTACAACCGGACCCCGGAGAAGACGGCCGAGCTTGCGACCGAGGCCGACGGGATGACCCCGACGTTCTCCATCGAGGAACTCGTCGCCTCCCTCGAGGCGCCGCGCGCGGTCTGGGTGATGGTCCCCGCCGGCGACGCCACCGAGGCCCAGATCGACGAGCTGCTCGAGCATCTCCAGCCCGGCGACACGATCATCGACGGCGGCAACACGAACTTCCACGACGACGTGCGTCGACACGCCACGCTCACGGCCAGGGGCATCCACTACGTCGACGCCGGCACGTCGGGTGGCGTGTGGGGCCTGCAGGTCGGCTACTGCCTGATGGTCGGCGGCGACGCCGAGGCGGTGACCCCGCTCGAGCCGATCTTCCGCTCGCTCGCGCCCGAGGGCGGCTACATGCACGTCGGGGGTCCGGGCGCCGGGCACTACGTGAAGATGGTCCACAACGGCATCGAGTACGGCCTGATGCAGGCCTACGCCGAGGGCTTCGAGATCATGCACGCGAGCGACTACGACCTCGACCTCGCCGCGATCTCCGAGCTGTGGATGCAGGGCTCGGTGGTCCGCTCGTGGCTGCTCGAGCTGGCCGGGCGCGCATTCCGAGCGAATGGCCAGGACCTCGACCACCTGAAGGGCTACGTGTCGGACTCGGGCGAGGGCCGCTGGACCGTGCAGGAGGCCATCGACAAGGACGTCCCGGCCCCGGTCATCACCCTGTCCCTGCTGACCCGCTTCCGGTCCCGCCAGGACGATACCTACGGCGGCAAGGTCCTGGCCGCGCTGCGCAACGAGTTCGGCGGGCACGCCGTGAAGACGGACTAGCCGGACCGTGGCGGTGGCGCGCAAGGCCAGGCCCGGGGCCGCACCGGCGAACGACGTGGCGCCCGCGACGGACGACGCGCCGGCGAAGGACGCGCCGGCGAAGGACGCGCCGCGCAGCAAGGACGCGCCGCGCACGATGAAGGAGCTGCGCGAGGCGCGCAGCGGCAAGCGGGCCTCGCGGGCCAAGCCGATCGAGAACGTCCTGCGCGAGGGCCTCCGCCTCGAGCGCGTGCCGGATCCGTTCGTGCTCGTCCTGTTCGGCGCCACCGGCGACCTCGCCCACCGCAAGGTCGTGCCGGCCATGTACCACCTGTGGCGGACGAACCTGCTGCCGCACGAGTTCATCCTGCTGTCCATCGGCCGGCGCGACTACGACGACGACGCGTTCCGGGCCGACGTGCGCGCCTCGCTCGAGCAGTTCAGCCGGGTCCTGCCCATCGACGAGCAGGCGTGGGCGTTCTTCAGCGAGCGCATCCGCTACCACCGCCTCGACTTCGGCGACGCGAGCGCCTTCGACGGGTTGGCCGCCCACCTCGACGACCTCGACGAGCAGCACGGCACGCGCGGCGACCGGCTGTTCTACCTGGCCACCCAGCCGTCGCAGTTCGCCGAGATCGTGGCCCAGCTGGGACGCGTCGGCCTCGACCACGAGCACCACGACGGCGGCTGGCGGAGGGTCGTGATCGAGAAGCCGTTCGGGCGCGACCTCGACAGCGCCCGTCGCCTGAATCGCGAGGTCGGCAAGGTCTTCCGCGAGTCGCAGGTCTACCGCATCGACCACTACCTGGGCAAGGAGACGGTCCGCAACCTGCTGGTCTTCCGCTTCGGCAACGGCATCTTCGAGCCGCTCTGGAATCGGCGCTACGTGGACCACGTCCAGATCACCGTGGCCGAGTCGATCGGCATCGAGACCCGCGGGTCGTTCTACGAGGAGACCGGCGCGTCGCGCGACTTCCTGCAGAACCACCTGCTCCAGCTGGTCAGCCTCATCGCCATGGAGCCGCCGGCGACGTTCGAGGCGAACGCCCTCCGCGACGAGAAGGTCAAGGTCCTGCGCGCCATCGGCACGCACCCGCCGGATCCCGCGACCGACGTCGTGCGCGGCCAGTACGGGCCGGGCTGGGTGGCCGCGAATCCGGTCCCCGGCTACCGCCAGGAGGCGGAGGTGGACCCCGAGTCGGAGACCGAGACGTTCGTGGCCGCGCGCCTGAGCATCGACGACTGGCGCTGGTCGGGCGTGCCGTTCTACGTGCGCACCGGCAAGCGCCTGCCCAAGCGCGCGACCGAGATCGCCATCCAGTACCGGGCCGTGCCGCACCGCCTGTTCCAGGGTGCGACGGCGGACCCGGAGGCGAACCTGCTGGCCATCCGCATCCAGCCCGACGAGGGCATCATGCTGCGCTTCGGGGCCAAGGTCCCGGGCCTGGGCCTCGACGTCCGCTCGGTGACGATGGACTTCAGCTACGGCTCGTCGTTCAACGTGGACTCGCCCGACGCATACGAGACGCTCATCCTCGACGCCCTCCAGGGCGACGCGTCGCTGTTCACCCGAGCCGACGAGGTCGAGGAGGCGTGGAGCATCGTCGACCCGATCGTGAACGCGTGGGCCGCCATGCCGATCCCGGCCTTCCCGAACTACGACGCCGGCTCGTGGGGCCCGGCCGAGGCCGACGAACTGCTGGCGCGCGACGGCCGGCGCTGGCGTCGGATCTGACCCGGTGGCCCGCCGATGACCATCTCCGTGGCCCCCGCCATCACGCTCAGCGAGCCGGTCCTGCGCTGGTCGGCGCGGGCCGACAGCATCGCCGGCATCGAGCAGGAGCTCGCCCGCATCTGGGCACGCCAGGACCTGACCACCACGGACGCCGAGGGCGAGCCGGGCCGCCACGTCGGCGCCCGGACGAGCGTGATGAACCTGGTCGTCATCGCCCGCAGGCCGGAGATCGCGGAGCGGGCCGCGGCGACCATCCACTCCCTGACCGGCCGCCACCCGTCGCGCACGATCGTGGTCCAGTCCGCCGACCCGGACGGGCCGTCGTGGATCGATGCCCGGATCGAGGCCCGCTGCGTGCTGCCCCGGGCCGACGCCCCGGAGATCTGCGCCGAGACGATCCACCTGACCGCCGGGGGCGAGGGCGGCCGGCACCTGTCCGCCATCGTCACGCCGCTCATCGTCCACGACCTGCCGACGACCGTCTGGTGGCCCGGTGAGCCGCCCTTCGCGTCGCGCGCGGTGCGCGACCTGCTGGCCTCGGCCGACCGCCTGGTGGTGGACGGCTCGCGCTGGAGCGGCGACGGCCTGGCCCGACTGCGCGAGATGGTGGCCTATGTCGATCCGTCGCGGGTGGCCATCAGCGACTTCGCACTGGTGCGCCAGTCGCGCTGGCGGGAGGCCATCGCGTCGGTCTTCGACGACCCGGACTTCCTGCCCTTCCTGCGCTCGATCCGGCGCATCGCGGTGACCTATGCCACGCACGACGAGCATGGCGCACCCGGATCGGCCAACGTGGTCAAGCCGGTCTACCACGTCGCCTGGCTGGCGTCCCGCCTGGGCCTGACCGTGGTCAAGCCGCTGGCATCGCTGGCGGGCCCGGCGTCGGCCGCGGCGGCGTCGCGCGGCCGGCTGGCGCCAGGCGCCCGCCCGGTCATCGGCCGTGGGGCGGCCGCGACCCTGT
The DNA here is from genome assembly GCA_046566045.1 of Candidatus Limnocylindria bacterium. Taxonomy (GTDB): domain Bacteria; phylum Chloroflexota; class Limnocylindria; order Limnocylindrales; family CSP1-4; genus SPCO01. The sequence continues at coordinate 26,369 of JBKHXL010000070.1, forward strand.
CCGACGGTCGCGGCGAGGTGGCCGTGGTCGTCCGCCCGGTCGTGTCGTCCATGCCGTCGGGGACGACCCTGCGGGTGGAGCTGCTGGCCGAGCGGCGCGGCTCCGAGCTGCGCGCCGACGTCACGGCCGAGGCGGATTCCGTCCACGTGCACGTGTGGTGGGACGGCGTCGAGGCGCTCGACCGGACGTTCCATGCGCCGCGCCGGACCGACGTCGACCTGCTGGCTGAGGCGATCGAGACCGGCTATCGCGACCGCGTGACGACCGGGACGCTGACGGCCGCGGCCGCGCTCATCGGCCCGGAGGACTGACCGCCATGCAGACCGACGGCGACGCACCGCGCGTCATCGTCGCGGCCGACCCGGCGGCGGCGACCGAGCGAGCCGCCTCGCACATCGCGGCGGCTCTGGCGGTGGCGGCCGCGGCCCGCGGCGTGGCGCACTGGGCCACGACCGGCGGCTCGACCGCGCCGGACATCTACCGGGCGCTCGCCACGGAGCCCCTCCGCGACAGCGTCCCGTGGCCGGCCGTCCACGTCTGGTGGGGCGACGATCGCTTCGTGCCGCGCGACCATCCGCTCTCGAACGTCAAGCCGTTCGACGACCTGCTGCGCGACCTCGTGCCCATCGCCCGCGAGCACATCCACCCGATCCGCATGACCGAGGCGATCGCCGACGGCCGCGATCCGGACTGGGCCGCCGCGGCCCTCGCCACCGACCTGGCCGCGGCCGGCGTGCCGAGCGACGATGGCCGGCCCGTGCTCGATCTCGTGGTCGTCGGGGTCGGCGGCGACGGCCACATCCTGTCGGTCTTCCCGGATTCGGCAGCGCTCGACGCGCCGCCCGGCGCCTGGGGCCTGGCCGTCCCCGCACCGACCCACATCGAGCCGCACGTCGAGCGGGTCACGATGCACCCGGGCGTCGTCGCGGCCGCCCACGACGTGCTCGTCGTGGCCACGGGCGCGGGCAAGGCCGACGTGCTCGCCGATGTCTTCGGGCCCGAGCGCGACGTGCGCCGCTGGCCCGCCCAGCTGACCCTGCACGCGCGCGCCACCTGGATCCTCGACGAGGCCGCGGCCGCCCGCCTCCCGCGATGACGCCGGAGCCGCTGCTCGTCGGCTCGCGCGACGGCACCGCGATCGCGGCGTTCCGGAGCGGCACGCCGGGTGCGCCGCCGCTCCTGCTCGTCCACGGCGCGTCGGCCGACCACACCACGTTCCGGGTCCTCGGTCCGCGGCTGGCCCCGGCGTTCGACCTGTTCGCGCTCGACCGGCGCGGCCGCGGCGCGTCGGGCGACACGCTGCCGTACGCCATCGAGCGCGAGTTCGAGGACGTGGCCGCCGTCGCCGAGGCGGTCGCGGGCCGTGCCGGCCGTCGCACGGTGGACGTCTTCGGCCACTCCTACGGCGGGCGCTGCGCGCTCGGTGCGGCGACCCTGACCGACGCGATCGGGCGGGTCGTCAGCTACGAGGGTGCCCCCACCCCACCCGGCGAGCGGTATGGCGACGCGAACCTCGCCGCCGAGCTCGTCGCGCTTGCCGAGGCCGGCCGCGATGAGGCCCTCCTGGAGCGGTTCCTGGCGGTCGTCGTCGGGATGTCGCCGGCCGAACTCGCCGCCTATCGGGCGGATCCGGTCTGGCCACGCCGGGTCGCGGCGGCGCCGACCATCGCCCGCGAGCTGCTCGTCGAGTCCGGCCCGGAGGCCGGGCTCGAGCGGCTCGGCAGCGTGCGCCAGCCCGTGCTGCAGCTGCTCGGCTCGGACAGCCTGCCGGCGTTCGCCAGCGCGACGCACGCGCTCGACGCCCGGCTGGCCGACGGACGCGTGGTCGTCATCGACGGGGCGAAGCACGCCGCCCACCACACCCACCCGGACGCGGTCGTGACGGCCGTCCGTGCATTCCTGGCCGAGCCCGTGTGATACTCGGGCCATGCTCGAGATGGGGATCATCGGCTGGATCGTCGTCGGCTTCCTGGCCGGCGCGATCTCCGGCGCGCTGCTCGGCGGTCGGACCGCGCGCGGCTGCCTTCCCGACATCGTCGTCGGCATCGTCGGCGGCATCCTCGGCGGCTTCCTGGCCGCGCAGATGGGCTTCACCGAGATCAACGGGTTCATCGCCGCGGTCGTCGTGGCGGTCCTTGGCTCGCTCGTCGTGCGGCTCGCGCTCAACGCCATGGAGCGCTGACCGGCGTCACGGCACGGCATCCGGGGCTGCGAGGGGCTCCCGACGGGACTACCCTAGTCGCTGACATGACCGACACGACCGCCGCCGCCCCGGCGTCCGCCACCGACCAGGCGACGCGCCCCTACTCACCCGGCCTTGAAGGCGTGATCGCCGGCGAGACCAGCCTGTCCTACATCGACGGCGCCGCGGGCCGCCTGCTGTACCGCGGCTACCGCATCGGGGACCTCGTGGCCGGCGGCTCGTACCCGGCCATCGCCGAGCTGCTGTGGACCGGCGAGTGGGACCGCAGCGCGCGCCTGCCGACCGGGCCGATCCCGCCCGCGGTCATGACCATCGTGCGGGCGCTGCCGGCCGAGACCAAGCCGATGGACGCGCTGCGCACCGCCGTCTCGGCGTGGGGCGCCACCCAGGACCTGCCCTGGCCGCCGACCGTCGAGCAGGCCCGGGCGCTGACCGCGTTCTCCCCGTCCGCGCTGGCCGCGTTCGCCCGGCTCCGGGTGGGCGAGGAGCCGGTCGAGTCCGATCCGTCGCTCGACCTGGTCGAGGGCTTCCTGTACCAGCTCACCGGCGAGCGACCCGATCCGGGGACGGCGCGGGCGCTCGACGCCTACTTCATCGTCGGCGCCGAGCACGGCTTCAACGCCTCGACATTCACCGCCCGGGTCATCACCTCGACCCGCTCGGACATCGCCTCGGCCGTGGCCGGCGCGATCGGCACGATGAAGGGACCGCTCCACGGCGGCGCCCCATCCGAGGTGGTGGACCAGCTGTCGCAGGTCGGCTCGCCCGATCACGCCGAGGCGTGGCTGCGCGAGGCGCTCGACCGGGGCGAGCGACTGATGGGCTTCGGCCATCGCGTCTATCGGGCGTACGACCCGCGCGCCGCGGCCCTGCGCACCGTCGCGGAGGCCATGGAGCACAAGCCGTCGTGGCTCAAGCTGGCCATCGAGGTCGAGGACGTGGCCCTGCGCGTCCTGGCCGAGCGGCACCCGGACCGGCCGCTCAAGACCAACGTCGAGTTCTATGCGGCGCCCGTCCTGATGGGCGTGGGCCTCTCACCGGACCTGTTCCCGGCGACGTTCTCGCTGGCCCGCCACGCGGGCTGGACCGCTCACGCGCTCGAGCAGGGTGCCAACAACCGGCTGATCCGCCCCGACGTCAACTACGTCGGCGAGGCGGAGCGCGACCTCCCGGCGTAGCCAGCGCCGGCCGGGGCCGGGGCTCGCGGCTCGCGGCTCGCGGCTCGCGGCTCGCAGCTCGCGGCTCGCGGCTCGCAGCTCGCGGCTCGCGGCTCGCGGCTCGCGGCTCGCGGCTCGCGGCTCGCGGCTCGCGGCCATCGGTCCCCGCTGCCGGCCCACGGCACGTCATCGGCAGCGGATGGCGCATCAGGCGCACATCCGGCCGCGCGCCGTGCATCCGATGCGCCATCCCAGCTCGACGGCGGCCCCACGCTCCCGGAGATGCGCCACCTGATGCCGCACCATGGGGGTCCCGACCGCGCTTGATCGTGGTGCGGCCTCCCGCGTGTCGTCGATGCTGCAGCGAATGCTCCATCCGCGGCAGCGCCGCCGACGGCCAGCTCGCTCGCGGCCCGTTGCGTGCATCCGATGCCCCGACGCGCCATCGGATGCGACATCCACGACGGCGGCGGTCCGGGCCTCGCCGCCACGTCCGAGCCGGGACTCCGGGACTACAGCCAGCCGCGCCGCCGGAAGAGGACGAACAGGCCGACGAACACCGCCGCCATCAGCAGCAGGATCACGAAGAACGCCCAGGCCTCACCCTCGCCCGGGAACTGCACGTTCATCCCGAAGATGCTGGCGATGAGGGTCAGCGGCAGGATCACGACGCTCGCCGCGGTGAGGATCCGGAACGTCTCGTTCAGCTGGTGGGACAGGACGCTCTCGTTGGTCGACTCGAGGCCCTCGATGACCTCCTTGTAGTTCTCCAGCGTGTCCCAGATCCGCTCGGCGGCGTCGGAGATGTCGTCGAAGTAGATCTCCAGCTCCTCCTGGAGGTAGCGCTGCTTGGTGCGTTCCAGGTCGCGCAGCACCGCGCGCTGCGGGCGGACGATCTTGCGGAAGTTGATGATCTCCTGCTTGGCCTCGGACAGGTCGCGCACGATCTCCGACGAACGGCCCTCGAAGATGTCGTCCTCGAGGCGCTCGAGCTTGAGGCCCATCTTGCGCAGCATCGGGAACGAGGCGTCCACGCCCGTATCCACGATCTTGTAGAGCAAGTAGCCCGAGCCCTTGGAGAAGACGTCCTCGCGCAGCTCCTCGCGCTCGCGGTAGCGCTCGAACATGGCCGACAGCGGGGGCAGCGGGATGTTCGGCATCGTGATCAGGTAGTCGGGGCCCATGAACAGGTCGAGCTCGGCCGTCAGGATGCGCCCGGAATCCTTGTCGAACATCGGGAAGTGCAGGACGATGAAGACGTAGTCGTCGTACTGGTCGAGCTTGGGCCGCTGGTTGCGCGAGTAGACGTCCTCGTAATCGAGCGGGTGGAACTCGAAGTGCTCCTCGAGCCACTCGCGGTCGGCCGTCCGCGGCGACTCGATGTGGATCCAGCGCAGGCCGCTGCCCTCGAGGATCTCCGGCTCCGACACGGCGTCGGGCAGGACCGGCTCCGCCGGCCCCATCGGTCGGCGGTTGCGGGAACCCGGGAGCTGGCGCGGCAGCGCGATGTTCGGCACGGCGACATGGTACGCGGGCGGTGCGTGCCCGGTCGCGCCGCCGAGGGCATCGCGGCAGGGGCACGGGCCGCGCGGGCCGCCGCGGCGCGCCTGGCGCGCGTCAGACGCGCGGGTCGGTCGGCACGGCGAGGGGTCCCGGTCGCCGCGGCGGCGGCCGACGGAGGGCGATGGCCGCAGCGCCGATCAGGAACACGACGGCGCTCAGGACGAACGGTCCGGGCACGCCGGCCAGGGCGGCCACCCCGGCGCCGAGCGTCGGCCCGACGATGCCCGCGGCGTAGAGCGGCAGGTAGACGAGGTTGAGCGTGGTCGACCGGCGCTCGGGCGGGACCTCGGTCGCCAGCAGCGCGAAGACCATCGCGCTGACGATGGCCGTGGACGCGCCGAGCGCGACCGCGATGAGGGCCAGCGTCCCGACGCCCGGTGCCACGGGCATCGCCAGCAGCGCCAGGCCGCCGGCCGCCAGCGCCGCGACGAGGACGATCCGGAACCCGATCCGGTCGCCGATCACGCCCCCGATCGGGGAGATGAGCCCGCCGACGAGCGCCGCCGTCCCGGCCACGAGGGCGATCGCCGAGACGAGGCCCGGGCCGGTGCCGGCCAGCCCCTCGACCAGCAGCGGGATGTAGGGGCGCGACATCTGGGTGGCCAGGAACGACACGCCGAAGATGAGGAAGATCCGCCGCACGGTGGCGTCGCCGAGCACCCCGCGCAGCGCCCCGAACGCCAGGTCCAGCGTGCGTCCGACGGGGATGACCTCCGGGCGCACCTCGCGTGACCCGAACGCGACGAGCAGCGCGGTGGCCACCGACAGCCCGGCCGACAGCCAGAACACCGCCGCCAGCGACCAGCCGAGGCCGTCCACCAGCACGCCGCCGAGTGCGGGCCCGAGCGCGAATCCGACCGGGCTCGAGGCGCCGAAGAGGGCGATGGTCTTGCCCAGGTGCCGGCTCGGCGTGGCGTCGCGGATGCCCGCCAGCATCACGCCCGTGTTGCCGAGCTGGAAGCCGATCAGGAGCATGCTCAGCGCCAGTTGCCAGGGCTCCCGCGAGAGCGCGACCCCGGCGAACACGACGGCCTCGACGATGGCGCTCCGGACGATGACCGCCTTGCGGCTGTACTTGTCGGCCCACACGCCCCACA
>JBKHXL010000071.1:0-6893 GCA_046566045.1 Candidatus Limnocylindria bacterium
CCGCAACGGTGGCCTCGCGCCGGTGCAGCTCGAGGGTCAGGTCCGGCCCCAGCACGAGGCTCTGCCGCGGCACCTTGTCGCCCAGCCGCCGCATGACCCGATTGATGCGCGCCCGCAGCTCCGGGTAGTGGTAGGGCTTGGTGACGTAGTCCTCGGCGACCTCCTCGAGCAGGTCCGCCTTCGAGTCGCCCGCGTCGATGGCCGACAGCACGATGATCGGCAGATCCGCCCGCGACTTGATCTCGCGAGCCAGGGTCAGGCCGTCCATGCGCGGCATCATCATGTCGACGATGAGCAGGTCGGGCCAGCCCGAGGCCAGGCGCCGCAGCGCCTCGTCGCCGTCGCGCGCCGTGGCGATCTCGAAGCCGTCGGCGCGCAGCTGGTCGGCCAGGAGGACCAGCAGGCTCGGGTCGTCGTCGACGATGAGGATCCGCGGGGTGCGGCCGCCGCTCAGCATGCGGGGAGTATGCCGGTTCGCATCCGGGCGGCGTCGATGGCACGATGCGCGCCATGGATGACACCGACGACGCTCGCGACCACGCCTCCGCGCCTGGCGACACCATCGGCGCCCAGCCCGACGAGAGCCCCAAGGAGCGGGTCGACCGGGAGCTGAGCGAGCTGCTCGAGGAGACCCGGGTCATCCTGCCCGCCGTCGAGCTGCTGTTCGGCTTCCTCATCCTGCTGCCCTTCTCCCAGGGCTTCGCCGAGGTCTCCGGGCTCGAGCGCGCGCTGTACCTGGTCACGCTCGGGTCGACGGCGCTGGCGCTCGGCCTGCTGCTCGCCACGCCGGCGCATCACCGCCTCGGCTTTCGGCGGGTGGACAAGGAGCGGCTGCTGCTGTCGGCGAACCGCCTGATCATCGCGGCGACCGTGCTCGTCGCCGTGTCGGTCGCCTCGGCGGTCTACCTCGCGGTCGAGACGGTCGTCGGCGGAGGCCCGGCCGGCCTCATCGCGATGGTCTACGCCGGGATCCTGGCCTGGCTGTGGTTCGGCCTGCCGGTGCTGCGCCGGATGCGCGACCGCCCGGATTAGGGCGCCTTCGGATCGACGAAGCGGCAGCGCGACACCAGCGGGCACGCATCGTGGTTCGGGCGCTGGGCGTGGCAGACCCGGCGGCCGTGCTGGATGAGATTGACGTGGGCCTCGTACATCTCGTCGGGCTCGAACAGCCCCAGCACGAGATCGTGCCCCTCGTCCAGGGTCGCCTTCGGCGGCAGCAGGCCGACCCGCCGCATCACCCGCTCCACGTGCCGGTCGATCGGCATGAGCGGGAGCCCGAAGCAGAACAGCAGCAGCACCGATGCGGTCTTCTTGCCGATGCCGTCGATGGCGACGAGCCAGTCGCGCGCCTCGATCGCCGGCAGCTCGCCCAGGAACTCGAGCGAGTAGTCGCCGCGCTGCTCGCGGATGTGGCGCAGGGTCGCCTGCAGCCGCGGCGCCTTCGTCGGGGCGAGGCCGCCCGGTCGGATGACGTCGATCAGCTCGGGGAGCGGCGCGGACTCGACCGCGGCCCAATCGGGAGCCACGCCATCCGGCAATCCGCCGCCTCCCCAGCCGGCGCCGGGGTTGTGGGGGACGGGCGGCCCGTCGCCGGGATACGCGTGGCGGAGCGCCTCGAACGCGACCTCCGCGTTGATATCCGCGCTGTTCTGGGTGAGGATCGTCAGGATGAGCTCGCTCGTCGGGTCCAGCCGACGCCGCCAGACCGGCCGCCCGTAGCGGGTCGCCAGGGCGTCGAGGGTGAACCGCACGAGCCCGGGTCGGTAGCGCTCGAGGCGCCTGGCGTAGCTCGCGGCGGGATCGGAGAAGCGCCGCTTCCTGGGCCGCTTTCGCGGTATCGCGGGCCGTGCTGTCGGACCCGTCACCAGATGGTATCGACGTCGTAGCGGGTGACCGCCGCGTCCATCGTCACGATGGGGAGACCCTCGAGCTGGGCCTGGGCCACGAGGATCCTGTCGAAGGGATCGAGATGGATGCGGGGCAGCGACGCTGCCCTGACCGCGTGCTCCAGACCGATCGGCAGCGACGACCAGTGGTTGCGCTCCAGGCGAGACGTGATATAGCGCCCCGTCTCGTCGGGGATGACCAGGCGGCCCTTTGCCACCTTCGTCGCGACCTCCCAGATCGAGGCGATACTCACCACGACGTCCGTGCGCCCATCAGTGATGATCGATCGCGCCGCATCCGACAGCCGATCATCGGCGGCGTTCCACCACAGGAAGGTGTGGGTGTCGAGCAGGACGCGCACCTAGAAGTACGCCTCGAGTTCCGGGATCGGGTCATCGAAATCATCGTGGATGATGACCTTGCCCTTGTCCATGCCGGGCACTCGGTTCGGTCGTGAAGGCTCGATGACCGTCGTGAGCTTCGCGATCGGCTTGCCGGCTCGAGCGATGGTGATCTCCTCGCCGGCCTCCACCAGTGCGAGCAGCCGCGAGAGGTGAGTCTTCGCCTCGTGGATGTTGACGGTGCGTTCCATGGGCGGGATACTAGACTAAGTCATCAAACTAAGTCAATCGATCGGAACCGGAGGCCCCGATGACCGATCCGCGTTGGGACCAGGTGGACGACTACCTGGCCACCACGCTCATCCACGCCGAGCCCGCGCTCGAGGCCGCGCTGGAGGCCACCCGGGCGGCCGACATGCCGATGATCGCCGTGAGCGCGGCGCACGGGAAGTGGCTGCATCTCCAGGCCCGGGCGATGCGCGCGACCCGCATCCTGGAGGTCGGCACGCTGGGCGGGTACAGCACGATCTGGCTCGCCTCGGCGCTGCCGCCGGACGGCCGCCTCGTCACCCTGGATCTGTCGGGCCGGCATGCCGAGGTCGCGCGGGCCAACCTCGAGCGGGCCGGCGTGGGCGAGCGGGTCGACATCCGGGTCGGGCCGGCGGACGAGTCGATGGCGGCCATGATCGACGCCGGTGAGCCACCGTTCGACCTGTGCTTCATCGACGCCGACAAGGGTGGGTATCCGACGTACTTTCGGCATGCCCTCGCGCTGGTCCGGCCGGGTGGCCTGATCGTCGCCGACAACGTCGTTCGCGGCGGCAGGGTCGCGGACCCCGACAGCACCGACCCGAACGTCGTCGGCGTGCGCGCGATGCTCGACCTGATGGCCGCCGAGCCGCGGGTGTCGGCCACGGTCGTCCAGACCGTCGGGGCCAAGGGCTACGACGGGTTCGCGCTGGCGATCGTCGAGGGCTGACCTCGCCACGACGACGCCGCGGGGTCAGGCCAGGAGGCCGACCAGGCGGGCCAGGCGCTCGCCGCAGCGGACGAGCGGCGCGGTCCCGGCGGCCATCGCCTCCTCGACGGTCTGCGGGCGCTCGAGCACCGGCACGGCGGTCGCCCCGACCTCGGCCAGGGCGGCGATCCCGTCGGGCTCCACGCCGCCGCCGACCGCGATGCACGGGACCCCGGCCGCGGCCGCCCGTCTGGCCACCCCGAGCGCGGTCTTGCCGAATCCGGTCTGGGCGTCGATCCGGCCTTCGCCGGTGATGACCAGGTCGGCCCGATCGATCCGGCCCTCGAAATCCGCCGCCTCCATCACGAGGTCCACGCCCGGTCGCAGGGCGAACGCCCGCAGCCGGTCCGCGATCGACAGCAGCGCGTAGCCCACGCCGCCCGCGGCGCCGGCTCCGGGCGTGTCGCGCTCGGCGCGGCCCGTCGCGGCGTCGAGTGCGTCAGCGAAGGTGGCCAGTCGCGCGTCGAGCGACTCGACGAGCGCCGGGGTCGCACCCTTCTGCGGCCCGTAGACGGCGGCCGCACCCGACGGCCCGAGCAGCGGATTGGACACGTCGCAGGCGACCTGCAGGCGGACCGTGGCCAGTCGATGGTCGAGACCGCCGAGGTCGGCCACGGCGTCGTCGCGGGACACCCGGGCGCCGAGCGCGCTGAGCAGCCCGGCCCCACCGTCCGTCGTCGCGCTCCCGCCGATGCCCAGGGTGATCTCGGTCACGCCGGCGTCGAGCGCGGCCCGGATCAGGTCCCCGGTCCCGAGCGACGTGGCGCGCGCGGCGTCCCGCTCCTCCGTGCGCAGGCGCGACAGCCCGGACGCCTCGGCCATCTCGATGACGGCGTGCCTGCCATCGGCCGAGCGCAGCCAGCGTGCGGTGATCGGCCGCTCGAGCGGGTCGCGGACCTGGGCCGTCTGCCAGGTCCAGCCGCCGGCCGCGGCGATGGACTCGAGCGTGCCCTCGCCGCCGTCGGCGAGCGGGCACAGGATGAGCGTGTCCTCCGGTCGGGCGAGGGCCCAGCCCTCGGCGATGGCGCGGGCGACCTGCACGGAGGTCAGCGAGCCCTTGAACGAGTCGGGGGCGATGAGCACGGTTCGGTCACGATCGGTCATGGCTGGCGCACGTCCTTCCAGAACACGGTCGTCGGGGTGAGCGACCCGTCGGGCTGGAGCGCGAAGTCGGGGATGATCCCCACCTCGTTCCAGCCGAGCGAGCGGTAGAACGCCTCGGCGTCCGAGCCGGTCACCGTGTCGAGCACGAGCAGCCAGCGCCCGTCCTCGCGGGCCCGTGCCTCGGCGGCCTCCATGAGTCGCCGCCCGAGCCCGCGCCGTCGGGCGGACGAGTGGACGAGCACCTTGCTGATCTCGCCGCGGTGGGGCGAATTGGGGTTCCAGGCATAGAGCAGGACGGTCGACCCCAGGATCCGGCCGTCCTCGTGGGCCACGATCGGCACGACCATCCCGGAGGCCACCCCGTCGATGCGCGCGGACCACCACTCGCGGGTCTGGTCGGTGGTCACGCCGGCCATGAAGTTGACGCCGGCCCCGCTGTCGACCGCGTCCACGAGCAGGGACGCCAGGCCGTCGATCGCGGCGCGGTAGCGCGCCTCGTCGAGCGCTTCGACGATCACGCCCATCGGATCACGGGAGGCCGGAGCCGCGCCGTTCCAGGTACTCGGGGATGCGGATCATCGGCGGACGCTCCTGGTCGGCCAGCTCGATGACCTCGAGCGACAGCCGCCCCTGGCCGGAGCGCGGCAGCTTCATGGTCGAGCCGAGCTCGGCGAACAGGCGCGCCTTGCGGCGCTCCTCGAGGCGCTTCATGACCGCCTGCAGGATGACGAACGACATGCGCGACAGGCCCTCGAGCTCATGGTTGCGGTGGACGCGGCGCTCCAGGTCCACCTGGCCGAGGCCCTCGATGCCGACGCGCTCGGCGACGTCGATGAGGTGCCCGATCTCGACGGCGTAGCCGGTGAAGAACGGGATGCTCTCGAGCAGGGAGCGCCGGCCGGCGTACTCGCCGGAGAGCGGCTGGATGAGCCCGGACAGCTCCGGGTAGAACAGGTTGATGAGCGGCCGAGCGACGAGCTCCGTGACGCGACCGCCGCCGCCCTCCTTGAGCACGCCCTCCTGGACGATCGGCCGCTGGTAGTAGCCCTTGACGTACTGGAGGCGCGGCTCGTGGAGCAGCGGCCCGAGCGTCCCGTAGACCATCCGGTGGTGCCAGTGCTTCACGTCGGTGTCGGCCCACACGATGATGTCGCCGCTGGTCTCGTAGAGTGACTTCCAGAGCGCCTCGCCCTTGCCCGTGAACGAGCCGTAGCGCGACAGGATCTCGGGGTGGCCGACGACCCGGGCGCCCTCGGCCTCGGCGATCTCGCGGGTGCGATCCGTGGACATCGAGTCGATGACGACGACCTCGTCGAGGAGCGGCACCCGGCCGACCATCTCGCGCATCGCCCGCCGGACGATGGGGCCGATGGTCTCCTCCTCGTTGAGCGTCGGCAGCACGAGCGACACGGTGATGCCCTGCTTCTCCTTGAGCTGGACGAGGCGGCGCAGGTCGCGGAACTCGGCGTGGTGGAAGTTCGACTCGCCGAACCAGCGGTCGACCCGGACCGGGACGGCTCGCGCCTCCTCGGCCGCGCGATCGGCCGCGGCCAGGGTCTCGGCCCGGGTCGCGAGCGTCTCGAACGTCGTGCGGCCGATCGGCTCGCGCGTCTTGACCACGATGACCGTGGACTTGGCCCGGGCGGCGATCGCCTCGGGCAGCGCCCCGAAGAGGTAGGCGTCGGCGCCGTCGGAGCCCGGCGCGGCGGATGCGCCCATGACCACGAGGTCGGCCTTGTCCGCCTCGCGCAGGATCGCGCTGCGCACGTTCGAGGCCTCGCGCAGGAGGGCCACGCCCTTGCCGCGCAGGTGCTGCTTGATGAACGACGCGAGCGCTCGCTCCGCCTGGGCCCGGACCGCCATGGTCACGCCGGGCGGGACGAGGTGGAGGGCCACGACCGTCGCGCCATGATGCGACGCGATGGCGTCGGCATAGCGCAGGGCGAGCTCCGCGTGGGGGCCGCCCCGGACGGGCACGAGGACGCGCTTGATGCTGGTCGCGCCGCGCTGCTTGACCACGGCGATGTCGGCCGGCGATTCGCGGACGACCTCGTCGATGGTGGTCGAGAAGACGGTCGGGCCGCCCGGTCGACCGCCGGCGCCGACCGGGGTCTTGCCACCCCAGCCGAAGATGATGAGGTCGGCCTCCTGCTCGGCGCAGGCCTCGGCGATGCCCTCGGCGGCATGCCGCCCGATGCGCACGATGGGCTGGATGGTCGTGCCGTCCGGGGCGTAATCGAGGACCTTCTGGAGGAGGCGCCGGGCGTGTCGGGCGCGGGTCGCGCCCTCGCTCAGCGGCATGCCCTCCGGGACCTCGACGATGCCCAGGGCGGACAGCTCGCCCGCGCGCGGATCGAGCATCGCCGCGCCCAGGCGGACGAGCTCCTCGGCCGTGGCCGGGTTGGCGACCGGGATGAGGATGCGTCCCGGCAGCGGGGTCGACGCGACGGTCATGCCGGGTCGCCCTCTGCCTCGGCCTCGCGCCAGCGCTGGACGAGGTAGGGCTTGAGCAATTCGAACTCCCGGGCCTGGCGCTCCACGCG
>JBKHXL010000072.1:0-21599 GCA_046566045.1 Candidatus Limnocylindria bacterium
GGGATGGCGAGTGGATCGCCGGCGCGGCTGCTGGTGCGTCAACCGGGGAGTGGTCGGGGAGGCGGGATTCGAACCCGCGATCTCGTGCTCCCAAAGCACGTGCGTTGCCAGGCTACGCTACTCCCCGGCGATTTCGTGCGTGGATATCGCACAATACTCGAACCCTGGGTCGCAAGGCCCCGTTGGACGTGGCTGGAGTCCCAGTCCCACCGGCCTTCGCCGCTCAAATCGCACATGCTGCCTACATCGCACATGCTCGGCACGCGAGCTGGTCGAGGTGGGCGGATCTGCCTAATCAGCCAGGCGAGCAAAGGCTGCCTGTGCGTCGTCGCGATCGAGTACTGTACGCCACGCCCGGTTTGCCGCGTCGGTGAGTGGGGCGACCTGGGCCAGGCCCTGGCGCTCGCCGGGCTTCAGCTCACCGCGCACCGCCTCGACGTCCGTGACGAGCGAGAGCAGACGAACGAGGTCTTCGGCATCCCGAGGGGCGTGTCGCGCGTGCCACGCGCGGACCTTGAGCACGATCGCCCCAGGGAGCGAGGGGATTGGGAGGGCGCCCGAGCCGACGCCGATGATGTCGACCTCGATCGTGCGCCTCGTCGCGAGCGCCCTGGAGCCACCGGGGATCGCGATCGTCGTCGCGGGCGGGATCGTCGTGAGATCGGCATGGCGGCCGAGATGGTCGGGGGCGAGCAGGTCGACCGAAGCGGGGCCATGGATGAACCGGTAAGGATGCTCCGCCGAGGCCGGCTCGTACCCGGCGGCGACGAGACGTTCGGCGGCCGCTCGTGTGCCGCCCGCCAGGGCTCGGACATCGACGACAGCATCGACATCGCCGGTCGTCCGCCCGGACAACCGCCCGGCCTCGTGTTCAAGAAGCATGACCATCTGAGCGCCGACGAGGACCCACGGCACATCGACGAACAGGGCCGCGACCTCGAGCGCGGTCGCCCAGACCCGTACCTCCGCGTCGTCGCGCGGAAGGATCGCGACCGTCACAGGTGCTCGAGGAATGTCCGGGCGACCTCCTGGCTTCGCGGATCGCGCTCGTCGGCGAGATCGAGCGCGACTGCGTGGCGCGGCGCCACAGTGTCGCTCAGCCAACTCCGGACGTCGGCTGGCACGACGTGTAGCACGACGTTCGGGCGGTCGGATGGCCGCAGGCGGTAGCGCGACGCGAGCCGGTCGGCCGTCGGGGCGTCGACGTAGAGCTCGACGGGCGCGTCGGGAGCCACGAGATCGAGGCCGGCGGCTGCCGCATGACGCGCCCCCGTTCGCACGACGCCCGGCTCGGCATCCAGGCGCGCGAGATCGGAGCCGTGCGCCCGGAGCTCGCGACGCTCGGCGCGCGAGGCCAACCGGAGACGGATCGACCAGAGATCCTTCTCGCGCAGGATGCGGCGGAGCTTCGACAGCGTGACGGGGTCGAGTCCCGGTGGGACGATCCCCGATGCAAGGAGGATGATGGCCCACGCGCGGCGCGGGCTGAAGCGGCGGCCGACCGCCGGCTCATGCGACGCGCGAGCATCGACGTCGTCACGGCTGACAAGGAACCGATTACCGACGCGGTGGGCACGCATCGCACCCGACGCGATGAGCTCTCGGACGCGGCCCGCCGTCAGACCGAGACGTTCCGCGGCCTCGGCCGATGAGATCCAGTCTGACAGCCTTTCCTCAACCATCACGATTGCATGGTAGTTGGGGAAATGGCACTCGTCAACGGGGTGCTGCCACGGGCGGGCGCGCCGCGAGTTCGCGAAGCACAGGATAATCGGCGCCTTCTGCGCTCGTGCGTGCGTGTTCACGACCTCGGCAGCTTCAGCGCTTCTGACCCGACGGCTCCCAAAGCACGTGCGTTGCCAGGCTACGCTACTCCCCGAGGGCGCCGACATCATAGGCGCCGCGGCCGGCAGGGCGCCGGGGAGCGCTGAGGCGCGGCGCGTCACGGAACCCTCGAACGGCCCGTCGGACACCACGACGCCGGGCGGTCACGGCAGGCTGATCGACCGTCCGGCGTCGCCACTGCCCGAGCCGCGCGCGACCCAGGGCGACCCAGCGCGACCCGCCAGCCTGCCCCCGAGCCGCGACCGACCGAGCCTCAGAACCCCAGGGCGGCCAGGCGCGGGCTCATCCGCCGGGCGGCGCGAGCGCGGTGCGAGATGGCGTGCTTCTCCGCCGGCGTCCACAACCCGAGCGTCCGGCCCCCGGGCGGCTCGACGGCCGGTTCGAAGATCGGGTCGTAGCCGAACCCGCCGGTCCCGCGCGGCTCGGTGGCGATGCGGCCGCGGCAGGTGCCCCGCGTGAACGTCACGGGCTGACCACCGCGCGCGCCGGCGTCGCCGGGGAGCGCCAGCGCGAGCACGCACACGTAGCGGGCGCCGCGACGCTCCGGCGGCAGGCCGTCGAGTGCGGCCAGCAGCTTGCGGTTGTTGTCCTCGTCGGTGGCGTCCTCGCCGGCGTAGCGACGGGTGCGCACGCCGGGCGCGCCGTCCAGCGCATCCACCTCGATGCCGGAGTCGTCCGCCAGCGACGGCAGGCCGGTCGAGCGGACCGCGGCGCGGGCCTTGATCGCGGCGTTGGTCTCGAACGTGCTGCCGGTCTCCTCGGGGTCGCCCCGGACCCCGAGGTCGTCGAGCGAGACGAGCTCGCCGCATTCCAGGTGGAGCAGTTCGCGCAGCTCGCGCAGCTTGTGCTCGGAGCGGGTCGCGACGACGAGGCGCGGGCGGGCGGCCACGATCAGCGGCGGACCGTGGCGAGTGCCTGGGCCTGTGCCTCGAACAGGCTGGCGAGGCCGGCATCGGCCAGGTCGAGCATGGCGTTGGCCGCGGCGCGGTCGAACGGCTTGCCCTCGGCCGTGCCCTGGATCTCGATGTAGGCGCCGGCGTCGGTGCCGACGACGTTGAGGTCCACCTCGGCCTTCGAGTCCTCGGCGTAGTCGAGGTCGATGCAGGTCAGGCCGTTCACGACGCCGACCGACACGGCCGCCACCTTGGCCACGAGGTGCCGCTCCATGCCGTAGGTGATGAGCGCCGCGGCCAGCGCCACGTAGCCCCCGGTGATGGAGGCCGTGCGGGTGCCGCCGTCGGCCTGCAGCACGTCGCAGTCCACGGTGATCGTCCGCTCTCCGAGACGCGCCAGGTCCACGACCCCGCGCAGCGAGCGCCCGATGAGCCGCTGGATCTCGTGGGTACGGCCGCCGATCCGGCCCTTGGCCGACTCGCGGTCGGTGCGCTCGGCCGTGGCGCGCGGCAGCATCGAGTACTCGGCCGTGACCCAGCCCGTGCCCTTGCCGCGCAGGTGCGGGGGGACGCGGTCGGCGATGGTCGCGGCGCACAGGACGCGGGTGTCGCCGAACTGCACGATGCACGAGCCCTCGGCCCACTTCTGGACCCCCAGCTGGAAGCTGATGCGGCGCAGGTCGCGCGGCCCGCGGCCGTCGGCCCGGGCGCTCGGCGGTCGGTTGCCGATGGTCATGGCGTGGTCCCTTCCTCGGCCTTGGCCGCGTCCCAGAGGGCATCGAGCGCGTCGAAGTCGAGGTCGCGCAGGGCGACCCCGCGCTCGGCGGCGGCCCGCTCGACGCTGCCGAAGCGGCGCCGGAACTTGGCGTTGGCGGATCGCATGGCGGCCTCGGCGTCCACCCCGCGCTTGCGGGCGACGTTGACGAGCACGAACAGCAGGTCGCCGAACTCCTCGGCCCAGTGGGTCTGGTCGCCGTCGGCCTCGGCCCCGAGGGCGGCCTCGCGCAGCTCGGCGAGCTCCTCGGCCACCTTGTCGAGGACCCCGTCGATGGACGGCCAGTCGTAGCCGATGTTGGCGGCCCGTTCCTGCATCTCCTGGCTGGCGGCGAGCGCCGGCAGCGACCCGGAGATGCCATCGAGGGCGCCCTTCGAGGCGGGTCCCTGGCCGGTCGCGGCGTCCTCCCGCTCGGCCGCCTTGATGCGCTCCCACTGCCGGTTCACGTCGCCCGCGGTGCGCGCTTCGGCCTCGCCGAACACGTGCGGATGGCGGCGCACGATCTTGGTCGCGATGGCGGCCTGGACGTCGGCCAGATCGAACACGCCGGCCTCCGCGGCGAGCTGTGCGTGGAGCACGATCTGGAGGAGCAGGTCGCCGAGCTCCCCCGCGAGCTCGGGGGTCGCGCCGGCCTCGAGCGCGTCGTAGACCTCGTAGGCCTCCTCGAGGAGGTGCCGGCGCAGCGACTCGTGGGTCTGCTCGCGATCCCACGGGCAGCCGTCCGGGGCGCGCAGCCGGGCGCTGATGGCCGGCATCGCCCACGGCCCGGCGACGGCCGCCTCCGGCGCGATGGGGCCCAGGTAGACGGGTCCGGCCAGGTCGTCGGCCGCCAGGGCTCCGACCGTGGTCCCGGTCGCCGACCCGAAGCGACCGACCGGATGATCGGCGGGATAGGCCCGGGCCAGGACGTCGAGCGGATCGTGCCCGCGCGGCCCGTGTCGACCGGGCAGAGCGGCACCGGTCGGCGGGTCGGCGGCAGCGGCGTCCGGGCGGGCGCGCAGGAGGGCGGCGGGGACGACGAGGACCGGGCGCGAGGCCTCGAGCGGCGTCGCAGTCAGGCGCTCCGCGGCGATGATCTGGACGCCGGCCGCCGGGTCCAGGGACCAGCGCGTTCGCGCCTCGGCGAGGAGCGCGTCCAGCACGCGGTCGTGCCCTAGCTCGTGGGGAGGCCGCTGAGGGACGGGTCGCGGTCGATCGCCACGGCCTCCTTCTTCGGCGCGTACCAGTCGGCGAAGGCCGTCGCCCGGATCTCCTCGAGCTGGCGGCCCTCCGGCGTCCGCTGCTCCTCGGCCAGGATCTCGTACAGGTACAGGCCGTCGCCATCGATGTCGACGATGATCGACGTGCCGCCGATCGGGGCGCCGAAGATCGCGTCGATGAGGGTCTCGTCGAGCTGGCCCCTGGCCACCCAGCCGAGCGCACCGCCGCGGCCGGCCGTCTGCGACTCGGAGTTGTCGCGGGCGAGGGCGGCGAAGTCGGCCGAGCCGTCGGCCAGCCTCTTGAGCAGCTCCATCCGCTCCCCGTCGGGGGGGTGGTACATGATCTGGGCGATGTGCCAGCCGAACTCGGTCTTGAACGGGCCCACGAGATCGCCGTCCTCCAGGCCGGGCTCCAGGATCGGGTCGAGGAAGGACTCGACGAAGCCCGTCTCCTCGGTGATGTAGCCGCCGAGCTTCCCGCCGGAGCCGGTCAGGCCGCGGGCCTGCTCCTCGTCGCTCTCGGTCCGGGCGATGGTGTCGAACAGGCTGGGGTCCGCCTCGAGCCGCTTGAAGGCGAGGTCGGCGTCCACCTTGGCCCTCGCCCACGACGGGTCGCTGGCCGGGATCGCCCCGCTCGACGCGCCGCTCGGGTCGTCCTTGGGCGAGTACAGGATGTGGCGGACCTTGACCGCCGTCTCGGGCAGGCCGGGCTCGCTCTCCGCGATGTAGATCTCGCGCACGTCGCGCTGCGGGCCGGGCTTCGTGGCCTCGGCGACGACCTTCTCCTCGAGCTTCTCGCGGACGACGTCGCCGCGCACGACCTCGCGGTAGCGGGCCAGGTCGATGTCGTCGTTGACCAGCTTGTCCTCGTAGGCCGCGTCGACCTGCTCGGCCGAGATCTCGGTCACCCGGCCGATCCGGAAGATGCCGTCCTCGCCCTCGACGACGTCGGTCGGGCGGTCCACCTCGGCGCTGAACAGCGCGTCGAGGAACGCCTCCTCGACCTGACGGTCCTCGGCCGACAGCCAGCCCAGGTCGCCGGCCTGCTGGGCGGTGGACTCGTCGGTCGAGACGGTCCGGGCCACATCGTCCCAGGGCTCGCCGGCGCGCAGGTCGGCGAGTGCCTCCTCGGCGGTGGTGCGGGCGGCCGCGATCGCCTCGGGGGTCGCCTCGAGGGCGCCCTCCTCGACCACGGGCTCGACCTCGATGACCCAGCTGCGCCGGGTCTCGGGCGTGGTGGCCTCCTCGGCCAGTCGCGCATCGATGTCCGCGTCGGTGACGGTGATGCCCTCCTCCACGGCCAGGTCGGCCTGGATGATGTTGTCGATCATGCGCTCGAGCGACGTCGAGACGACGCGCTCGCGCTGCTGGCCGATGATCTGGTTCTGGAGGTCGAGCTCGGCCTGGGTCAGCTGGCCGGCCACGAACGCGGTCCGGACCCGGCGCTCGGCCTCGGTCAGGCGCCACGTCTCGATGTCGACCCGCTCGCGCAGCTCGGCCCGGTTGATGGTCTGCCCGCCGACGGTGGCCACGGTGGCCAGGTTCTGGTTGTAGTACGACACGCCGATGGCCGCGAGCAGGATCAGGATGGCGGTCACGACGACGATGCCGAAGCCGAGGTTCAGGTAGAAGTTGCGCCGGTCCCGGCTCTCCCACGACGGCTTCTGGGAGCGCTTGACGACGGGCTTGGCTCGAAGGGTCATCGGGTGGTCGGATCCTGTGGCAGGGTGGCGAGACCGGCCGAGATCGACGGGGCCGGTACGGGTCAACGGGCCGCGGCATGATACACCGGCGGTCCAGTCCCCCGCCGTCGCGGGCTGGCGGCGCTAGGCCGGGGCGGTCGCGGCGAGGGCGGCCCGGAGCCCGTCCACCACGCGCGCCTGGTCGGCCGCGGTCAGGCTGGACGACGAGGGCAGGCAGAACGCCGACGCGAAGATGCGGTCGGCGACGTCGCCGCCGAGCCGGGCCGCGTCGGCATAGCGGCGCGTGGCGTGGATCGGCCGCCAGATCGGCCGCGCCTCGATCCCGGCGGCGATCAGGTGCGCCAGCAGCGCGTCCCGGCGCGCCTCGTCCGGCACGGCCAGCGTCGCGGTGTACAGCCAGAACGAGGACTCGGCCCACGGTGCTCGGGGGGCCGGTCGCAGCTCCGGGAGCGTGGCGATGGCCACGTCGTAGCGGGCGGCGATCGCCCGTCGGGCCGCCAGCAGCGCGTCGAGTCCCTCCAGCTGGGCGACGCCGAGGGCCGCGGCCAGGTTCGTCAGGCGGTAGTTGTAGCCGACCTCGTCGTGGTCGTAGGCGAGGCCGGGCAGGCGGGCCTGGGTGGACAGGTGGCGGACCCGCCGGGCGAGCGCCTCGTCGTCGGTCACGACCATCCCGCCGCCGCCCGTCGTGATGAGCTTGTTGCCGTTGAAGCTGAACGCCCCGAGCCGCCCGACCGTGCCGACCCACCGGCCGGCGAACGACCCGGCGGTCCACGTCGCGCCGAGCGCCTCCGAGGCGTCCTCCACGATCGGCACGCCGTGCCGTGCGGCCGCGGCGACCACCTCGTCCAGCGCCATCGGGTGACCGAGCAGGTGGACGACCTCGACGGCCGCCGGCTGGCGCTCTCCGGCCGCGGCCCGGCGATCGAGCTCGGCCACGACCAGCGCGGGCTCCATGCCGAAGGTCGCGGCCTCGGCGTCCACCAGGATCGGCCGTGCCCCGACGTAGACGATGGGGTTGACCGAGGCCACGAAGGTCAGGTCGGCGACGAGCACGTCGTCGCCCGGGCCGATGTCGAGGGCGAGGAACGCCAGGTGCAGGGCCGCCGTGCCGCTCGCACAGGCGACCGCGAAGCGGGCGCCGACCGCCTCGGCGAACTCGCGCTCGAAGCGCTCCACGAAGGGCCCCACGGACGACACGAAGTTGGTGTCGAGGCAGGCCTGCAGGTAGGCCGCCGCGTTCCCGCCGATGGTCGGCACCGACAGCGGGATGCGCTCCTCAGAGCTGGACACGGTCCAGGTCGGACGGCAGGGGCTGGTCGCGCAGCCAGTCGATGGTCGCGCGCAGGCCCGCCTCCAGGGTCGTGCCGGCCTCCCAGCCGAGGCGCTCGCGGGCACGCGCCGGGTCGGACTGCAGGGCGAGGACCTCGCTGGCGTCCGGCCGCAGCCGGGCCGCGTCCTCGACGGCGCGGGCCTCGACGCCGAGGATCGCGCAGGCCATCGCGAACAGGTCGCCGACCGACTCGCTCCGCCCGGTCCCGAGCTGGATGACCTCGCCGTCGATGCCGGGGGCGGTCGCGGCGCGCAGGAACCCGTCCACCGTGTCGGCCACGTAGGTCAGGTCGCGGCGCGGATCGAGGCGGCCCAGGCGGACCTCCGTCCGGCCGGCGAGCAGCTGGCGGAGCATCGTCGGCAGGACGGCCCGATCGGACTGGCGCGGACCGTACGTGTTGAACGGGCGGAGCACCACCACGGGCAGCCCGAAGCTGCGCGCGAAGGCGAGGGCCAGCTGGTCGGCGGCGACCTTCGAGGCCGCGTACGGCGACTGCGCCGCGAGCGGGTGGCCCTCGCGGATGGGCAGCGTCTCGGGCGTGCCGTAGACCTCGCTGGTGGAGGTCTGGATGACGCGCCGCACGCCGGCCGCCCGCGCCGCCTCCAGGACGTGCAGCGTGCCCGACACGTTGGTGTCGATGAACGACTGCGGCGCCACGTACGAGTACGGGATCGCGATGAGCGCGGCCAGGTGGAAGACGACCTCGACCCCCTCCGTCGCGGCGGCCACGAAACGGGCGTCGCGGACGTCCCCGAGGCGGACGTCGATGGCCGCTCGCACGGCCGGGTCCGCGTCGTCCAGCCAGCCGGCCGAGCCGCGCGAGTTGTACAGGCAGAACGCACGGACGTGGGCGCCCTCGGCCACCAGCCGCTCGGTCAGATGGGAGCCGATGAACCCGTCCGCGCCGGTCACGAGGACGGTCGTCCCGCGCAGGCTCACGAGGTCACCCCGCGCGCGGCGGCGAGCTGCTCGCGCTGCCCGATGTCGATCCACTCGTCCTCGATCTCGAACACGCCGACCGGCTGCCCCTCGGCCAGCAGCTCGCTGATGAGGTCGGGCGTATCGGTCCGACGGCCAGCCGGGACGCGGGCCACGGCGCTCGGGTCGAGGACGTACATCCCGCTGTTGACCTCGCGCTCGATGGTCGGCTTCTCCTCCAGGGCCGTGACGCGATCACCGTCGCGCTCGACGCAGCCGAACGGGACGGTGTGCAGGTAGCGGCGGATCCCGATGGTCGCGACGGCATCGCCGGCCGCGTGGGCGTCGAGCAGGCCGCCGAGGTCGGCCGAGGTCACGAGGTCGCCGTTGAGCAGCAGGAGCGGATCCGTGGGCGGCTCGGGCAGCAGGCCGAGGGCGCCGGCGGTGCCCAGCGCCGTCTCCTCGCGCAGGTACTCGACCCGCGCCCCGAGCCGGCGCCCGTCGCCGAGGTGGGCCTCGATGACCTCGCCGAGGTAGTTGAGCGAGACGAACACGCGCTCGATGCCGAAGCCGACGAGGTCGAGCACGAGGCGCTCGATGATCGGCCGACCCGCCACGGGCAGCATCGGCTTGGGGACCTGCTCGGTCAGCGGGCGGAGCCGGACGCCCTGGCCGCCGGCCATGATCACGGCCCAGTTCGGGCGCCGGACCGGCGCGAGGAACTCGTGCAGGAGGTGCAGGCCCACCGCGCGGCCGGCGCCGTCCACCACCGGCACCGCGTCGATCCGCCGGGCGCGCATCAGCTCGAGCGCCGCGGCGCGGCCCTCGCTCGGCCCGACCGACAGGAAGCGGCGGGTGAGCGCCGGCGCGACCGGGTCGTCGAGATCGGCCCCGCGCAGGAGGGCCCGGCGCAGGTCGCCGTCGGTGACGACGCCGTGCAGCCGTCCGTCGGGGTCCACCGCCAGGGCGATGCGCGCGGCCCCCTGGTCCACGGCGATCATGGCGTCACGGATCGAGCCCGCCTCGGGCACGACGTAGGCGTCGAGCTGCCGGGTCATCGCGGCTCGTCGCCGGACCGGGCGGGGACGCCGACGACGCGGGCCCCCGGGGCGACCGAGGCGACCACCACGGCGCCCATCCCGACCACCGCGCCGTCGCCGATCTCGACGTGGTCGCGCACGCGCGCGCCGAGGCCGATGAACACGGCCGCCCCGACCCGCGTGCCGCCGCCGACCACGGCGCCCGGCGCCAGGTGCGTGCCCGGCCCGACGACGCAGTCGTGCTCCACGATCGCGCCACTGTTGACGATCGCGTGGCGGCCGATGCGCGCCCCGCTGTTGACCACGGCATGGGCCAGCACGACCACGCCAGGCGCCAGCTCGGCGCTCGGCGCGACCCAGGCGGTGGCATGGACGACCGTCGCCCAGCGTGCCCCGGAGCCCAGGCCGTCGGCCGTTCCCAGGCGACGGACCAGGTCGCCGCTCGACTCGCCGCCGCCGAAGCCGAGGACGCAGGCCGCATCGTCGAGCCCGGGCCCGCCGGCCGCGAGCACGTCGTCGCTGCCGAGGTAGCGGGCGGGTGCCTCGCCGGGGCTCGGGGCCGGCGCGGTGTAGCCACGGACGTCCCACGGGACCGCCGCCGTGCGCGCCGTCTCGATCACGACCCGCGCGTGCTCCCCGCCGCCGATCACGACGAGCGGCGCGGTGGTGACTCCGGTACCTCGATCGGTGGCTTGCGCGGCGGGCTGGGAGGGCGCCATGCGGCGATGATATCCGCGATGCGGGCACCGGCCCGGCCGTCGGCGAGGGGTGGATGGGCCGCGGCGATCGCGGCCCGCGTGACGGGATCGAGCGCGGACCGCAGGGCCGCGGCGACCTGGTCCGCGTCGGCGGGAACGTGCCGGACGTTCGGTCCTGCGCGCCGCCCGGCCTGGCGGTCGCCGACATCGACCGCGGGCAGGTCCACGGCGGGCGCCTCGATCAACGCGCTCGAGCTGTTCCCGAGCATCGCGTCGGCGATGCGCAGCAACCCCCAGTAGCGCCGCTCGCCGAGTGCCTCGAGGACCACCCGGCCGGGTCGCTCGGCGAGCGGGATGAGGACCTCACGGACCGCGTCGCTCCCCGGATCGGCGTTCGGCAGCGTCACGACGTAGGTCGCCGGTACCGCATCCATCGCAGCGACGACCGCGCGGGCCGCGGCGATCGGGTCCGCTTCGAGGGTCCCCGGGTGAACGGTCACGATGATGAGCGGCGGATCGAGCGGCAGCCCGAGGTCCGCCGCGAGCTCGGCCCGGTCCGGCAGGTCGGGGCGCAGTGCGGCATCGAGGCCGGGGGCCCCGACGACGTGGACGCTGGCGGGATCCTCGCCCATCGCCACGACCCGGCGGGCGTGTTCCTCATGGCTCACGAGGTGGAGATGGCTCAGCTTCGTGATGGCGTGGCGCAGGGCGTCGTCGAAGGCGCCGGATGTCTGCTCGCCCCCGTGCACGTGGATGAGCGGGACGCGCTCCAGGGTCGCGGCGAGCGCGGCCGCGGCCGTCTCGAACCGATCGCCGGCGAGGAGCAGCGCGTCCGGTGGGTCGGCCCGCAGACACGTACCGATGCGGTCGAGGGCGGCGGCGGCCTGCCTGGCGGCGGCGGCCGTGAGGGAGCCGTCCGGCTCGTCGGCCAGCCACGGGATGAGATCGTCAGGCTCGAAGCCATCAGCCCGGATGCCGTCGACCGTGTGGCCATGCCGTCGATCGAGGTGCATGCCGCCGACGACGAGCTGGAGCTCGAGATCGGGATGGGCGCGAATGGCCGTGGCGGTCGAGTGCAGGATGCCCCAGTCCTGCCGACCTGTCGTGAGGAGGGCGATCCTCGTCATGTGTCGTCGGCCTGGACCATGGCCCCGGCCCGCACGTCACGCGCCGTGCGGAGGCCCAGCAGCGCGGCCATCCGGACCGGGGCGATGCCGCCGCCCGGTCGCAGCGCCAGCAGGTCCGTCGCGGCGATCTCCGTCCCGGCCGGCAGGTCGCGCGCCCAGTGCAGGCTCCGTCGGGTGACGGCCGCGATCTCGAGCTCGCCGTCGGTCGGGGCCTTGTCGTGGCCACCGATCGCGACTTCGGTCGCGCGGATCCCGGAGACCATCGAGGCGAATGCCGCGGGCTCGAGGGACATGGCGTGGTCCGGGCCCCGCCGCGACCGATCGAGGGTGAGATGCTTCTCGATGATGGCCGCCCCGAGCGCGACCGCGGCGATCGGCAGCTCGGTGCCGGGCGTGTGATCCGACCAGCCGGCTTGCACGCCGAACGCCTCGCGCAGCTGGCGGATCGCACCGAGGTTCGCGTCGGCCGGAGCCGCCGGATAGGTCGACACGCAATGCAGCAGCGCCAGACGCTGCGCACCGCCGGCCGCCCCGATGGCCTCGACGGCCGCGGCGACCTCGACCATCGTCGCCATCCCGGTGGACACGATGAGCGGCCGCCCGAGCCCGGCCAGACGGGAGAGGAACGGCAGGTTCGTCACCTCGCCTGAGCCGACCTTGAACGCCGGGACGTCGAGCGCGTCGAGCAGGTCCGCGGAGGCGTCGTCGAACGGCGTTGACAGGAACACGATGCCCCGCTCCCGGGCGTGGGCCTGCAGACCGGCCCAGGCCGTCGCCGGCAACGCGAGCCGCGCGAGCATCGCCCGCTGATCGTGGCCGCCATCGCGGTCGCGCTGGTACGCGGCGGTCGGCGCCGCCGGGGCGGCCAGCGCCTCTGGCAGGAAGCTCTGGAACTTGACGGCATCCGCCCCGGCGGCCGCGGCGGCATCGATCAGTCGGCGCGCCAGCTCGACCTCGCCGTCGTGATTGACGCCGGCCTCGGCGATGACCAGCGTCCGTCCAGGCTCGACCGTCCGATCTCCCACGACGAACGGGGCGACCGGTCGATCGCCGAGGATCGCCGCGGCCGCCACGAGGTCCATCGGCTCGTCGATGTCGATCGCGCGATCCGGCGCGATCTCGACGCCGAGCGTGACGCCCGGTTCGACGAACATCCCCGCCCGCCGGAGCGCCGCCGGCGTGGAGACATAGAATCCCCCGGTCAGCCGGTGGCGCCCGGGCTCGCCCCCGACGGTGCCCGACTCCCGCAGCGTGCCGTCCGGGTCACGCTGGCGATGCCAGCTCGCGGGGTGCCCCGCGACCACGCTCGTCACGGACCGACCACTGGAGCGGGCGAGCGCCACGGCGCTCGCGAGGTCGGCCGGATCGGTGAGCGGGGACGTCGGCTGGAGCAACACGACGAGGTCGAACGCGCCGGGATCGATGTCCCGCGGGCCGGTCGCGTCGAGGGCGTGCAGCACGACCGACAGCGAGGTCGCCTCGTCGGTCGAGAGATCGGCCGGCCGCTCGATGATGTCCGCCCCCCACGCGCGCGCCACGTCCGCGATCGCTGGGTCGTCCGTCGAGCAGACGACGAGGTCGCCCGGCCGAGCAGCCTCCCGGGCGATGCGTACCGCCCAGCCGACCAGCGGGACACCGGCCAGCGAGCGCAGGTTCTTGCCGGGGACCCGCTTGCTCCCGCCCCGGGCGGTGATGACGAACACGGACCGGTCGCTCACGTCGCGAGCCATCCCAGCAGGTCGTCGCGCACGCGTCGACTGGCGGACCCGGGCCGGAAGTGCCGCTCGAGGAAGGCCCGCCGGGCGGTGTCCGACGGCCCGACCGGGTCGTCGAGCGCGGCGAGGAACCCGCCACCGTCCCGCACGGGTGTCGCCACCCCTGCCTCAACGTACCCGAGCAGATCCGAGGACATCAGCGTGTCGGCGAGCAGGTTGCGCGTCCCGGTCACCACCGCCTCGGTCAGGACCGTCGAGTGGATCCCGAGGTGGGCATCGGCGGCGCGCAACAGGCGGTACAGATCGATGTGTTGCACGACCGTGACCGGCGGTGGCGCGAATCCGCGCGCGGCGGCGATGCCGCGGACGAGCGCTTCGTACGGTCCCCGATCCTTCTCGCCGGGGTGCTGCTTGACCACGAGGTGGACGTTGGGCCAGGGCCGGTCGAGGAGGCGGTCCAGCGCGTATGGGATGTGGAATCTGCGGTACACAGGACCATACGTCCCGGACAGGACGACGAGCCGGTCGCCATCCCGCACGCCGAGTGCGGCGCGCACATCGGCCGGATCGGGATCCGGGGCGGTCTCGGCGAGATCGAGCCGTGGAGAGCCCGACACGACGACCTCGTCGGGTCGATAGACGCTGGCCTCGAGCAGCACGTCTCGCTCCCAGTCGCCGAACACGTACGTCCGATCCGGCAAGGCCAGCGTGGCGGGCCGGTCGCGATGGATGTAGCCGTTGTGGCCGCGATAGATCATCCCGTGCTGGATGGCGGCGACGCGCACGCCCTCGGCGCGGGCCGCGGTGACCCAGTCCTGGCGGTGGTACTCGTCGGCGAGGAGCACGCCCGCCGGCCGGAGCCGCCGGATCAGCGCGCGCAGGTTCCCGATCGCGCGAGCCTTGGCCGGCATCCAGTGCTCGGCCAGCTCGGCCACGCGGTCCACGAGTGCAGGCCCCACATCGATGCCGTGGACCTCGACCCGCGTGTCGATCGACCGCACCGCTGCGACCCACGGCTCGGCCGGCACGTCCGGGCTCCCGCCGCCGGCATGGGCGGTCACGGTACCGGGAAGCAGCCGGGCTCCATCGGGCGCATCCAGCCGGCCCCACCACGCGTCGTCGTCGACGCGGGCCTTGAGATCGATCTCGATCGGGTCGAGCGGGGTGCCGCGGAGTGCATCGACGACCGCCCCGAGGTACGGGTTCACCTCGCGCGGTCCGCCCGGGGTCTCGATCCGTTGGCGGATGTGCTCCAGGACGACGAGGAGTCGACCGGGCTCGGCCGCCAGCCGGTCCAGCCGCTCCGCCATCGCGCGACGGCGCAGCGCCAGTCCGCTCGGCATCTCGGTCGCCGAGCGCCCGCCGCCGAGGATGCGGCGAACCCGACCGATACCTCGTCGGGCGAACCGCTCGAAGCTCGCCGACGCGGAAGCGGATGCGGCGGGTGCCTGCGCCGTCGCGACCGGGTTCGCCGATCGATCCGCGACGGGCCCCACGAACGATCGGCCATCACGGGCCGCGATCAGGCGGGCGGCCTCCACGATCGCCTCGTCCGTCCCGGGGTCGCACTCGATCGTCGCGGGGTCGATGTCACGCACGAGGGAATCGACGATGGCGGTCCACAGGATCCGCTGCTGCAGCCACACCCACACGGACAGTCGGATGTAGAACCACATCGATGTGCCCTCGACGACCAGCCGATCGACGACACCCGACGCGGCCGCCCAGTCGTCGAGTCGTGCCGCGGTCTCGGCGATCAGGTCGCGCTCGGCCAGCAGTCGCCCGCCGACCCCGCGGATGCCGATCACGCGGTCGGTCGCGGCGAGGTCTCCGGTCGCCGTCCAGGTGCTGTCGAGGACGACCACGACCGTGCGGTCGTCCGGTCCCGCGCCGGGCGCCTCGGGCACGAAGCGCAGCGTCCGGCGTCGCTCGACTGGCATGCGGCCGAGGATATCGACTCGAGGCGCGGCACGCTATCCTGCCTTCGTGGCCACCCTGAAGAGTCGACTCGGAGACTGGGACCTTCCCCACGTCCACGCCTGGTCCGAACGGGCAGTGCGCATCCGCGCGCCACTCGATCCGCTCATCGGCGCCGAGACCAGGGTAGCGACGATCGGGTCGTGCTTCGCGTCCGAGCTCGCCTCGATGATGGGCAAGGTCGGCATCGTCGGCGGGATGCATCCGGGCGGCCTGTTCTATTCGACCGCGACGATCCGGCAGGAGCTCGAACGGCTGGCCGGTGGCTGGCCCGAACGCGCGACCGAACCCACCTGGC
Source organism: Candidatus Limnocylindria bacterium (assembly GCA_046566045.1). Lineage (GTDB taxonomy): Bacteria > Chloroflexota > Limnocylindria > Limnocylindrales > CSP1-4 > SPCO01. Next base: position 15,519 of record JBKHXL010000072.1, read on the forward strand.
TGGTCGATGGCGGGTTCGTCGATCCGTTCCGGGACTACTCCACGACCCATCCGGACGAGGCGACGCTCCTGGCCGAGCGGGCCGCCGCCGACGCGGCTGCCGACGCCCTGTTCCGGGGTGCGAACGTCGTCGTCGCCACGCTGGGCCTCATCGAGACGTTCCGCAACCTGGCGACCGGCAACACGTACCGTCAGATCCCCCACCCGACGGTGTATCCCACCCTCGGCGCGGCGTTCCATCGCCTGAGCGTGGCGGACATGCTTGACGACCTCGAGCGGATCCGGACCGTCGTGCACGATTCGCTCGGGGCGACGCTCATCCTCACGACCTCGCCGGTCCCGCTGCACACGACCTTCACCGCCCTTGACGTCCGGGTCGCGAACATGGAGTCGAAGAGCCGGATCCGGGCGGCGGTGTCCGAGTTCGTGGAGCGCCATCCCGATGTCCGCTACTTCCACTCGTACGAGATGGTCGTGACGGCCGAACGACAGAGCGACTTCTTCCGCGAGGACGGCCGGCACGTCCACCGACACGCCGTCCGCTACATCGTTTCGGAGTTCCTCCGCCTGTTCGGCGACGCGACCGTCCAGATGCCCGACGTCGACACGGCGTGGCTCACCCCCATCGACAAGCTCGCGCCGACCGTCGGTCCGCAGCCGACCGCGGCGAAGGCCCCGCGCCCGCCCGTCTCGCTGCCACGGCGTGTCGCGCGGAAGGTCCGGCGCGAGCTGCTCGCCGCCATGGGTCGTGCCTAGCGCGACCCGGCGATCGATCGCTCGACAAGGGCCAGATAGCCGACGGACTGGCGCTCCCAGGCGCTGTCGCGGACGATCGCCAGGGTGTCGCGCACCGCGGCGTCGCGGGCCGCGGCGTCGTCGGCGAAGCGCACGATCGCGGCGGCCATGGCCGCGTCGTCCCCCGGCGGATAGGCGGCCACGGTCCCGGACGGGAAGGTCCGCTCGACCATCGGCAGGCCCGAGGCGACGACCGGCTTGCCCATCGCCGCGTACTCGTAGACCTTGGTGGACAGGCTCATGTCGGTGAACGGATCGTGGCGGGTCGGGGCGAGCCCGATGTCGGCCGCCGCCACGCGGGCCGGCACCTCGTCGATGGGCACGCGGCCGTGGAACGTGATCCGATCGGCCACCCCCAGGCTCGCGGCGAGGTCGCGCAGGGCCGGCTCGGAATCGCCGCGCCCGAAGACATCGAACCGGACGTCGAGATCCGGGCGGGAGGCCGCCAGGCCGGCCACCGCGCGGACCGCCACGTCGAGCTCGTAGGTCGGCGTCAGCGCACCGGCGTAGACGAGGCGCAGCCGGCCATCCTCGCGGAAGGCGCGGGTCGGGTGGGCCGCCGCATCGAAGCGCGCGAGCGACGGGCTATTGATGACCACCCCGACCCGCTCCGGCCGCGCACCCAGCTCGACCAGCCGGCTGCGCATCGCCTCGTTGACCGTGATCGTGTGCGTGGCGGCCGCGATCGACAGGCGCTCCTGGAGCAGCAGCACGCGATGCACGAGCGGGTTCGACGCGCGGGGGAAGCGGCTGCGGAAGAACTCCGGCATCGCCTCGTGCAGGTCGAGCAGGACCGGGACCCCGACCAGCCGCAGCGGCAGCGCGGCGAACACCAGGAAGTCCGGCAGGGAGTGGACCTGGATCAGCGCGAACCGCCGCCGGCGATGCAGCCGGACGGCCGCGACGAGGGCCCGGGCGAGGAACGTCAGGTACTCGCGCAGGTACGTGCCGAGGCCCGCGCCCTGGTGGCGCTGCACGTCGAGCTGGTGGAGGTCGATGCCGCCGAGATCGAGGCGCGGTGGGCCGTCGGGCGGGCGCAGGCCGAGGATGGTCACCGGCCGGCCGGCCGCGACGAGCGCCTCCGCCTGGCGCCGCACGCGCGGGTCCTCCGCGACGTAGCTGTGCACGATCATCAGGACCGGCCGCCGGTCCGGGGCAGCGACCACGCTCAAGCGCCCCTGGACCAGCCGGCCCCCAGGCGCAGCACCTGTCGCTCCCGGGTGCGCTGGCCGCGCGAGCTGTCGACGGTGTCCACGACCAGGCTCGAGCGCTCGTAGACGGTCGGCCAGTCGATGGCCGCGTGTGCCGTGACCACGACGACGGCGTCGGCCCAGCCGACCAGCGCATCGAGGTCGCTCCCCTGTCGGACGACCCCGGCGGCGTCCGTGAACACGGCCACGTGCGGGTCATGGAAGCGGATGTCGGCGCCGCGCGCGGCGAGCAGCGCGATGACGTCGGCCGCCGGCGAGTTGCGGGCGTCCTGGACGTTCGGCTTGAAGGCCACCCCGAGGATGCCGACCTTCGCCCCTTTCAGGGCGAGGCTGCGGTCGTTGAGCGCCTCGGCGACGAGGTCGACGACGTGACGCGGCATGGCGAAGTTGATGTCACCGGCCAGCTCGATGAAGCGATCGATGAAGTCGAATTCGCGGGCCCGCCAGGCGAGGTAATACGGATCGACCGGGATGCAGTGCCCGCCGACGCCCGGTCCGGGCGTGAAGCGCATGAACCCGAACGGCTTGGTCGCCGCCGCGTTGATGACCTCCCACACATCGAGGCCCATCCGCTCGCACAGCAGCGCGAGCTGGTTGACGAACGCGATGTTGACGTTGCGGAAGACGTTCTCGAGGAGCTTGGACAGCTCGGCCGCGTCCGGCGAGGACATCGTCACGACCTGGTCGTTGATGTGGCGCAGGAGCGCCGCGGCCCGCTCGGTGGCGGCCGGCGTGGTGGCGCCGACCAGGCGGGGCACGCCCTTGCTGGCGCTGGCCGGGTCGCCCGGGTTGACCCGCTCGGGCGCGAAGGCGAGGTCGAAGTCCGTGCCGGCCAGCAGGCCGGTCTCCTCCAGCACGGCGCGGAACGGGCCGGCCGTCGTGCCCGGGAAGGTGGTCGACTGGAGGATCACCAGCTGGCCGCGTCGCAGGCCGCTCGTGATGGCGCGGGCCGCGGCGAGGACCGGGGCGAGGTCGGGATCCTTGGTCGTGGTGATCGGGGTCGGGACGCACACGAAGATGGCGTCCGCCCGGGCCAGGTCCGCGTCCGTCGGTCCGACCACGCGGAGCGACCCGGCCAGCGCCGCGACGAGGCGCTCGTCGGACACGTCGTCGATCGGCGAGTGGCCGGCGTTGAGTTCGGTCACCCGGCCGGCGACGGCGTCCACGCCCTCGACCTCGAGGCCCGCCTCGGCGAACGAGATGGCCAGCGGCAGCCCCACGTAGCCCAGGCCGATGACGGCCACGCGCCGGTCCTGGCGATCCTGTTCGGTCACGGGTCCCTCCTGCGGATGTCGCGGCTGAGGATAGCGGCCGTCGTCCGATCAGGGCGCGCGACCGCCGCCGGGTCGGGTGGGCGCGCGTGCCGGGCTGCCGCCGATGCTACGCTTCGGCGCGATGTCCGCCACCAGTGAAGTCCCGGCCGCGTTCCGGCACGCCGCGACGCGGCCCGGGCCGCGCCAGCTGCTGTCCGCCGCCATCAGCGACGTGCGCGACCGGCGTCGCCTGGTCCGCTACCTCGTCCAGGCCGACATCCGCAAGAAGGGCGCCGACACGTTCTTCGGCAACCTGTGGTGGATCCTCGATCCGCTCCTCCAGATGGCCGTCTACGTCGTCTTCGTGGGGCTCATCCTGCAGCGCGACACGCCCGACTACCCGCTCTTCATCCTGGCCGCCATCCTGCCCTGGAAATGGTTCACCACGAGCGTCAACGACGCGGCCAGCGCGGTGGTCAGCCAGGAGAAGCTGATCAAACAGATCCAGTTCCCCAAGATCGTCCTGCCCGTGGCGGCGACGACCGCCGGGGTGGTCGGCTTCGCGTTCGGGCTCATCCCGTTGTTCGCGATCATGCTCGTGTACGCCGACCGGATCTCCGCCTACCTCGTGCTCATCCCGATCATCGCGGTCGTGCAGTTCCTGTTCACGCTCGGGGTCGCCTTCCTCGTGTCGGCCATCAACGTCTTCTTCCGCGACCTGGGCAACGTGCTGCGCCACGCGCTGCGCCTGTGGTTCTACCTGTCGCCCGGGCTGTACAGCCTGGCCCTGCTCGACTCGAGCGAGATCTTCCAGGCCAACCCGATCCTGCGCACGATCGCCCATGCGAACCCGATGGCGGTCCTGTTCGAGGCCTACCGGATGGTCATCTACGGCACGCCGGAGGGGGCGCCCGGGATGCCCGACTGGGGCGCGCTGGCCGCGCTGTCGGTCGCCAGCATCGTCCTGGTCGCGCTGGCGGCGATCACGTTCAAGCGGCTCGAGCCGCAGTTCGCCAAGGTGCTGTGAGCGCCGTCGACGCCGTCGCACCGACCGCCCCGCCGGCCGTGCCGCGGGGAGCTCCACTGGCCATCAAGGCCAGTGGCCTGGGCGTGCGCTACAGCCTGCGCTTCACGAAGAAGACGACCCTGCGCCAGTCGCTCAGCCAGGTCCTGTCGCGCGAGGCCATGGAGTCGTTCTGGGCCCTGCGCGACGTGTCGTTCGACGTCGAGCGCGGCGAATCGCTGGCCGTCATCGGCCCGAACGGCGCGGGCAAGAGCACCCTCCTCCAGGTCCTCGCCGGGATCATCCTGCCGTCGGAGGGCGCGGTCGAGGTCAACGGCCACATCTCCAGCCTGCTGACCCTCGGCGCCGGCTTCGACCAGGAGCTGTCCGGACAGGACAACATCCTGCTGGCCGGCGCGTTCATGGGCCTCGATGACCGGGTCGTGCGCGAGCTGCTGCCCTCGATCGTCGAGTACGCCGACCTGGGCCAGTTCATCGACGCGCCGATCAAGACGTACTCGTCGGGCATGCGCGCGCGGCTGGGATTCGCCATCGCGACGTCCGTCGACCCGGACATCCTGCTGCTCGACGAGGTGCTCGCGACCGGCGACGCGGAGTTCCGGGCCAAGTCCAAGGCGCGCGTCATCGAGCTCGTCCGGGCGGCCAAGGGCATCGTCCTGGTGACCCACGACATGAGCTGGGTGGTCGAGTACTGCAACCGGGCGATCCTGCTCGAGCGAGGTCAGGTCATCATCGAGGGCGACCCGGCCGAGGTCGTGCGCATGCACGAGGAGCGCTCGGCCCAGCGCAAGGCGGAGCGCGCCGCGAAGCTGGGCGGCGCCGGGTTGTAGGCCGGCGGCGGGGTGTCGGTCGGCGGCGGGGTTGTCGGTCGGCGGCGGGGTGTCGGTCGGCGCCGGGGTGTCGGTCGGCGCCGGGTTGTAGGTCGGCGGCGGGGTGTCGGCGCCGGCGGGGTGTCGGTCGGCGGCGCGATCCTCCGGGCGTTCTGGCCGGCGCGCTTCGAGGCTCGCGACGGGCGTCTCGTGGATCCGGCCGGGGTGGTGGTCGTCGCCGGCGGCGATACCGTCGCCATCGCCGCGGCCGCGTGGCCGCGCCCCGGTGTGTGCGTGTGCCCGGGCCCCGACGCGCTGCACATCCTCATCGACGATGCGGCCTGGCCGCCGCGACCCGGTCTTCGCGCTCGGCGCTCCGTCCGGGCGGGGGCGGGGCGGCGGGGCGGGGGCGGCGGGGCGTCAGATGCACGCATCGAGCGGCGCACCCCCGCTCCCCGCCCCGGCAGTGCAGACCACGCGCCATCGAACGCCGCGTGTCCAGGCCCGACGGCGTTCACGGCCGTGCGCTGGGCGCCCGGACGCTCCGTCCGTGCAGGATCGGCGGCATCCGATGCCGCATCAGCGTGCCTGCGCCGAGGCTGCGCGCCCGGTGCGTGCGTTTGATGCCCCGGACCGCGGCGGATGCGGCACCAGATGCGCCGATCCGGACATGCCGGTCCCGTCCGTGGGTCGGCGCCGCCCGCCCCGCCGCCCGCGGTGGGTCGGCGCCCACGCCGCCGGCCCGCGGTGGGTCGGCGCCCACGCCGCCCGTCCGTGGGCCACACGCCGCCGCCCCGCCGCCCGTCCGTGCGGTCGGCGCCGCCCGCCCCGCCGGCCCGCGGTGGGCCGACGCTCAGTCCGGGCGCAGGGTGCGGACCAGGCCCCGATAGGCGGCCGCGGCGATGGGCCAGCTGTAGCGCTCGCGGGCGGTGGCCCGGATGCGGGCTCGCCAGGCGGCCATGGCCTCGGGCGGGCGATCGAGGATGTCGC
>JBKHXL010000073.1:0-34272 GCA_046566045.1 Candidatus Limnocylindria bacterium
GTCGAACGGGGCGATGAGCACCTCGCCGACCGCGTCCCGCTCCTCGAGCAGGCGGGCCGTCGCCTCCCCGACCGAGGCGGCCCCCCAGCTGCGGCCGCCGATCCCGAACAGGGCGACGTCGAGGCGCGCCCACAGGTCGTGCACGGCCTGGACCCCCGCGTGCGCGGCCAGCGCGTCGCGCGTCGTAGCGTCGTCGAGGAGGCCCGGCGCCATCAGCCCGTGGACCTGGGCCCCAAGGGCGTCGGCGATCCGCCGGAAGGGCTCACGGTCGGGGCCGGGCGACCAGTAGCCGCCGGTGAGCGGGACGACCGTGGCCGCGACCGGGCTGGCCGATTCATCCATCGCATCGGCGACCGCCGCGACCCCGGCGCCGTCGCCGATCCCGACGATCGTGCCGTCGCGGACCACCGAGCGCAGGACCTGGGCGGCGAGCCGCCCGACCATCCGGCGCGCGACGTCCTCCGGACCCGACATCGTGGGAGCGAGGTGGACCGCATCGAGCTGATAGCTCCGGCGCAGGGCGTCGCCGGCCGGGCTCTCGGCCGTCGTGCGGTCCACGATGCGGATCTCGACGATCCCCTCGGCCCGCGCACGCTTGAGCAGCCGGCTGACCTGCGGACGGGTGACGCCGAGGCGCTCGGCGATCGCGTTCTGCGTCTCGCCCAGCTCGTAGTAGAGGCGGCTGGCGGCGATCAGCTGCTCGAGGTCGCCCGCACCGGCGCGCTGGCTCACGGCCGGGTCCGGCCCTGCCGGCCGTCCGACTGCACAGATGTGCTGAACAGATGTGCATGCATACCGGCGCATCATCACGGCGCATGGGACCGCCTGTCAAGGACCGACCCCGGGCGGAGGTCCGGCACGGCCGCTCGTGACGACGCCGGCGGCCCGACCGACGCTTCAGCCGCCGAGCGCGTCGAGCAGCCGGCGGGCCTCCGCGGCGCCCGTCGGGGAGAAGCCGGGATCGGCGGCCAGGGCCGCGCGGAGGTGGTCCCGCGCGACGGTCGTCCGCCCCAGCGCCGCGGCGATGGCGCCCGCATGGAAGCGCAGGAGCGGGTCGCGCGAACCGAGGCGCAGCGCCTCGTCGGAGAAGGCTGCCGCCTCTCGATGGCGCCCCAGCCGATGGAGGGCCCAGGCGCGCGCGTCCGCGGCGCGAACGGTCGGCGTGGCCGCGGCGGCGTCCTCGGCCAGGTCCAGGGCCGTGGCCGCGTCGCCGTGATCCGCCTCGAACAGCGCGAGATCGACATCGACCACGACCCCGTTCGCCCGGGCCAGGGTGATGAGCGCCCGGGCCAGGTCGTACTGGCGCTCGGCGGCCGCGGCGTCGCCGTGCGCCTCGAGCGTCTCGCCGAGGGCGATGACGTACTCGGGCAGCGGCACGACCGCCGCGGCGCGCTCGAACCGGGCGGCGGCCGTGGCGAGATCGCCGGCACCGACCGCCAGGCGCCCCTCCCCCGCCAGCGACGGCGCGTGATCCGGGACGAGGCGGAGGGCCTCGGCGTAGGCCGCGGCCGCGCCCGGCGCGTCGCCGGTCAGGGTGCGCAGGTGCCCGACGAGGGCCAGCACGTAGGCCGTGTTCTCCGCCGCGAGGCCAGGGAACGTCGCGGCGCGCTCCATCGCCTCGAGCGCGGCGGGCAGGTCGCCGCGCAGCTCGTGCACGTAGGACAGACGAGCCAGGGACGCCAGGTCGGGGCTGGCCACGGCGAGCGCCTCGGCCCGCCGGAACGCCTCGTCGTAGCGCCCCAGCTCGACGAGCGCGTCGACCACGATCGCCTGGGCGGCCGCATCGTCGGGGAACGCCTCGAGGGCGGTCCGACCGGTGGCGAGCGCCTCGGCGAACTCGTGCCGGCCCAGCTGCAGGCTGCCGATCCCGGCCAGGACCAGCGGGTCGTCGGGTCGCAGCTCGCGGGCCGCCAGCAGCGCCGCTTCCGCCCGCGGATAGAGCGACGGATCCGCCGTCTCGCGGACGCGCTGGAGGAGGGCGATGCCGAGATCGCGCTGCGCCTCGCCGTCGTCGGGCGCGGTCGCCACGACGTCGAGCAGGAAGTCGATCAGCTCCTGGGTCGGCGACACGGTCGCGACGGGCGCGGGCGTGCCCGCCGGCGTGGTCGGGTCGACGGTCGGCGCGATGGCCGGGGACGGTGCGGCGGTCGAGCCGGGGGCGCCGGTCGGGACCGGTGTGGCGGCGGGCAGCGGCCCGGCACAGGCGGCGACGACGGCAGCAACGAGGGGAGCCAGCAGCACCGATCGACGACGCGTCCTCGTGGTCATGCCGGTGATACGGCTGGGATGCCCCGGCGGATGGATGCCGCGGCGGATGGCTGGCGGGGTCAGGCCGGCGGGGTCAGGCCGGCGGGGTCAGGCCGGGGGCAGGACGCGGCCCGGGTTGAGCAGCCCCTGGGGATCGAGCGCGGCCTTGATCGCGTGCATCACGCGGATCGCCTCGGGACCACGCTGGGCGGCCATCCAGCCCTGGCGCGCCGAGCCGATCCCGTGCTCGCCGGTGACCGTGCCGCCAAGGTCGAGGGCGGCCTGGTACAGGTCCGCCTGGACGGCCTCGGTGATGGCCCGGGCGTTGGGGTCCCCACGCTCGAGGACGAGGTCGGGGTGGAGGTTCCCGTCCCCGGCGTGGCCGAACGTCCCGATGCGCACGTCGTGCTTCGCGGCGATCCGCTCGATGGCCCGGAGCATCTCCGGCACCCGCGACCGCGGCACGCCGACGTCCTCCATCTTCACGTCGCCGATGGCTTCGAGGGCCCAGTGCGCCGCGCGCCGGGCCTGGCGCAGCAGGTCGGCCTCGGCGGCGTCCCGGGAGCGGACCGTGGTGGTCGCGTCGGCCGCCAGGCAGGCCGCCTCGGCCCGGGCCAGCTCGTCGGTCGCGGCGGCGCCCGGCAGGTCCGACTCGACCATCAGCATGGCCGCCGCGTCGCGATCCAGCCCCAGGCCGTGCATGTCGTCCACGGCGGCGATGGTGAAGCGGTCCATCAGCTCGAGCGTGACCGGCGCGATGCCCGCAACGGCCAGGCCCGCCACGGCGTCACCGGCAGCCTCCAGCGTGGCGAAGAAGGCCAGCAGGGTGGAGCGTGGCGGCGGCGCCGGCCGGAGGCGCAGGGTCGCCTCGGTGATGATGGCCAGCGTCCCCTGCGACCCGACGATGAGGTGGGTCAGCGAGTAGCCGGCCACGTCCTTGAGGCTGCGGCCGCCGGTCCGGACGATGGCGCCGTCGGCCATCACGACCTCCAGGCTGAGCACGCTGTCGCGCGTCTGGCCGTACTTCACGCAGCACAGGCCGCCCGCGTTCGTGCCGAGGTTGCCGCCGATCGAGCACATCTCGAAGCTGGCCGGATCCGGGGCGTAGAACAGGCCGTGCTCGGCGACGGCCGCCTTCAGCCGCGCGTTGATGACGCCCGGCTGGGTGACCACGCACAGGTTCGCCGTGTCGATCTCGACGATGCGATCCATGGCCGTGAACGCCATGGTCAGGGCGCCCTCGAGACCGTTGGCGCCGCCGCTCAGCCCGGAGCCGGCGCCGCGCGGGACGATCGGGACGTCGTGCTCGGCGCAGATGCGCACGAGTTCCGCGACCTGTGCCGTGGTCGTCGGCAGGACGACCGCGCCGGGCAGGCCGGCGGCGAGGTACGCGGTCTCGTCGCGCCGGTAGCTCTCGCGGTCGGTCTCGTCGGTCAGCAGCCGGACGTCCGGGACGCGCGCGCGGACGGCGTCGATGAAGGCTGGGGTGACGGAGCCGCTGGCCACGGGCCGAAGTCTAGCCGCGACCGGCGACGGCCGGCGACGGCCGGCGAAGCCGGCGCCTGCCGGCCGGCCGGGCATCCATCCAACCGGGTCGGCACTGCGTACAGCCGGTCAGGCCGCGGCGGGACGCACGCCGGCAAGGACCGTCAGCGACCGATCCATCCACCGCACTCCCCAGGAGGGAACCATGCGCACTCGATCGAGAGCGATCGGCGTCGGAACGTCGATCCTGCTGCTCGCGACCACGGTGACGCCGATCTTCGGCGCATCGCACCGCGAGGCCCCGATCATCTCCACGGACGCCGCCGCCGACCACACCGACGTGTTCGCCTGGATGGACGGCCCCGTGCGGACGTCGTCGCTGTCCGCGACCGGCAGCGAGAACCGCGTCAACCTCGTCGTCAACGTCAGCCCCATGCAGGATCCGGCCGGCGGCCCCAATTTCTGGCTGTTCGATCCGGCGGTCAAGTACGACATCAACGTCGACAACAACGGCGACGGCCTCGCCGATGTGACCTACTCGTTCCGGTTCACCACCCACGTCCGCGACAAGGGCACGTTCCTGGCGAACACGGGCCAGGTCACCTCGCTCACCGATGGCAACCAGAACGTCTACCAGACCTACGACCTGACCCGCACCTACCGGGGCGGCAGCACCACGACCCTGCTGAACGACGCGTACACGGCGCCGGCGAACGTCGGACCGCGCGCGACCCCCGACTACGCCGACACCGCGGCCGGTGCCGTGCGCTCGATCCCGGGCGGCATGAAGGCCTTCGCAGGCCAGCGCGACGATCCGTTCTTCGTCGACCTGGGCTCGATCTTCGACCTCGCCGGCCTGCGCCCGTTCAACGGCGCCCACCTCATCCCGCTCCCCACGGCGACCGGCATCGACGACCTCCAGGGCACCAACGTCCTGACGCTCGCCCTGCAGGTCCCGACCTGGCACCTGACCCAGGGCCGCAGGGTCTACGCGGCCGACGACGCCCGTGCCTCCATCGGCATCTGGGCGGCCAACTACCGACAGGCCAATCGGATCATCGCCTCGGACGGCAGCGTTCGCCATACCGGCCCGTGGCGCCAGGTCTCGCGGATGGGCAACCCGCTGATCAACGAGGTCATCATCCCGCTCGGCCTCAAGGATCGCTGGAACGCGCGGACCCCGCGCTGGGATCACATCTTCGAGAAGTACTACCTCGCGCCGGAGCTCGCCGGCCTCGTCAACGCCCTCTACCCCAGCCTGCCGGACGCGCGGACCACGGGTCGCGGCGACCTGTCACTGATCCTGCTCCAGGGTCTCCCCGGGCTGAACAGCACCGGCTCGCGCAAGATGGACGTCCTGCGCTTGAACACCGGCATCCCCGCCTGCACGGCCGACCCGGCCGATGACGACGCGGGGGCCTGCCGTCGGCTCGGCGCGTTCTACGAGGACGCGGCGGACCTCGCGGCATGGCCGAACGGCCGCCGTCCCAGTGACGACGTCACCGACATGGCGCTGCGGGCCGTGGCCGACGGCTACGGTGCCCAGCTCAACAGCCTCTACGGCGTGCCGAACCTGTCCCCGAACAACCAGATCGGCGACGGCGTCGATGCCAACGAGCAGGCGTTCCTGGAGACCTTCCCGTACATCGCGGTCCCCAACCAGGGCTACGATCACGGCCATCACGCGGGCAACAACCCCGTCTGACCTCGGCCTTCCCGGCCCGAGTCGCCGTCCGGCACGGTGACTCGGGCCGTTTCGCGTCGGCGGGTAGGATGGTGGCGATGCCGACCGCCATCCCTCGCTCCCGCTCCGTCCCGCGCCTCGTCGCCGTCGCCCTGGCGACGGCACTGCTCGGCCTTCCGAGCGCGACGCCGGCGGCCGACGCCCACGGTCCGGCCGGTCGCCCCGGTCCGGCCGGCACGACCCTTGTCGGCGGGTCGGCGATCCAGCCCGGCTCGGTCGGCCGGACGCACCCCCGGGTGTCGGCCACGTACCGTGCGACCCTCGATCTCGACTACGGCACCCGCCGCATCTCGGTCGACTCGACGGCGACCATCACCAACACGACCGGCGGGCCGATCGACCGGATCGAGTTCAACACGGTGGCCGGTCCGCTCGGCGGCCTGACCCTGCGCCGCGCGTGGGTGGACGCGGTCGTGACCACCGCCCGCCGGACCGACCAGACCATCGTGGTCCCGCTCGGCGGCATCCTGCCCGAGGGCGCCACCACGACCGTGCGGGTGCGCTACGGCGCGACCCTGCGGACGAGCCTGAGCGGATCGAGCTGGCTGTTCACCAAGGCCAACGGCATCGCCAACCTGTACCGCTGGCTGCCGTGGGTCAGCCGCGAGACCGCGTTCACCCGGCCCAACCACGGCGACCCGTTCGTGACCGCCACGAGTCCCCTCGTCCGGGTCACGGTCCGCACCGACCGGCCGCTCGTCATCGCCAGCACGGGCGATCGGACGAGCGTCTCGTCGGACGGCCGGACCCAGGTCTTCGAGGCACGCGACGTGCGCGACTTCACGATCACCGCGGCGCCGGACTTCCGGACCCGCTCGACCAGGGTCGGCGACACGACCATCCGGACGTACTACCGAAGCGGCACCCACGCGGCGCTCATCCTGGACGCCGCCGCCGACGCGTTCCGGGCGATGGAGTCCAGGCTCGGCGACTATCCGCACCCCACCTTCAAGGTCGTCCAGTCGGCCGGCGGCTACGGGATGGAATCGCCGGCGCTCATCTGGATCCCGTACGGGATCGGTTCGGCGAACCTGCGCTACCTGGTCGCCCACGAGACGGCCCACCAGTGGTTCTACGGGATGGTCGGCAACGACCAGGCCCGCCAGCCGTTCGCGGACGAGGCCGCCGCCGACTTCCTGGCCCGCTCGGTCCTCGGCCTGCGTCGCTCGTCGCGCTGCTCGACCGGCCGGCTCGACCTGCCGATCTACTCGTACAGCGCGGCGTGCTACTACGAGCGCATCTACATCCAGGGCGGCAACCTCATCGACGACGCGCGCAGGCGGATGGGCTCGACCCGCTTCTGGGCCGCGCTGCGCGAGTACGTGGCGGACCAGGAAGGGCGCCTGGTGGCGAACCGCACGCTCCTCGACGCCCTCGACGACGCGACCTCGCTCGACCTCGGGCGGCTGCTCTTCGGCGCGCGCTTCCCGTCGGCCTACTGACCGACCGGGGTCGACGCCGGCCGGTCCGCCAGCCGGCGCTCGGCCGCGAGGGCCTGCGGCATCGCCCGCCAGCCCGCCGGCAGGCGGGCGTTCCAGGCCCGCCAGCCGGCCACCAGCCAGGCCGCCACGGCCCGCTCGAGCGGGCCCCACGGCAGCCCGTAGGCGGCCCGGACGCGGGCCGGCAGCAGTCCGACGGCCGGCCACAGCAGCCAGCCGTGCAGCCGCCGGTCGAGCGGCAGCCGGCCCAGGGCACCCGGCAGGGGCGGATGGAGGACCGCCTCGGCCAGCTCCCGGGCGGTCGCGCCGACGACCACCGGCCCACCCGGCCCGATCTGGTCGGCCATGTACCGCTCGAACGCGGCGAGGTCCGGCGGCAGCGCCGCGTCCGGGATCCCGAACGCGCGGCCGAGGGGCAGCGACTCGGCATAGAAGCGCTCGGCCTGCCAGCGCCCCAGCGGCCCGTCCCAGGCCGCGTTGACCGCCAGGGTCGAGTCGACGAGCGTGGCGTGGACCCACAGCGCCAGGGTCGGGTCGCGCGCCTCGTAGCCGGGCCCCGTCACCGTCCGGTGGAGCCGGTGCAGGCGGCGGATCTCGTCCCGGGCGGCCGCGCGCGTCCCGAACACGATGCGCAGGTAGCTGCGCAGCGTGCCACTGAGCCGGCGCCACGGGTCGGCGCGGAAGTCCGAGTGGTCGGCCACGCCGGCCGCCACGGCCGGATGGGCGAGCTGCAGGAGCAGGGCGCGCGGACCGGCGCCGAGCAGGAGGAACGCCTCGCGCTGGAACTGCCAGGCGGCCGAACCCGGCCCGAACAGCCCGGCGACGTCGCCCGTCAGCGGTCGTCCGGGCGCCGTTCCACCATCCACCAGCCGAGCGGGAAGAGCGACGCGGCGACCGCCAGCTTGGCCAGGTCCCACAGGACGAACGGCGTGAGACCGTAGGCGATCGTCTCGGACACGCTGTAGCCGCCGGTGACCATCAGCCACGGCAGGCCGATGGCGTAGACGATCAGGGAGCCGAGGAGCATGGCCCCCAGCGATCCGGCCAGTCGTCGATCCCAGCCGAGCTCGGCCAGGCGGCCCACCACGGCGCCGGCGACGACGAACCCGAGCAGGTAGCCGCCCGTGCCGCCGAGCAGGACCGCCACGCCGCCCTTGCCCTCGGCGAAGAACGGCAGGCCCACCAGACCGATGAGCAGGTACAGCAGGACCGCCGCGCCGCCGCGCCGGAAGCCCAGGGCGGCGCCCACGGTCAGCACGCCGAAGGTCTGTCCGGTGAGCGGCACCGGTACCGTCTGGATGTAGACCCGGGCGGTCAGGTAGATGAACAGCGCGCCGAGGCCGATGAGGGCCAGGTGGCGCAGCCGGGGGCTCAGGCGGTCCGCGATGCGGACCGGGACCAGGAAGTCACCGAGGGTGAGGCCGCGCTCGTCCGGGTCGGCCCGGTCGAGTCTCGGAAGGGCGATGGTCATCGTGCTCCGCAGGCTCGTGGCCGCTCCCTCGGCGGCCGAACGGGCCGAGTCTAGCATCCGGCCGGGTCCGCCCGACCATCCCCCGGCCGCGGACGCGCGCCCGGGGCCGGGGCCGGCCCTACTCCGTGGCGACCGCCCGGACGATCGACAGGCGGCTGGCCAGGCGGGCCGGATAGGCCGCGGCGACCATCGCCAGGCCGACCCCCAGCACGAGCGCGAGGCCCACGGTCGGCCACGGGATGGCCGAACTCGCCGCCAGCGTGCCGCCGCCGAGGATGACCATCAGCGCCCCCACGGCGATGCCCACCACGACGCCCGCGGCGGCGCCCACGAGGCCGGTCATCCCGGCCTCGATCACGACCGTGCGCCACACCTGGCGGCGGGTCATGCCGGCCGCGCGCAGGATCCCGATCTCGCGCACGCGCTCCAGCACGTTCATGGTGAGCGTGTTGACGATGCCCAGCGAGGCGACCACCACGGCGATCAGGGCCAGGGCGTCGAACAGCCCGAAGATCCGGTCGAGGGCCTGGCCGATGGCGCCCTGGATGTCGCCGAGCCCGGCGGGCTCGAGGGCGACGGCGCGCGCCTCGGCGGCGACCGTCGTCCGCTGGGCGACCGTGGCGTCGGAGGCGAAGCGGATGGCGAACGCGTCGGCGCCGGCCACGCCCAGGCGCTCGGCGTCGGCCCAGCCGATGAGCACGGCCTCCCCCTCGCGGCCCGGCAGGGTCCGCTCCGCCACGCCCAGCACGCGCAGCGACACGGCCGAACCGTCGGCCGCGGTCGCGGTCAGGACGTCCCCCGGGGACAGGCCGTCGCGCGCGGCCACGCCGGCCGGCACGATGACCCCGCCGCCGCGGTCGAGGTCGGCCAGCGCGGCTCCCCGGTCGCCCGCGACGAAGCGCAGCCGGCCGTCGGCCGCAAGGTCCGCGCCGACCATCGCCGCGCCATCGACCCGGACGCCGGCGACGGCCAGGTCGAACGTCGCGATGGGACTGACGGCGGCCACGCCGTCGAGGCCGCCGAGCAGGTCGCCGAGGCCCTCGTCGAGCGCCCGCGGGAAGATCGAGGTCACGACGAGGTCGCCCGGCACGACGTCGACGATCCAGGCCGAGGCGGCGGCTCGGGCGTGCTGCGCCACCCCGCCGAGGGCGACGACCATCGACAGGCCGACGGTGAGCGCACCGACGGTCAGCGCGGCGCGCGACCGGTCGCGCAGCAGCGAGGCGCGGGCGAGCCGCTCCTCCAGGCGCGTGACCGCCACGAACGGCAGGCCGGCCAGTCGGGCGGTGAGCGGCAGGATGACCGGCACGAGGAGGGCGGCGACCAACAGGACCGCATAGACGGCCAGGGCGCGCACGAGGGCCGCCTCCCCCGCCCCGCGCGGCCACAGGAACAGGCCCGCCAGCCCGATGAGCGCGAACACGCCGATGAGCCAGCGCAGTCGGGCCCGGCGCGCGGACGGCAGGTCGAGGCGGGCCTTGAGCGCCTCGACCGGGGCGATCCGACCGGCCCGTCGGGCGGGCTCCAGGGCGGCCGCCAGGGTCACCACGACGCCCAGCGCGAGCGACACCGCGACGGCACCCGGGGCGATGGCCGGCGTGCCCAGCGGCACGTCCCCGACCGTCCGGACCCAGGCAGCGACGATGCCGCCGAGGACGATCCCCAGCCCCACCCCCAGCATCGAGCCGAGGACGCCGATGACGGAGGCCTGGACGAGCATGAAGCCGGTGACCTGGTCGCGCGACGCCCCGGCGGCCCGCAGCAGCCCGAGCTCGCGCAGTCGCTCGACGACGGTCATCGACAGCGTGTTGAAGATGAGGAACGCCCCGGCGAACAGCGCGACCGCGCTGATGAGCGCCGCCGTCGCGACGAAGTCGCCGGTGCTCGCCCGCATCGAGGCGGCGATGTCGCGCGGCGACGACAGGACGTACGGCTCGGTCACCAGCGAGGCCTGCAGGGCGGCCGTCACGTCGGCGGCGCTGGCACCATCGCGCAGGACGACGTCGACACGGGTCACGCCCGCGTCGGGGAAGACCGAGCGGAGCACGTCGAAGGGGACGACCACGGCGCGGCCGATCGCCCCGGCCCACGGCCCGTCGTCGCGGAGCACGCCGATGACCCGGTAGCGCCCGGGCTCACCCGGGCCCTGGATCTCGATGGCCGAGCCGACGCTCAGGCGGTCCTCGCGCGCCAGGGTGGCGCTGATGAGCGCGCTCGGCTCGTCCGGGCGGGCCAGCATCGAGCCGGTGGCGAGCGGCAGGTCATGGGCCCGGAGCTCGCGCGTCGGGTCGATGCCGACGACCGTGACCGGCGCCGGCAGGGTGTCGCCGGGCGCGAACAGGTCGATCCCGAGGTAGGTCCGGCGCTCGATCGTGGCGGCCGCGACGTCG
Organism: Candidatus Limnocylindria bacterium; assembly: GCA_046566045.1. GTDB lineage: Bacteria > Chloroflexota > Limnocylindria > Limnocylindrales > CSP1-4 > SPCO01. The sequence goes on from JBKHXL010000073.1 coordinate 10,777, forward strand.
ACGCCGTCGGTCGCCGCGATGGTCGCCACGGTCGCCTCCGACAGCCCGGTCTCGCCGAACGCGGAGACGCGCAGGTCGGCCCGTCCCACGAGGACGCCGACCGTCCGGTCGATGGAGGCGTCGAGGGCGACGTTGGTGGCCAGCCCGGCGTACAGCACGGCCACCCCGAGCGCGACCCCGAGCGTGGTCAGCAGCGTGCGCAGCGGCCGCGCCCGCAGCCCGCGCCAGGCGAGGCCCTGGAGCCCGCCCATCTAGCCCGCCGGCTCCGCAGCCCGGTCGCTCACAGGCCGATGGCCGCCAGCCGGCCGATCAGCGCCGTGGCGTCATGGTCCGCTCGACGACCGAGCTCGATGGTGTCGAGGATCGCCCCGTCGCGCACGACGAGGACCCGGTCGGCGTAGGCCGCGGCCTTCGAATCGTGGGTCACGAGGACGACCGTCTGGCCGCGCTCGTGACAGGAGCGCCACAGCGCGTCGAGGATCTCCGAGCCGGTGGTGTAGTCGAGGTTGCCGGTCGGCTCGTCGGCGAACAGGAGGGCCGGGCGGGTCACCAGGGCCCGGGCCACGGCCACGCGCTGCTGCTCGCCGGCCGACAGCTGGTCCGGCTTGTGGCGCTCCTTGCCGGTCAGGTCGACCAGCTCGATGACGTCGCGGACCCGCTCGGCCAGCTCGCCCCGGGACGGGTCCAGCCCGGCGATGGTGAAGGGCAGCGCGACGTTCTCGCGCACGCTCAGCAGCGGGATGAGGTTGAAGCTCTGGAACACGAAGCCGGTCCGGTCCCGACGCAGGCGGGTCGCCCGGTCGTCGTCGAGGGCGCTGATGGTCTCGCCGTCAAGGACCACCTCCCCGGTCGTCGGGCGGTCGAGGCCGCCGAGCAGCTGGAGGAGGGTGCTCTTGCCGCTGCCCGACGGGCCCATCAGGGCGACGAACTCGCCGGGCAGCACCGCCAGGGAGACGCCGCGCAGCGCGTCCACGGTGGTCCCGCCGAGGGGATAGGCCTTGGTCAGGCCGCGCGCCTCCAGGATCGGGGCGGCGGTCGGGTCGGTATGGGCAGCGGTCGGGGCGGCGGTCGGGGCGGCGGTCGGGTCGGCGGTCATCAGGGTGCGGTCCTCGGGCTGCGGGGTGGGTCCGACGAGGTGCAGTCCGTACCATACCGGTGCCGTGCGGACGGGTCCGCGACCCGATGGTCCGGTCGCGGGGCAGGACCGGCGGCAGCGCCCGGGTCCCGCGGTCTCCTGCGGGCCGCCCTCGTCAGGACCCGAAGATGGACCAGGTCACCCCGCCGATGATCGCCTCGAGCAGCCCCGGCGTGCGCGGCGGCGTCACGACGCGCAGCCCTGTCGGTCCCAGCGCGGCGCCGTCGATCGGCGCGGTCGGGGTCGGCGTGGGCGATGCCGTCGGCGTCGGCGATGCTGTGGACATCGGGGTCGGACTCGGCGTCGGGGGGGCGGTCGGCGCGGGCGTCATCGATGCTGTCGGCGTCGGAGGGGCGGTCGGCGCGGCCGTGACCGTGGGCCGGGGCGTCGATGCAGCGGTCGGCTTGGCCGTCGGCTTGGCCGTCGGCTTCGGGGTCGGCTTGGGGGTCGGCTTGGGGGTCGGCTTGGGGGTTGGCTTGGGGGTCGCGGTCGCGCTGGCGCCGCACTTGTCGGCGAACAGCACGGTCCACATCTTGCGGCCGTCCGCGGCCTTGTACGCACCCACGCCGATGCTGTCCCAGGCGGTGCCCAGGATGTTCTTCCGGTGACCGGACGAGTCCATGAACATCTGGTGGATGGCGGCGGTGGCGACATCGTCCGGGTAGTTGTTCCAGCCGATGTTCTCGCCGGCGACCTTGTAGCAGTAGCCCTTCTCGTCGAGCTTCTTGAAGACCGAGCCGTAGCCCGGGATGTCGTGGCTGAAGTAGTCGCGCTCGATCATGTCCTTGGAGCGCCAGCGCGCCACCGACGTCAGCGTCGCGTCCACCTTGAGGGCCTTGAGCCCGGCCGAGACGCGGCTCTGGTTGGTCAGGGCGACGAGCTCCTGCTCCGAGCTCGAGGAGTACGACCCGGAGGCCCACGCGGCGACCGGCGCCGGTGCCGCGAACGCGGCCAGCGACGACAGCGCGAAGACGAGGGCGACGGCGAGGGCGATCCGCCGCTGCGCGCGGGCGAGGTCGATGGTTGTAGCGGGCATCGGGTGCAGGACGAGCCTCCCTGGGCGCCGACCTGGGGATCGACGCGGGACGTGGTCTGTCCAGACCGTAACCGCCGGGTGCGGTCCGGTCCCCCGCGCGAAGGTCCGGTGCGCCCTGCACCCAGGGTACCGGTGCGGACCGCCATCGTCCGGGGCGGTCCGGCATGGCGCGCTGCGGTCCGGTGTGGTCGTGCCGCGCGGTCCCGAGCTCGGGCGCTTGGCCCCTGCCCCGTGGCGGGCGCCGGCCAGCTTCCGCGCCGGGCCCGGCCCTGCAGCGCCGACCACCCGCCCTGCGCAGCCCGTGCCGGCCCCTCCCGCCTTCCGTCCCGGCCCGGCCTGCGCCGGCCCCTCTCGCCTTCCGCCCCGGCCCAGCCCGTGCCGGTCCCTACCGCCTTCCGCCCCGGCTCAGCCCGTGCCGGTCCCTACCGCCTTCCGCCCCGGCTCAGCCCGTGCCGGCCCTGGAAACTCCCATACGCCACGGAGCGTGACCGTAGCCGGGCGATCGTCGCCATACGCTACTCGGGCGGGCGTATGCGACAGACCGGCCACCGCGACGTGCGTGGCGAGGCGACGCGACTGACGGTCCGCCGTCTAGTGCCACCGTGGCTGGCGTATGGGGATCTCGCCGGGGCGCCGGTGCGACGGGTGCCGGGACGCCGGTGCCGCGGCCGCGGGGCGGCCGGTGCGACGGGTGCGGGTGGGCCGGTGCCACGGCTGCGGGGCGGCCGGTGCGACGGGTGCGGGTGCGCCGGTGCCACGGCTACGGGGTGCGCCGGTGCCACGAGCCGGGGGGCCACGAGCGTGCGCGGGCCACTGGGGCACCGTGCGAGGAGCGGGCGATGGGGCGTCAGCCCTCGATCAGGTGCGTTCCGTGCTGCGCAGCCACTGCGTCTGGGCGTCCTCGCCGGCCGGCACCTGGCCCTCGCCACTGTTGCCGGACGACGGCCGATCGGCGGCGACCCCGTAACCGCCGCCCGCTGTGGTCCCGGCGCCGTTCGCCGGATCCTCGTCCCCGGCCGGTCCCTCGGCCACGCGCTCTGGATCGCCACCGGCCGGCGCCGGCCCGACGACGCCGTCGCCGGTCCCTGCGTGGTCGGAGCGCAGGCCGTCCTCGGCGGGGAGCTCGTCCTCGTTCTCGGTCGGCCGGGCGCCGTCCTCGTTCTCGGTCGGTCGGCCGTCGGCCTGGGTCGGCCGGTCGGCGTCGTGCTGGTCGCGCATGGAGGCCTCCTTCGGAGCGCGCCGGCCGGTCCGGCGGCGTCGCACACGAGCGTCGATCCCGCCAGCTATCGGCCGCGCCGACGGGCCCGCCGCCGCGCATGTCAGCCGCGCGACGGTCGGCCAGCCGCGCGACGGTCGGTCAGCCTCACAAGGCCGCCGCGCTCGCCGCCGCACAGGGCCGCCGCGCTCGCCGCCGCACAAGGCCGCCGCGCTCGCCGCCGCACAAGGCCGCCGCACAAGGCCACCGCGCCGCCGCGCGCCGCCGCGCATCTCAACCGCGACGGTCGGTCAGCCCGCGGTGACGGCCCGCACGAGCGCCTGGGCCTCGTCGAGCAGCTCGCCCAGGTGGGCCGCGCCGCGGAACGACTCGGCGTAGACCTTGGCCACGTCCTCCGTGCCCGACGGCCGGGCGGCGAACCAGCCGTGGTCGGTCGTGACCTTCAGGCCGCCGATGGCCGCCCCGTTGCCCGGGGCATGGGTCAGGATCGCCGTGATCGGGTCGCCGGCGAGGGTCGTGGCGGTCACGTCCGAGGCCGCCAGCCGGCCGAGGGCGGCCTTCTGGGCGGGCGTCGCGGGCGCGTCGATCCGTCGATAGGCCGGTGCCCCGAACCGCTCGGTCAGGGCCGCGTAGGCCTGCCCGGGGTCGCGCCCGCTGCGCGCCGTCAGCTCGCACGCCAGCAGGTCGGCGATGATGCCGTCCTTGTCGGTCGTCCAGACCGTCCCGTCGCGGCGGAGGAACGAGGCGCCGGCGCTCTCCTCGCCGCCGAAGCCGATCGAGCCGTCGACGAGGCCGTCCACGAACCACTTGAAGCCGACCGGCACCTCGACCAGGCGACGCCCGAGGTCGGCCACCACGCGATCGATCATCGATGAGGACACGAGCGTCTTGCCGACCCCGACGTCGCTCCCCCACTCGCGCCCCCCGCCGAACAGGTAGGCGATCATGGCCGACAGGACATGGTTCGGGTCGAGCAACCCGGCGGACGGCGTCACGACCCCGTGACGGTCGGCATCGGCGTCGTTGCCCAGCGCGATGTCGAAGCGGTCGCGCAGCGCCACCAGGCCGGCCATCGCCGACGGCGACGACGGGTCCATCCGGATCTTGCCGTCCCAGTCGTAGGTCATGAACCCGAAGCGCGGGTCCACGGTGTCGTTGGTGACGGTGAGATCGAGGCCGTAGCGCTCGGCGATGGCGCCCCAGTACGCGACGGCGGCACCGCCCATCGGATCGACCCCGATGCGCAGGCCGGAGGCCGCGATCGCCTCCATGTCGATGACGTGGCGCAGGTCGTCCACGTACGTGCCCAGGAAGTCGTGGCGGCCGGCGCGGGCGATGGCGTCGTCAGGTGCGACCCGCGGGATGCCCTCGACGCCGTCGCCGCCGGTCGCCTCGAGGATTCGGTTCGCCTCGTCCTGGATCCAGCGCGTCACGTCCGTGTCAGCCGGGCCGCCGTTGGGCGGGTTGTACTTGAAGCCGCCGTCGTCGGGCGGGTTGTGCGACGGCGTGACCACGATCCCGTCGGCGAGGCGGCGCCACGAGTCCCGCGAACGGTTGGCGGCCAGGATCGCGTGCGACAGGGCGGGCGTCGGCGTGTACCCGTCGCGACTGTCGATCCGAACGTCGACCCCGTCGGCGACGAGCACCTCGAGCGCCGTCCGGGTCGCGGGTTCGCTCAGCGCGTGGGTGTCGCGCGCCAGGAACAGCGGGCCACCGTAGCCGCGCGAGCGGCGGTAGCGACAGATGGCGGCCGTGATGGCCACGATGTGCGACTCGTTGAACGCGCCGCGCAGCGACGACCCACGGTGCCCGGACGTACCGAACGCCACGCGCTGGGTCGGGTCGGCCGGGTCCGGGCGACGGTCCACGTACGCGCCCAGCAGCGCGTCGAGGTCCACGAGGTCGGCCGGGTCCGCGGGCCGACCGGCCCGGTCACTGGTCACGATCTGCCACCTCGGGGTGCTCGTCGACCGTCCATGCGCTCCACGGTAGCGCGTCGAGGCAACGTCCGGCGCGCCTTCGCTATACTCCGCAGGCCTCGTCCACCCGCGCCGCGCGCGCACCGCCACGGACGACCGCGCCGCGGTGGCCTTAGCTCAACCGGCAGAGCACTGGATTGTGGCTCCAGAGGTTACGGGTTCGAGCCCCGTAGGCCACCCCAACACCCCGATCGGTGCAGCGGCGGTTCGCGTCGCCGGATGCGATCCGGTGTCGCCGGATGACGCACACGACCCGTAGCCGACTTCCGAGGTTCGCCGGGCGTGGCGGGTCTACGACCAGAAGGCGTCGAGGGCCGGCGGATCGTAGTCATAGGACCACGTCTCCACGATCCTGTCGTCGCGCAGGTGGTAGATGACGACGCGGTTGAATGCGAGGCTGCGCTCGCCGCGGATGGCCCGCTCGGTGACAAGCATCGCGGCATGGTCGTCGCTGGCCAGGATGTCGTGGACCGCGACGACCTCGATGGTGCCGCCGAGCTCGCCAAGGCGCTCGCGGTAGGTGTCGAGGAAAGCGTCCTTACCCTGGAAGTCGCCCGACAACGGCCCGTGGCCGGGCACATGATGGACGATCCCATCGGCCCAGTAGCCGGTCGCACGATCCCAGTCGCCCGCGAGCCACGCATCGGCGTAGGCGCGCATCGTGTCGAGTGTGCCCATCCCATGTCCTCCGTCGCGCGTCGATCATCGTAGCGAGCCGGCGACGCGGTCAAGCTGGCGCCCGCGTGCCCGACCCAGCAACAGGCCCTCGACGCACTGGATCCAGACCGCGGTCCACGGCCCGGAGCGCGCGGGTACGTAGCGCCATCGCATGCCTCTCCGGCCGATCAGAACGGGCGCGTCGCGACGTTCCTCCTTGACATCTTTGATGCGCTATGCATAAATGCAGATAGCATCAAAGGAGAACGACCGGATGGACCTCGACGAACCGATCACCGAAGCCGACTTCCTGGCGACCTACGACGCCGCTCGGTACGACCGCCCGTCGGTCGCGGTGGACGTCGCCCTGGTCGCGATCCGCGACGGCGCCCTGTGGACGCTCCTGACCCGACGCACCGACCACCCGGCCCGTGGCGCCTGGGCGCTGCCCGGCGTCTTCGTCGCGATGGATGAGTCCCTCGACGCCGCCGCCGCCCGCGCCCTCGCGACGAAGGCCGACCTCAGCGACGTGTTCACCGAGCAGCTCTACACCTTCGGCGACCCGGCGCGCGATCCCCGCACCAGGGTCATCGCCGTCGCCTACTACGCCCTCGTCGAACGGGCAGCGCTCGAGCGCGCTGCGGGCGGCCCCGGCACGCGACTGGCCCGCCTGCACGTGCCCTGGGCCGGCGAGGCGGGCGGCCCGGTGGACGCCCTCGGCGACGACGGACAGCCGCTCCCCCTCGCCTTCGACCACGCCGAGATCCTGGGCATGGTCGTCAAGCGCATCCGCGGCAAGCTCGACTACGCGGCCATCGGCTTCGAGCTGCTGCCGCCGCGCTTCAGCCTGCGCGACCTGCGCCTCGTCCACGAGGCGATCCTGGGTCGAGCCCTCAACAAGGACAGCTTCCGCCGGCGCGTTCTCGATCGGGGCCTCGTGGTCCCGACCGGCGAACGCGACACGGCGGTCGGTCATCGCCCACCCGAGCTGTACCGGTTCGCCGACCGGCGAGCCCGATAGCGCCAGGAAGGAGCCTGCCATGGCGCGCATCTCCAGCGTCCCGCTCGCAGCCCATCTGCGGGCCGATGCCTCCAGCCACGTCATCCGCTACCGCAAGGGCCAGGTCGTCCAGTCCGGCCGAGGCCTCGCCTTCTGGTTCCGGCCGCTCGACACGGCCATCGCCGAGATCCCGTTGGACGACCAGGAGCTGCCGTTCCTGTTCCGCGGCCGCAGCCTGGACGTCCAGGAGGTCGTGACCCAGGGCATCGTCACGTTCCGGGTGGCCGATCCCGAGACGCTCGCCGCGCGCATCGACTTCGGTCTCGATCTCACCACCGGACGCCACGCCAAGAACCCGGTCGAGCAGCTCGCCGACCGACTCACCCAGCTCGCGCAGCAGCACGCCGCCGAGCTCATCTCCTCGACGCCCCTGCGCGAGCTCGTGGCCGACGGCGTCGCCCGCCTGCGCCAGCGCATCGGCGACGGCCTCGCCGCGGATACCCACCTGGCCGAGATGGGTCTCGCCATCGTGTCCGTGCGGGTCAGCGCCGTGCAGCCCTCGGCCGAGGTCGAGAAGGCCCTCGCCGCCCCGACCCGCGAGCACATCAGCCAGCGGGCCGACGAGGCGGCCTTCGCCCGCCGGGCGGCCGCCGTGGACAAGGAACGGGCCATCGCCGAGAACGAGCTCGGCAACCGCATCGAGCTCGCCAGGCGGGAGGCCCACCTCGTCGAGCAGGAGGGCGCCAACGAACGCGCCCGAGCCACCGAGAAGGCGGCCGCCTCGCTGATCGCCACCCAATCGCGCGCCGCCGAGCGGCGCATCACCGCGGCTGCCGACAGCGAGGTCATCCGGGTCGTCGAGGGCCAGCGGGTGGCCGTCGAGGTCGAGCGCCTGGCCGCCTACCGCGACCTGCCGGCGGCCGTGCTCATGGGCCTCGCCGCCCGCGAGTTCGCCGGCAAGATCGAGACCATCGAGCACCTGAACCTGACGCCCGACCTGCTCGGCACGCTGCTGGGCGAGCTGGCCCAGGCCGGCACCCGCCGGCTCGAGGCCGGATCCTCGGAGGCCTGACCGATGACCGGGACGAGCGTCCCGCGGGTGGTCGTCGTCATCCGACCGACCGAGTACGCCCTGCTGCTCGCGCGCCACGGCACGCGCGAGCAGGCCCGGTTCTTCCTCGAGTCGCGCGGCCGGACCATCGACCAGGCCGTGGCCCGGCACGAGGCCCAGCGCAGCGCGCTCGCGGTCATCGCGGCGGGCATCCCGCCCGACTGGCGGCGAGCGCGGGTCGACCGGGCCGATCTCGACCGCTTCCTGTTCGAGCCCGGCGACATCGTCGTGACGGTCGGCTCGTCGGGGCTCGTGGCCAACGTCGCCAAGTACCTCGATGGCCAGCTGGTCATCGGGGTGAACCCCGACCCGTCGGTCCACGCCGGGATCGTGGCCGGCCACGCGCCGACGGCAGCCGTCGAGCTGATCCGGGCGGCGGCGGCGGGGGCGGTCGTGGTCGATGCGAGGGTCATGGTCGAGGCCGTCCTCGACGACGGCCAGCGGACCCTGGCGCTCAACGAGATCTTCGTCGGGCACGCCTCGCACCAGACGGCACGCTACACCCTGCGCTGCCCGTCCGGGGAGGAGCGCCAGGCCTCGTCAGGCATCGTGGTCACGACCGGCACGGGCGCCGGCGGCTGGGGTCGGTCCATCGCCACCGAGCGCCACTCGGAGGTGTCCCTGCCGCGGCCCGAGGAGCCATGCCTCGCGTTCTTCGTTCGCGAGGCGTGGCCGGCCGGCAGCTACGCCGCCGGGATCACCGAGGGCCGCCTGGAAGACGGCACGGACCTGCTCGTCACATCCGGCCTGGACGACGGCGGGGTGGTCTTCGGCGACGGCATCGAGGCCGACCGCCTGGAGTTCCGCTGGGGCGTGACCGCGCGCATCCGCGTCGCCCAGGAGCGCCTGCGCCTGGTGGCCGCCGCGACGTAGGGCACCGGTGGGTGCGGCCGGATGGCGCAGGGTCCGATGGCACCGCCCGACGACCCTCGTCGAGGCACCGGGCCTCGAGAGCGGGCGCCCACGGGTTGCATCCGGGATGCGGTGCCCGTACGATGCCGGGACCCTGCGTCGTCACGTACGGGGCCCGTCCACGTTTCCGTCCTCCGCGTCGGGGCTGGATGCATGGGCCCGCGATGACGGTCGGGCTGGAGGTGTTCGCGCCATGGCGACCGTGACGTTCGACAAGATCAACAAGATCTACGGCGATTTCCACGCCGTGAAGGATCTGAACCTCGAGATCGGCGACGGGGAATTCATGGTCCTCGTCGGCCCGTCCGGGTGCGGCAAGACGACCAGCCTGCGGATGATCGCCGGCCTGGAGGAGATCTCCTCGGGCGAGTTGCGCATCGGCGACCGCGTCGTCAACGACGTCCCGCCCAAGGACCGCGACATCGCGATGGTCTTCCAGAGCTACGCGCTGTACCCGCACATGACCGTCCGCGAGAACCTCGCCTTCGGCCTCAAGCTGCGCAAGGTCCCCAAGTCGGAGATCGAGCGCCGGGTGAACGAGGCGGCCGAGACGATCCAGCTCCAGAAGCTCCTCGACCGCAAGCCCAAGGAACTCTCCGGCGGCCAGCGCCAGCGCGTCGCCCTCGGGCGCGCCATCGTGCGCGAGCCGGCGGTCTTCCTGATGGACGAGCCGCTGTCCAACCTCGACGCCAAGCTCCGTGTCCAGACCCGGGCGGAGATCGCCCGGCTGCACCAGCGCCTCCAGACGACCGTCGTGTACGTCACCCACGACCAGGTCGAGGCGATGACGATGGGCTCGCGCATCGCGGTGATGAGCGAGGGCCTGCTCATGCAGGTCGGTACGCCGCAGGTCCTGTACGACACCCCGGTCAACAAGTTCGTGGCCGGCTTCATCGGCAGCCCGTCGATGAACTTCGTCGATGTGGCCGTGTCTGGCTCCGGCTCCGAGGCGCGCCTCCAGGGACCCGGCGACTGGTCGGTGGCCCTGCCCGAGCGCTATCGCAGCGCCTCGGGCGCCTCCGGTCGCAAGCTCGTCGCCGGCTTCCGGCCCGAGCACCTCGAGATCGGCGAGCCGGCGCCCGGCACCGATGCCTTCCGTGCCCGTGCCGACGTGGTCGAGTACCTCGGCAACGAGGAGCTGCTGCACGTCAGCGCCGCGGACCAGGACATCGTGGCCATCGTCAACTCGTCGCACCGCGTGCGACCGGGCGACATCGTCAGCCTGACGATCCCGCTCGACAAGCTCCACCTGTTCGACGCGGAGACGGGCGACGCCCTCACGTCGGCCGGCGCACCGGCCGCGGCCGCCAGCTGACCCGTTCGACGCCCGATCGCGATCCCTCGGCCCCGGAGACGATCTCCGGGGCCGATCTCGTCGAGCACCTCGTCGATTCGCGGGTGCTCCATCAGGGGCGCTACCTCACCTTCCGGGTCGACACCGTCGAGCGGGCCGACGGCTCGCGCTCGACCCGCGACATCGCCGGGCATCCGGGCGCCGTGGCCATCGTCGCGCTCGACGACCGGGGCCGGGTCGTGCTCGTCCGGCAGTGGCGTCATGCGGCCGGCCAGGCGCTGCTGGAGATCCCGGCCGGAGGCCTGGACATCCTCGACGACGGGGCGAAGGAGGATCCGGCCGTCGCGGCCCCGCGCGAGCTCGACGAGGAGACCGGCCTGCGCGCGGCCACGTGGCGGCACCTCGGCGACTTCTACACCGCCCCGGGCTTCACGGAGGAGCTGATGTCCCTCTACCTCGCGACCGACCTGACCTCGACGGCGGGCGACGAGCGGCTCGACGCGGATGACGACGAGCGCCTCATCCTCGAGTGGCGGCCGTGGCGCGACGCCGTGGCCGCCGTGGCATCGGGCGAGATCCGCGACGGCAAGTCGATCGTCGGCCTGTTCTGGCTGGAACGGCTCATCCGGTCCGGCGAGGTCGTCATCAGCGAGGACGCCGCGACCGGACGCAGCTGAGCCTCGTCAGCCGGTCGGGTCGTCGGCTCCGGGCGGGCGGCGCCCGGGCGGCCGGGCCCGCGGACCGAGCCGGGCCAGGGCGTCGCGGTACAGCGCCGACGTCGGCTCGAGCGCGACCGCCAGGCGCAGGTGGGTGCCTGCGGCGTCGGGCTCGCCCAGCCGCTTGAGGGCCTGCCCCAGGGCGTAGTGGGCATAGTGCGCGGAGGGGTCCAGGGCAAGCACGCGCTCGAAGGCGTCGCGCGCCCGAGCGTGCTGGCCGGAGTTGAAATAGGCCCGCCCGAGCGCCTCGAGGATCGAGCCCTTGTCCGGCTCCAGTCGATCCGCCCGCTCGAGGACGATCGCCGCCTGCGCGTGATGCCGCCCGGCCAGGAGCGCTCGGCCGCGCTGGAGCAGGTCATAGGCGGATTCCCCTCCGCCGGACGCATCGTCGATGCGGTCACGGTCGGGTTCGTGCTGGTGATCCATGCCCCCAGCGTCCCACGGATGCCTCCGACGCGCACGGGCGCCGGCTCCCGGCCCTCAGCCCTCGCGGTAGGCGGCGAGGTCCACCGGCCGCAGCCGAGGCGCGTCGGTCAGGCCGGGGATCCGGCCGCGCTTGGCGATCGGGGCGCCGTCGATCTCCTTGATGTCGCCGGTGAAGTCGATCGGCGTCGCGCCGCTGATGTACGAGCCGACGGCGAACGAATCGACCGGTGCGCCCGCCTCCTTGAAGTAGCGGATGCGGTCGGGCGTCAGGCCGCCGGAGACGGTGATGCGGACGTGTCCGAAGCCCTCCTGGTCGAGGCGCGCCCGGACCTCGTGGACCAGGTCCGCCGTGACCCGACCACGCTCGGACGGCGTGTCGAGGCGGATGCCGTACAGCCGGTCGCCCAGGGCATGGGCCACGCGGAGGGCCTCCTCCGCTTCGTCCTTGAACGTGTCCACCAGGACGATCCGCGGCACGTCGGCGTCCACGTGGCGGTCGAACGCCAGCGCGGCCTCGACCGTGTCGCCGAAGATGAGGACGAGCGAGTGCGGCATCGTACCGGTCGGCGCGAGACCGGCCAGGCGGGCGCCGGCGGGCGTCGAGGCGCCCACGCAGCCACCGACGATCGCCGCGTAGTCGAGCACGTCGGTGATGTCCGGGTGCACGTGGCGCGCCCCGAAGCTGATGATCGGATCGGGCGCGGCGGTCTCGACGCACTCCCGCGCGGCGGTCGCCCAGCCGGTGGACTGTGCGAGCATGCCCAGGAACGCGGTCTCGTACAGGCCGAACCGGCGATAGCGCCCGCGGATTCGCAGGACGATCTCCTTGGACCCGATGCGGTCGCCGTCGGACAGGGCTTCGACGGTCGTCCCGGCGGGGTCGGCCGTGGCCAGCACGTGGCCGAGCAGGTTGACCGCCTCGTCGATGCCGCACAGGACCGCGTCCTGGCGCGTGAACACCTCCATCGTCACCAGCGGGTCCATCGACTCGCGCTCGAGGATCGCCTCGGCACGGGCGAAGTAGACGTCGGCGGAGTCTCCGGACAGGATCTCGCGCGAGGGTCGCGCTCGTTGCAGGCCCATCAGGTCGGCGTCGGCTCCCGGTGGCGTGGCGGTCGGTGGCTGGGGCTGGATACGCCCGACGACCGACTCCCGGCCCGGCGTGGCCGCGAGTGTAGACGATGCACCCGAGGCGACGGGCGATGCGGCCCGCCGAGGCGCACGCCGGCTGGTCAGCGCTCGAGCGGCCGGGCCATCCGGCGACGCCGCCCGCGTCGTCGGAGCGACCGGACGAGCATCGTGATGGCGATGATCGCCGCGAGCGCCAGCAGGATCAGGCTGACGAGCCGGCCCGTGCCGACCCGCTCGGCGTCGCTCCAGATCGCGGCCGCGGTGTCCGCCTCGACCGCGGCGGCGCGCAGGTCGCCCCGGCGGTAGGCCGCCGCGGCCGCGTCCAGCGACGCATCCGGGGTCGTGCCCCACAGGCCGAGGGCCTCGATCGGCGTGGGCTCCAGCGGGCGCAGGGTGCGGGCCTGTCGGTAGCGGTCCAGGACCTCCAGCTGGCTGCTCAGCTCGAGCGCCGCGTCGTCGAAGCCGTCGTCGTCCTCGAAGGCCGACTCCAGGGTGGGGGGCGGCACGAGGCCGGCCGCGGCGGCGGCCTCGGCCAGGGTCTCGCGGCCGGCCAGGATCGGCGCCGCCTCGTCGAGCAGCGCGACCGCCTCGTCGAACCGCCAGGCCCGCAGCGCGTCGCGCACCTGGCGGGGCAGCTGCCACTCCCCGGCAAGCGCCGTGACCGCCTCGTAGCGCGAGCGTGCCTCGCGGCGGGCGTCAAGCAGGGGCACGTCGCTCGGGCGGGCGACCCACGCGCGCCACAGGTCGTCGAAGCGCGCCTCGGACCGCTCCTCGAGCAGGTCGAGCAGGCCCCGCCAGTCCGGAGCGCCCTCGACCGACTCGACGCCCCCGCCGGCCGGCTGGTAGGCGCCCACGCCCGCCGCGGCCCACGCCCACACGCGGCGGAGGTGCTCCTCACCGGCCCGCTCGACGATGAGCGTGGCCAGGTCGTAGGCCGCGGCATAGGCCGTGTCCTCGGCCGCGGCGTCCACGCTGCCGACCGGGCCCCAGTCGTTGAGCGGGATGGGATCGACCTGCGTCTCGCCCGGCGGATCGTCGGTCAGCGTGTCCGGGGTGACCGGCACGTCCAGGTCGGCGGCGACGGCCACGGCGTAGTACGAGGCGAACGCCTCGTTCGCCCAGCGATCGGCCAGCAGCGCCCCGTTGAACCAGGCGTGGGCCGCCTCGTGAAGCACGACGAGGTCGCTGGCGTAGTAGGCGATCTCGACTCGGCCGCCGCTCGGGTCGAACAGCCCGGCGTAGCCCCCGGTCGTGCGGCTACGCGCCTCCTCGACGATGAGCGGGTCCTCGTGCGCCCAGGGCAGTCCGATCCGCCGGCCGAGGACGGGCAGGGCCCCCTCGACCAGCGCACCGACCCGCTCGGCCCAGTCCGGGTCGTCGGGCCAGGCGCGGACCACGACCTCGGCCGGCTGCCCCAGGACGACGGGCGCGATGGTCGTCTCGTCGAACGACGCGGGCCGGTCGGCCACGAGGTAGGCGAAGAAGTCGAGCGGCCGCTCGAGCGTGCCCGAGCGGAAGATGGTCCGTCCCGTGTCGTCGGTCTCCGGCGGCGGGATGCTGCCGGCCTCGACGCTGACCTGGTAGCCCGGCGGGAAGACGACCGTGGTGCTCGCCCCGGGCGTGTCGTCGCTGGCGTACGCCCAGACCGGGAACGACACGAGCGCCTCGCCGACGCGCAGGTCGCGGGTCGGCTCCCCGCCCGGGTCCTTCAGGTAGAAGGTCAGGCGGTAGGACGCCGTCTTGCCGCTGAACAGACGCGCCCCCAGACGCAGCCGCACGATCGCGGCGTCCTCGGTCCGGCGCGAGACGGACACGCTCGGGTCACCGGCGCCGTCCCACGTCAGGGAGAAGCTCGACGCCAGCGCGGGCACGGCCAGGAACGCCTCGTCGAAGTAGTAGCGCCTGGTCGCCGTGTCCTTGAGCCGATTGCGCAGGGTCAGGTCCACGATCACCCGCACGCGCCGGTCGCTCGGCTGCACGTCGTAGCGCGCCTTGCCCACGATGGTCAGGTCGGGGGTCGCCGCGGCGACCGGGTCGGGGGCGGTCGGTCCCACGGGCAGGCCGAGCAGGCCGGCGGCCAGGACGACCGCGGCGAGGAGCCGGACGACCGCGCTCATCCGGTCGCGTCCCCCGCGATCTCGGCGACGACGTCGGCGTGGCGGGCCAGCAGGGCCTCGTTGCGGCATGTCCGCGCGGACTGGTCCGGGACCCTGCCGCCGAACCACAGCCAGCCGGTGGACTCGTCGAACAGGCGGTCGGCGATGGCCACGGTCCGGGCCAGCGCCCGCCCCAGGTCGTCCGGCCCGATGGTGGCCACGGGCAGCTCCGTGATGAGCAGCGGGCGCTCGTCCTCGGTGATGGCGAACTTCACGAACGGGAAGTCGTCGTTCCAGCGCAGCAGGCGTCGATACGCCTTGCGCGGCAGGTCGTTGATCGGCGGGGCGAAGTGGGCCCAGCAGATGAGCGCGAAGGCCGGATCCAGGATGACGGTCACGCGCAGGTCGTAGCGGCGCCGGCCGTCGAGGATGAGATCCCAGCTGGTGATCCCGTCCCGATCGGCGCGCTCCAGGGGGTGCAGGCCCAGGTCGGCGAACTGGCGCTCGACGTCGGCCGGGCGCAGGTGCCGGTCGGTGGCGACCGTCACCGCACCGGGATCGGCGGATGGCATGGCCCGCGGAGTCTAGCCCAGATCCGCACGGCGGCCCGAGCCGGCGGGCCGCGTTCCCTCGCCCGTCGTCGTGGCCGCGCGACTAGCGCTTCGCGCCGCGCGCCGCCGCGACCGGGTGCTCGTGCGTGAGTGGACCGTGGTCGTGGGCACGGCGCACGCCGGCCCGCGGCTCGACCGAGCCGCCACTGGGGACGACCTTCTTGGTGAAGTCCGTCGCGCGCACGTCGGAGGCGACCTTGACGTTCCGGCCGATGCGCGCCCCGCGCGGCACGACGGCGCGCTTGCCGACCACCGTGATGCCGGTCGTGAGCCGGTTCGGCTCCTGCTTGTTGGGCTTGTCCGGGAACGGCCCCTCGCCGACGATCGCGCCCTGGCCGACGACCACCTCCTTGTCGAGGATGGACCGGTCCACCACGGCGCCCGAGCGGATGACCGAGTCGAACATGACGATCGAATCGCGCACGACGGCACCGACGTCCACGCGCACGCCCGGCGACAGGACCGAGTTCACGACCGTCCCGTTGATGACGCAGCCGTGGCTGATCAGCGAGCGATGGACCTGCGCCGTCGGGCCGACCTTGGCCGGCGCGCGCTCCTCCGAGCGGGTGTGGATGACCCAGCTCTGATCGTACAGGTCGAGCTCCGGATGGTCCTCCAGCAGGGCCATGTTCGTTTCCCAGAACGACTGGATCGTGCCGACGTCCTGCCAGTAGCCAGCGTAGCGGTAGCCGAACACCCGGGCGTTGTCCTCGAGCATCGCCGGGATGACGTCGCGCCCGAAGTCCGCCCGGTCCTCGGTCAGGTACCTGCGCAGCGTCTTGCGCGAGAAGACGTAGACGCCCATCGAGGCGAGGTCGCTCTTGGGCTGCTTGGGCTTCTCCTGCCACTCGATGACGCGGTCCAGGTCGTCGAGGGCGAGGATGCCCATCCGCGAGGCCTCGGCCAGGGGGACCTGGCGGACCGCGATGGTGACGTCGGCGCGCTTCCGGCGGTGGGCCGCGACGAACGGCTGGTAGTCCATCTTGTAGATGTGGTCCCCGGCGAGCAGGACGATGATGTCGGCGTCCGAGTGCTCGATCACGTTCATGTTGCGCAGGACCGCGTCGGCCGTGCCGCGATACCACTCGGCGACCCGGCCCCGGGCGATGTACGGCTGGAGCAGCTTCACCCCGCCGCGGTTGCGGTCGAGGTCCCACGGCCGGCCCAGACCGATGTGGTCGTTGAGCGAGCGTGGGTTGTACTGGGTCAGGACCACCACGTCGTCGATGTCCGAGTTCACGCAGTTGGACAGCGTGAAGTCGATGATCCGGTACTTGCCGCCGAACGGGACCGCGGGCTTGGCCCGCTCCTGGGAGAGGATGGAGAGCCGCTCGCCCTCACCGCCCGCGAGGATGACTGCCATGGTGCGCTTCACGATCTGGATGCGCCTCCGACGTCAGGGGGTTCCGTTGACGGATGCTAGCACGCGTGTCCCGACGCGGTACCCGGGCGGCGTTTCCGCCCGGTCAACGATCTACAGGAAGAGGCGCGGGTTCGTGAAGGTCCCGTTCAGCTCGACCGCCCAGTGCAGGTGCGCCCCGGTCGACCTGCCCGTGCTGCCCTCGTAGCCGATGATCGTGCCCTTGGACACGGCCTGACCGACCGCCACCGGGCGCTTGGGCTGCATGTGGGCGTACCAGGTGCGCAGGTTGGACGAGTGGGCGATGACCACGATCCAGGCCGGGTCGGAGCCGTCGGCCCAGTTCCAGCCGACGTACACGACCGTACCGTCGCCCGCGGCCCTGACCGGCGTCCCGTACGGTGCGACCATGTCGATGCCGTTGTGATAGTTGGCGCAGCCGTTCCCAGGCGCATACCAGCTGAACGAACTGCAGCCGTACTCGCCGCTGATGTCGAACGAGTCCATCGGCCAGCGGAACGTGCCGTTGTACTCGGACGGGACGTTGCCCTTCCTGACCTGGGCGGCGATCAGGTCGTCGATCCTGCGGGCGAGGGCCTGCTGCTTGGCGGCCGCCTCGCGGATGAGGCGGGCCGCGTCGGCCTTGTTGCGCTGCAGGGCGGCGTACTGGCGCTTCTGCTCGGCCAGGGCGGAGGCGACGCGCCGCTCGAGTGCCTTGAGCTCGGCCTGCGTCTCCTCGAGCGCGACGAGGCTGCGGTCGAGCTCGCGCTTCTGGGCGGCGGTCTCGACGCGCAGGGCGTCGGTCCGCTCGCGGGCGAGGGCCACGGTGTCGCGCAGGGCCGCCAGCGTGGCCGCGTCGCGGTCGATCTGTCCGGCCAGGGCCTTGTCCTGCTCGCCGACGTCGATGTAGTAGCTCATCTCGGCCAGCAGGTCCGTGAACGTGCCGCCGGACAGGAACGTCTCGAGCGGCGAGGTGCGATCCGTGTCGTAGGCGTCGCGGATGCGGGAGGCGAGGAGTGCCCGGCGATCAGCCAGGTCCTTGCGCTTGGCCTGTTCCTGGGCCTCGACCACGCGCAGGTTGGCGTCCATCGCGCGGAGCTGGGTGACGAGCTCGGCGTACGCGGCGCGCACCTCGACGATGCGCGCCTCCATGGCCGTGATCCGGGCGCGCACCGCATCGAGGTCGGCCCCGACGGCCGACAGCTGGGCACGCGTTTCGCGGATCTCCGACGACAGGGCGCTCTGGAGCGAGCTGAGCGCGGCCACGCGCTCCTTCTGGGCGGCGACCTCGCGCTTGAGCTGGGCCTGCCTCGCCTTGGCGTCGGCGAGCTCGTCGGCCTGGGCGCCGGGCACGCCCGCGGGACCGCCCGTCAGCGCCGTGGCCAGGACGAGCAGCATGGCGAACGCCGGCAGGCGGCGGCGGACGGCGCCGCGGATCGAGCGGCGGGGTCGGCTGGACCAGCCCGGCGCGTACGGACGCGGGCTGGTCATCGCGGATTCGACGTGGTCCTCCCGACCACGGCGGCTGCGCATCAGCGGGGCGACGTCATCGTGCGAGCAAACTCCGTGGATCGCGCCTCGCTCGGCCTGGCGCCTGACGGCTACGCCCGCCGGTGGGTCGACGTCCCCCGACGGGCACTGCCGCAGGACGACACCTCGGGAACCGGCTTCGGGGCATTCTACTCCCCGCAGTCTAGGGCCGGCGGCGCCGGACCCGGATGCGACGATGGTCCTGGTCCGGACCGGGACAGGTCCCGCCCGGATCAGCCGCGGATGAGCACCGCCCACAGGGCCCCGAGGATGAGGAACGGCCCGAACGGGACGTACGACCGGCGCGAGATCCGGCGCAGCACCAGCAGCGCCAGCAGCACGACGCCGGCGAGGAGCAGGCCGACCAGGACGCCGCCCAGCGACCGCTCGCCGCCGAGCATGAGGCCGACCCCGGCGAGCAGCTTCACGTCGCCCAGGCCGAACGCCCCGGCCCCGAACGGGATCGACGGCAGGTACAGCACGGCCGGGATCGCGACCGCCGCGATGACCGCCGGGACGATCATGTCGCCGACGAGCGGGTTCTGGCCCGACAGCGCGTAGAGCAGGGCGAGCGGGATGACCGGCAGCGTCAGCTCGTTCGGCAGCAGCCGCTGGTCGAGGTCCGTGGCCAGACCGACGATGAGGGTCACGGACCAGGCCCCGAACAGGACCATCACCAGCGGATCGCCGCCGAAGCGCAGCGGGAGGAGGCCGAGGGCCAGCGCGCCGGTGACGGCCGTGACGACCGTGCGCCAGTCCATCGCCCGGCCCGGCGGATGCTCCTCGTCGTGCTCCGGCCAGCGTGTCGCCAACCGGTCGGCGGCCAGGCCCAGCGCGCCGCCGGTCAGCGCCAGGACGAGCGCGAGCGGCTCCATCGGGCGGCTGCCGTCAGCGCCCGGGGTCGAGCGTCACGCCGTCGCGGCGCCGGCCAGGGCGAGTTCGACGAGCGTGGCGTGCGACACGCCGGTAGCGCCGCGCGGCGCGAACGATTCGGCCTTGCGGTAGTAGGCCGTGCCCGCGATGTCGAGGTGGACCCACGGCACGGTGGCGAACTCGCGCAGGAACAGCGCGCTCTTGACGAGCGAGCCCTCGGCCGAGCTCGAGTTCTGGAAGTCGCCGTACCACGAATCCATGTCCGACACGTACTCGTCGATCAGCGGGAGCTGCCAGTAGCGCTCGCCCGCGCGAGCCCCGGCGGCCATGACCTCGTCGTAGAACGGCTGCGGCGTGCCGAACGCCCCGGTCACGAGGTGGCCGAGCGCGCGCGAGACCGCCCCGGTCAGCGTGGCGACGTCGACCAGGTGCGTGGCGCCCAGACGCTCCGCCCAGGTCATCGCGTCGCCGAGGATGAGCCGGCCCTCCGCGTCGGTGTTGGTGATGTCCACCTTCTTCCGGTTGAGCGCGGTGACGATGTCGCCCGGGCGGGTCGAGTGCGGCCCGGGCATGTTCTCGACGGCCGGTGCGACCGCCAGCAGCGGGGTGCCGGGGGCCAGCCGCGCCACGGTCTCGATGGCCGCGATGACCGTGCACGCCCCGGTCTTGTCCATCTTCATCTCCTCCATCCGGTCGGACGGCTTGATGGAGATGCCGCCTGAGTCGAAGCAGACACCCTTGCCGATGATCGCCAGGTGCCGGTCGAGCGCGTCGCGCTCGCCTTCCCCGCCGGAGCGCATGACGATCATCCGCGGCGGGTTCGAGCTACCCCGGCCGACGGCCATGAACATGCCCATCCCGAGCTCGGTCGCCCGCTCGGGCTCGATGACGTCGATCCACAGGCCGTGGCGCTCGGCGATGGCGCGCGCCTCGTCGGCGAGGACCTCGGGCGAGACGTCGTTGGCGGCCCGATTGGACAGGTCGCGGGCGGTGTTGGCGCCCTCGCCGATGATCCGGCCACGCTCGGCGGCGGCGAGGATCGCGGCCGTGTCGCCGTCCGCGACGATGAGGGTCAGCTCGTCGAGCCTGGGTGGCGCGGCGATGTCGCCCCAGTCGCCCCGCAGCGGCGCCCCGTCGGGGCCCCACGACGGCTCGACCTCGTCGCGATACAGCGCCTTGGGGTCGTAGGAGCCCTCGACCACGCCGCGAGCGACGAGCTGGGCGACCAGGTCGGCGCCCCCGTCGACGCCGTCGGCGGACGCCAGCGGGGCCAGCCAGATGGCCATCGTCCGGACCGCGCGGCCACCGAGCCGACGCTCGGCCGAGGCCGCCACGCGGACGACGCCCTCCCGGTCGAGGGTCGCCGGGTCGCCGATGCCCACGACCAGCAGCCTGCCGGCGGGGAGGTCGCCGCTGGCGCTCAGCGAGGTGGCGAAGCGCTTGCCCCGCAGCTCGCCGAAGTCGGCCAGGGCGGACAGCTCGCCGCCGGACCGCCGGTCCAGCTCGCCGAGGGGCCCATCGAACGCGGGCTCCGCCGCGACGGGGATGACGAGGACGTCCGCTGCGACGTCCCAGGGCTGGTCGGTGACCACACGAAACTGCACGTGGCTGGAACCTCCATGGGAAGCGGTCGCCGCCCCGCGGTGCCCTCGATGTGCGGCGCCCGGATGTGGCCGTCAGTGTAGCCCGCCGGCGGGCGTTCAGGAGTCGGTGCGAAGGGCCTCGACCAGCGCCCCGCGGGCCTCCTCGATGGCGATGACCGCGCCGTTCATCCCGCCCCGGCCGATGTCGGCCATGATCACGACCATGGCGCGCCGGTCCGGCGGGAGTCGGTCCCGGGCCGCTTCCTCGGCCGCGACCGCCGCACGGACCGCGTCGGTCATCCGGCCGTCGCTGTCGCGCAGGAGGCCGTACAGCTCCACCAGCGTCGCGTCGTAGGCCTCGCTTCGATCGAGCCACGCATCGAGCGTCGAGACCTCGACGGTCCGGGCGAGAAGGTCGCGCAGCTCGCGGGCCGTGGCCATCTGCGCGGCGGCCTCGTCGAGCGCGGCCAGCGCCCGGTCGAACGCGCCATCCCGGCCCAGGGCGGTCGCCCGGGCGACCGCCTCCACGTGCGCGTCGAGCGCGGACGCGAGCCGGCTGGCCGACAGCGAGCTCGTGGTCAGGCGCGACCAGGCCGCATCGAGGCCGTCGGTCGCGCCGATCGCGGCCGCCAGCCGGGCGTGCCGGGCGCGGACCTCGGGCGACAGCTCGAACTCGGCGGTCGGGCTGCCGACGATCGGCATCGCGGCGAGGTCCGCGGCGAGGGCGGCTGATCGGATCCGGACGGCGGCGATCAGCCCGTCGCCCTCGGTCACGGCGGCCTCGACCTCGTCGAGGTCGGACCCGGCCAGCGCCGCGAGCGCGCGGCGGGCGGCGGCCGACAGCGCCTCGACGTCGGCGCGAACGAGCCCGAGCTCCGCCTCGGCGGCGTCCAGCATGGGGGCCAGGCGGGCGTCGCCGGCGGCCGTCAGGGCCGGGTCGGTCGTGCCCGCCCGGGGGGCGTCGATGACGCTGACCAGTCCGGCCGATCCGAGCGAGACGAGGATCACCGCGAGCGCCCAGGCGCCCGCGGTCAGGATGCGCGTGATCGGCATCCCGGATCGGTCATGCGGGGGCACCGACGGGCTGGGCGGCTGGCCTGTCGCGGAGGTAGCCGAGCGCGCCTTCCATCGGGCGCGGCTCGAACCCGAAGCGCTCGGGGATGAGGCCGATGGCGCCGATGTTGTCGAGCCTGAGCTGGCGCAGCTGGTCGGTCGCCACGGGGAACGGCAGGCGGACGAGCTCGGCCAGGCCGGCAACGAGCGAGATGAGCGGGATCGGCATCGGGATGATCAGGCGTCGCTTGCCCAGCGCGGACAGGACCTCCCGGGTGATCTCCCGGTACGTCCAGTAGCGCGGGCCGCCCAGCTCGAACGTCCCGCCGATGGTGGTGGGGTCGCCCACGGCGGCGGCGAAGACGCGCGCCGCGTCCGCGACGTGGAGCGGCT
Source organism: Candidatus Limnocylindria bacterium (assembly GCA_046566045.1). GTDB lineage: Bacteria > Chloroflexota > Limnocylindria > Limnocylindrales > CSP1-4 > SPCO01. The sequence goes on from JBKHXL010000073.1 coordinate 32,889, forward strand.
GGAAGCGGGATCTCCCGTCGCCCGGGACGGGCACCACGCCCGGCGACATCCGGACGAGGTTGGCGATGATGTTGAAGAATCCGTCGCCCGGCCCGAACAGGAGCGACGGCTTGAGGATCGTCCACTCGAGACCGGAGGCCTGGACCAGCGCTTCGGCCCTGGCCTTCGAGCTGGCGTAGTGCAGGGCCGGATCGTCCGCGACCCCCATCGCGCCCATGTGCACGAGGCGCCGGACGCCGGCCGCTCCCATCGCCGCGACCACGGCGCGCGTGCCCTCCGTGTTCACCAGGCGCAGGTCCGCACCGCCGCGGTAGTCGCGCGGGATGGCCACGAGGTGGACGACCGCGTCGACGCCGGCCATGACGCCGGGCAGCGTGTCGGGGCGGGTCACGTCGCCCTGGCGGATGACCACCGCCTCGCGCTGGGCAGGCGACAGGCGCCCGAGCACGACCTCGCCGGCCGTCGCGCTGCGCGCGAGGGCGACGACGCGATGACCGGCCTCGATGAGGGCGGGGACGATCTGGCTCCCGACGAACCCGCTGGCGCCGGTGACGAGGACGGTGGACATGATGGGGACCTGCCTGCTCGTGGCCGCTCGAACGTGGCGGCGTCGCCTGTCCGTTCGGCCCACCGACCCACACGGATGCGCCGCGCGCACGGCCCGGGCGAGGTCGACCGTGGAGATCGTAGCATCGGCGCATGCTCGACCCGACGACCGATGGCGACCGCGCGGCCGTCCGCCGCCTGCTCGCCGCGATGCCCAAGGCGGAGCTCCATCTCCACCTCGACGGTTCGCTGCGGGTCGACACGGCGCTCGAGCTGGCGCGCGCCCGCGGCGTCGATGCGCCACGCGACTGGCTGGGCATGTCGCGGGCGCTCATCGCACCGATGCCGTGCGCCTCGCAGGCGGAGCTGCTGCGCGCCTTCGACCTGCCGATCGCGCTCATGCAGGACGCCCCGGCGCTGCACCGCATCACGGCCGAGCTGGTCGAGGCCAAGGCGGCAGACGGGGTCCGCTACGTGGAGATCCGCTGGGGCCCGCTGCTCCACACGATGGGCGGCCTGCCACTCGAGGAAGGCATCGACGCGGTCTGCGCCGGGGCGGCGGAGGCCGCCAGCCGGACCGGGACCGTCGCGCGCCTCATCTGCACGGCGCTGCGCTCGCACGCACCCGCGGACAACGCCGGGCTGGCCGAGGCGGCCGTCCGCTTCAGCGATCGAGGGCTCATCGGGTGGGACCTGGCGGGCCCGGAAGCGGCCTTCCCGGATCCCCTCGACCACGCCCGCTCGTTCGACATCGCGCGCGACGGTGGGCTGGCCATCACCGTCCACGCCGGCGAGTGGGGTGGCGCAACGCAGGTCCGGCGCTCGCTGGATGCCGTGG